>DASQIW010000108.1:0-51844 GCA_035631375.1 Streptosporangiaceae bacterium
TCTCGCTGATTGCCGAGCAAGCGTCCGAGCAGCGAGGCCTGCTGGCGTATTCGTTCGCGCAGGACCAGAAATTCGAGCCCATTGTGCTCGCCGACCTGCAGACCGCGCAGGAGGAGCAGGCCGCCAACCTCGCCGAGTTCAGCCGGGTCGCGACCCTGCAGCAGGTGGACCTGTACCAGAACAGGGTGCAGGGCAGCCTGGTCGACTTCGCCAGGTCCTATGAGAACCAGGCGATCCAGGTCGGCGTGGCCAACCAGAAACTGAATGTGTCGCCTATCACCGCCAATGAGTGGTACGGCGCCATGTCGACGGGCACCATCGCCGGCATCCGCAGCGTCGAGCAGGATCTGGCGGCTGCGACGATCGCCCGGGTGTCGGCGCTGCGGCAGAGCGCGATCATTACCGCATCGGTCATCGGTGTCGCGATCCTCATCGTCCTGCTGCTCGTCCTGCTGCTGACCGCCTTGGTCTGGCGGCGCACACTCCGTCAGCGCCGAACCCCATCCCTACGCACGACAGCACTGGGGTAACGCGATGATGCGGCCCCTGGGTGGCGGGCCCTAGGGCCGACTTGCGTGCAGCGATCGCACGTCGATGGTGTCGGTCACGGTCACGGCGTCGGCGAGCCGACGGTCGTGGGTGACCAGGATCAGTGCGTGGGAGTAGCTCGCCAGGGCCTGCTCGAGCTGCTCGATGGCCTCGATGTCGAGGTGGTTCGTGGGCTCGTCGAGAACGAGGACGTTGACGCCGCGGGCCTGAAGCAGGGCGAGGCCAGCCCTGGTCCGCTCGCCAGGCGAGAGCGCGTTCGACGGCCGGAGCGCCGCGTCGCCGCGGAGTCGGAACTTGGCGAGCAGCGTGCGGGCCTGTTCCTCGCTGAGCCCGGCGGCGGATCGCACCACCTCGGCCACCGGCGCGTGCGTCGAGAATTCCCGTCGCGTCTGGTCCAGTTCCCCGAAAACGGTGGCCGGTCCGGCGTAGCGCTGTCCGGCCTCCAGCGGTGCCCGGCCCAGCAACGCGTCGATCAATGTCGTCTTGCCGGACCCATTGGGGCCGGTCATGCGGATCCGGTCGGCGGGCCCGAGAGTCAGGCTGGTCGGTCCGAGCGTCACTTCCCCGCGACTGATCACCGCGCCGGTCAGCGACACCGCCACGTCCCCGGCCCGGTGCGCCTCGCCGATCGACAGCCGTAGCTGCCACGGCTCGCGGACCTCGCCGGGGGCATCAGAATCCAGGCGGGCGATCGCCCGGTCAATGCTGGCCGCCCTCGATCCGGTGTGCTGGGCCATGCCAGCGTGGAAAGCCCGGCTGAACTTGTCACGGTCCGCCCGGTACTGGCGCGCGCTGGTGGCGCGCTGGGCCCCTGACCGCGCCCACTCTCGCTGGCGCCTCGACTGCTCGGTCAGCCGGTCACGCTCGCTCTCGTAAGCCGAGTACGCCTCGACTGCGTGCCGTCTTGTGGCCTCCCGCTCGGCGATGTAGGCACACCAGCCGCCGGCGAACATCGAGCCATGCCGGGTGAACTCGTCCAGCTCGAGGATCTCGCTCGTGATCGCCGCCAGCAGCGCCCGGTCATGGCTGACCAGCGCAACGCCGGCCGGAGTCCGGCGCAGCTGTGCCTCGAGCAGGGCCAGTCCCGCGTCGTCGAGGTCGTTCGTGGGCTCGTCCAGCAGCAGGATGTCGGGCTGCGCCAGCAGCACCGCGGCCAGGCCGATACGGGCCTGCTGACCGCCGGACAATTCGGCCACGTTCCGGTCGAGCAGGTTTTCGGTGAGGCCGAGCTGTGCGGTGACCTCGGCCATGCGCTCGGGCAGATCCGCCCCGCCCAGCGTCAGCCAGCGCTGCAGAGCCGCGTCATAGGCATCATCAACGCCCGGCTCGCCGCGGGACAGCGCCTGCGTCGCGGCATCGAGGTCCGCCTGCGCGGCTTGGACCTGGGTGCGCCGGGCGAGGTGAGTGGCCAGGGACTCGGCGGGCCTGACGTCGGGCTCCTGTGCCAGCCGGAGGACTGTTGTCGTCGCGGGCGCACGCAGAACAGTGCCGGTATCTGGCTCCAGCTCACCTGCCAGCACCGCGAGCAGGGTCGACTTGCCGACCCCATTCGGGGCGACGATCCCGATGCGGTCCCCGGCGCCGATGCTGACACTGACGTCGTCGAGCACGACGAGGCCGCCGATGCTGACGCTGACCTGGCTGGCAGTCAGCCTGGACATCAAGCCCCCATGACCTTCGGCCCGCAGCGAGCGGGCCGCGCTATGCCCAGGCGACGCTCCGTCGGCGGCTCAAGCCCTCGAGGGCGAGCCCGCCGCGGACCCGGCGCTGCCCTTCGGGGCGTTCGCCGGGTGAGACGAGTACCTAGGCGCTCTTAGCGAGCTGTTCCGCGCGCCGAGCGATCGCCGACTTGCGGTTGGCAGCCTGCTTCTTGTGGATGACGCCCTTGCTCGCAGCCTTGTCCAGCTTGACGGACGCGGCCCGCATCGCGGCGGCCGCAGCGTCGGCGTTGCCGGCGTCGGCAGCCTCGCGGAACTTCCGCACGGACGTCTTCAGCTCGGACTTGACCGCCTTGTTGCGCATCCGAGCCTTCTCGTTCTGCTTATTGCGCTTGATCTGGGACTTGATGTTTGCCACGCGAAATGCCTCGTTAGGTCTGGGTCTTGGTCGTCTGGCGGTGCCGGCCCGAGCACTGGGCGCGAGCCAGGGGCAAGCGCAGACGCGGGGCATGCAGACAGCCCAGACAGGATAGCCGAGATCGCGGCCAGCGCCCAAACCGGCCGGAGGCCGTAACGGCCGGTCCACAGGTCTTGGTGCCCGGCCCGGCAAGCCGTCGGTCCTGGGCACAGCCGGGACATGCGACCATAGACGGCGTGCGCCCAGGTACTGAGCAGCCGACCGTGCCGCGCCCGGCGGCAACCGATCAGGCGGTGATACGCAACTTCTGCATCATTGCCCATATTGACCATGGCAAGTCCACGCTGGCCGACCGGATGCTCCAGCTCACCGGTGTGGTCGATGAGCGTCAGATGCGGGCGCAGTACCTGGACCGGATGGACATTGAGCGCGAGCGCGGCATCACGATCAAGAGCCAGGCGGTCCGGCTGCCCTGGCGCGGTAACGACGGCGCCCAGTACGTCCTCAACCTGATCGATACTCCTGGACACGTCGACTTCAGCTACGAGGTGTCGAGATCGCTCGCGGCGTGCGAGGGCGCGATCCTGCTGGTGGACGCAGCCCAGGGGATCGAGGCGCAGACCCTCGCCAACCTGTACCTGGCCCTCGACGCCGACCTGCACCTGATCCCCGTGCTGAACAAGATTGACCTGCCCGCTGCCCAGCCAGACAAGTACGCGGCCGAGCTCGCGAACATCATCGGCTGCGACACCGCCGACGTGCTGCGCGTCTCGGCCAAGACCGGTGAGGGCGTTACCGAGCTGCTCAACGCCGTGGTCGAGCAGGTGCCGCCGCCCGCGGGCAATCTGGCCGCCCCGGCGCGCGCACTGATCTTCGACTCGGTCTACGACACCTACCGCGGGGTGGTCACCTACGTCCGGGTGGTCGACGGCCGGCTGAGCCGGCGCGAGCGCGTGCTCATGCTGTCCACCAAGGCGGTCCACGAGACGCTGGAGATCGGGGTGATCTCCCCTGAGCCCTCGCCGTCGGATGGCCTGGCCGCGGGCGAGGTCGGCTACCTCATCACGGGTGTTAAGGACGTCCGTCATGCACGCGTCGGCGACACGCTGACCAACGCGTCGGATCCCGCCAAGGAAGCGCTGCCCGGCTACGCCGATCCCAAGCCGATGGTGTTCTCCGGGCTGTACCCGGTCGACGGCGACGATTACCCGGAGCTGCGGGATGCGCTGGACAAGCTCCGCCTCAACGACGCCTCGCTGGTCTACGAGCCGGAGACCTCCACCGCCCTGGGGTTCGGCTTCCGCTGCGGCTTCCTCGGGCTGCTGCACATGGAGATCGTTCGCGAGCGGCTGGAGCGCGAGTTCGACCTCGTGCTGATCTCGACCGCGCCGAACGTCGTCTACCGGGTGGTGACCGAGTCCGGCGACGAGTCGATCGTGACCAACCCCAGCGAATTCCCCGAGGGCAAGATCGCCCAGGTCTTCGAGCCGGTGGTGCGGGCGACGGTGCTGGCGCCGTCCGACTACATCGGCACGATCATGGAGCTATGCCAGAGCCGCCGCGGCATCCTGCTCGGCATGGAGTACCTGTCTGCCGACCGGGTCGAGATCCGCTACACCATGCCGCTCGGCGAGATCATCTTCGACTTCTTCGACCAGCTCAAGTCCCGCACCCGCGGCTACGCCTCGCTGGACTATGAGCCAGCCGGCGAGCAGGAGTCGAGCCTGGTCAAGGTCGACATCCTGCTCCAGGGCGTCCCGGTCGACGCGTTCAGCCAGATCGTGCACACCGACAAGGCGCGCGAATATGGGCTGGGCATGACGGCGAAGCTCCGCGAGCTCATTCCCCGGCAGCAGTTTGAAGTGCCGATCCAGGCGGCGATCGGCGCCCGGATCATCGCCCGCGAGAACATTCGCGCCCTGCGCAAGGACGTGCTGGCCAAGTGCTACGGCGGTGACATCACCCGGAAGCGCAAGCTGCTGGAGAAGCAGAAGGAGGGCAAGCGCCGGATGAAGGTCATCGGCCGGGTCGAGGTACCCCAGGAAGCTTTCGTCGCGGCGCTCTCCACCGAGCAGACGCCGGACAAGCGGCGCTCGTAAAGATCGTCGGGGAACGGGGACACACGGGCCGGTGCCGCCGCCTCGTGGCAGCCGCGAGGCCGTGGTCAGCCCGATGAGCGCCGGGCGAAGACGATGCCGAGGATGACCAGCCCCAGGAACAAGACGAACAGCACGATGCCGACGATGCCCAGGACGAGCCCGGCTATCGCCATGCCCCTGCCACGCCCGCCACGCTCGCGGATCTGCCGCATGGCGATGGCGCCGCAGATGACCGCCGGGACAGCGAGCAGGACGTTTCCCAGCAGCACCACGAAACCCAGCACCTGCGCGATGCCGCAGACCAGCGCCGCGATGGCGACCGGGTTGGTAGGGACCGCGGCCGGAGCGTAGTAGGCCGACTGGTAGCCGTAGGGCCCGGTCGGCTGGTAGCCGTAGGGCCCGGCCGGCGGGGGTCCGAATTGCCCGGTCGGCACCGCGCCGGGTTGTCCAGCCGGGGCTTGCGAGGGCTGGGGATCGGCAGCCCCGGGGCTGGCGCCATTTCCGGCCGGCTGCTGCCCTGCTGATTCGTCCGTAGCGGGCCACGATGCCGGCACCGGCGCGGTCCACTCCGCTGGCGCTGACCAGGCCGATGGCGCCTCAGACGCGAAGCTGCCGGGCTCGGACGTCGGCGGGGCTGGCTGGGTCGGCTGCTCCGACGGGGCTGGCTGAGTCGGCTCGTCCGGGGTCGGCTGGGCCGGCGGGGCTGCCTGGTCCGAGGAGGCTGGCTGGCCCGGCTGGGCAGGGGCTGCCGTCTGGCCGGGCTGGCCGAAGTCGGCCGGTCGCGACCATGGATCCTGCGCCGCTGCTGTCTCGTCGGCGTTGCCTTCGCCGGGACTGCCTGCGCTCATCTCGTCGTCCTCATCGCACGGGTGCAGGTGTTCGGCCCAGTATGGCCGGCGCCTGAGCGCCGCACTGGCTATCACCGCCGTTATGCGTTCGACGGTCCACGCCATGTCGGCTAGCTTCGGGGACATGCCAGGAGCTCGCGTTATCTCGGTAAACCGTGGCCAGGAAGCCGATCTGCTGATCGGCGGGCGGCCAGCCCGATCCGCCATCGACAAGCGGCCAGCGAGCGGCCCGGTCGAGGTGGGTCCGCTCGGGCTCGACGGCGACACGGTCGCGGACAAGGTCAACCACGGCGGTCTCGAGCAGGCGGTCTACACCTACGCCAGGGAAGATCTCGACTTCTGGACCGAGCAGCTCAGCCGCGAGCTGCGAAACGGGATGTTCGGGGAGAACATCACCACCGCAGGGATCGACGTGAGTGCCGCGCAGATCGGGGAGACGTGGCGAGTAGGCAGCGTCGTGCTGCAGGTCACGGCGCCGCGCATTCCGTGTACGACGTTCAAGGCCTGGATGGACGAGGAGCCCGGCTGGGTGAAAAGGTTCGCGGCGGCCCGCCGCCCCGGCGCCTACCTGCGCGTGCTCACCCCCGGTACCCTGACGGCTGGTGACGACCTTGTCGTGCTGAGCCGCCCGGACGTGGCCGTCACGGTGGCCGAGTCCATGCAGGCCTACTACGGCGACCGCGAACTCATGGGCAGGCTGGTTGCGGTCGAAGGGCGGGGCGCAAAGTGGGACGAGATCGCGGCTGCCGTGCTCAGCCCCCTGTGAGGCTGCCCAGGGGAGCAGGCTGACGGTGGCGGGACAGCCACCCGACGGTCAGCCGGTAGCGGCCGACGGCAGCCTGCCGGAAATGTCGGCGGACCGGCTTGGAGCCGCGCCGTTCGGCGTCTACGTGCACGTGCCTTTCTGCCTGACGCGGTGCGGTTATTGCGACTTCAACACCTATACAGCGGCCGAGCTCGGCTCGGGCGCCTCCCGCGACAGCTACCCGGCGCTGGCGATCGAGGAGATCAAGCTGGCAGCGCGGGTGCTGGGCGGGAAGGCCGGGCCGGTGCAGACGGTGTTCTTCGGCGGTGGCACGCCCACGCTGCTGCCGGCCGGTCAGCTGGCGGCGATCCTGCGGGCGATCGATGCTGAGCTTGGCCTCGCGCCTGGCGCCGAGGTAACCGCCGAGGCCAACCCGGAGACCATCGATGCGCGAAGTCTGGCGCGGCTCCTTGAGGGCGGCGTGACCCGCCTGTCGATCGGGATGCAGAGCGCGGTCCCGCACGTACTGGCTGTTCTCGAGCGGGTGCACGAGCCGGGACGCCCTGAGCAATGCGTCCCCTGGGCCAGGACGGCGGGTTTCGCCCGGCTGAGCCTCGACCTCATCTACGGCACTCCGGGGGAGAGCGACGCCGACTGGAGTGCCTCGCTGGACGCCGCCATCGCGGCCGGCCCGGACCACATTTCGGCGTACTCGCTCATCGTGGAGGATGGCACCAGGCTCGCGACGAGAATCCGGCGCGGCGAGCTGCCGGCCCCGGACGACGACGTGCTGGCTGACCGGTACCTGATGGCCGACGACAGGCTGAGCGCAGCGGGCCTGGCCTGGTATGAGGTGTCCAACTGGGCCGCGGGCCCTGGCTCGCGTTGCCGGCACAACCAGCTGTACTGGACCGGCGGCGATTGGTGGGGCGTCGGTCCGGGTGCTCACAGCCACGTCGCCGGGACCCGCTGGTGGAACGTGCGGCATCCGGCCGCTTACGCCCGGCGCATCAGCGCCGGCGTGAGCCCCGGCCAGGCCAGGGAGATCCTCACCGAGGCCGAGCAGGCGACCGAGCGGATCATGCTGAGCACAAGGCTCGCGGTTGGCTGCCCGGTCGCCGAGCTCACCCCGGCGGGCCGCGAGGCGGCACGCCAGGCAGCTGCCGACGGGCTCCTCGACGAGTCGGCTCTGACGGAGGGGACAGTCCGGCTGACGCGCCATGGGCGCCTGCTGGCGGACGCGGTCATTCGCGCGATCACCGACTAGTGGCGGTCGCGCCCGCGGCTGGAACGGGCGAACCCCGGCTGCTCGGCACGCACAGCAACCGTGACGCCAGATGCCGGGGCGCGGTCTCCGGCGCCCGCTGCCGTGGATGCCGGATTGGTGGGGCCATAGCCCCACTAGATAGGCACCATGCGACCGAACCGGCCGGGCAGCCGCTGGCGGCGCATCCCGCCGACCGCAGCGATCGGCAGCGACGTCAGCCGACCCCGGCGCTCGGCAGCGCCGGGGAGACGGCCGCCAGTGAAGCCGGGCCCGTTCCCTTATGTCGGTTTTTTCTCTTGGCCCGCTGATCAGGCGATAAGTGCCGCCACGCTGAAACGGCCCTAGACTTGGCACTCAGGACTTGGGAGTGCCAGGGAGGTGACGCGTGCTCGACGACCGGAAGCTCGCGGTCCTGCGCGCCATCGTGGAGGATTTCGTCTCCACGAACGAGCCGGTCGGCTCGAAGTCCCTGGTGGACCGCCACAACCTGGACGTGTCCCCGGCCACGATCCGCAACGACATGGCGGTCCTGGAAGAGCAGGGCTTCATCGTCCAGCCGCACACGAGCGCAGGCCGGATCCCGACCGACCAGGGCTACCGGCTCTTCGTCGACAAGCTGTCCGGAATCAAGCCGCTCTCCATGGCGGAGCGCCGCGCCATCGAGTCGTTCCTGATCGGCGCCTACGACCTCGATGACGTCGTGTTGCGAACGGTGCGGCTGCTCGCGCAGCTGACCAGGCAGGTGGCGGTGGTCCAGTACCCGTCGCTGACCAGGTCGACGGTGCGTCATATCGAGATGGTCCAGCTGACGGACCGGCGGCTTCTGCTCGTCCTCATCACCGACACCGGCCGGGTTGAGCAGCGGACCGTCGAGCTTCCAGCCCGGATCGCTGACGATGCGATCACCCAGCTGCGCGCGCTGCTGAACGCGTGCCTGGATGGTCGCAAGCTGGCCGACGTCGCCTCGATCGTCGCCGAGCTGCCCGACCGGGTGACCCCGGTGGACCGGCCGAATGCCGCCGCGGTGTTCTCGGTCATCGTGGAGACCCTGGTTGCCCGGCACGAGGAGAGGGTCGTGGTCGGCGGCGCCGCGAATCTCACCCCAGCGGATTTCTCCCGGGGATTGCGCGAGGTGCTTGAGGCGTTGGAGGAACAGGTAGTCCTGATGCGCCTGCTGGGTGAGTCGGGTGACCAGGAAGCGGTCACGGTGCGCATCGGGTCGGAGAATGATGTGCAGGAGCTGCAGAGCACATCGCTGGTGGCAGCCGGTTACGGGACAGGCGACCGGGCGCTGGCGAGGCTCGGAGTCCTCGGTCCGACGCGGATGGACTACCCGACGGCGATGGGAGCGGTGCGCGCGGTGGCACGGTATGTGGGACAGATCCTGGCGGAGTCATAGGAATGCCGGTGGCGAACGACTACTACGGGATTCTCGGTGTGCGCCGGGATGCGGGCCCGGAAGAGATCAAGAAGGCGTACCGCCGGCTGGCCCGCGAGCTGCATCCCGACGTGAACCCTGACCCTGCCCTGCAGGAGCGGTTCAAGGAGGTCACGCAGGCGTACGAGGTGCTGTCCGACCCGGAGAAACGCCAGATGTACGACCTCGGTGCCGACCCCTTCGCGAAGGCAGGCGCTGGCGCCGGCGGGTTCGGCGCGGCCGGCTTCCCGTTCAGCGATCTCGTCGACGCGTTCTTCGGCGGCGGGGCCGCGCCGCGCGGCCCGCGCAGTCGGGCCCGGCGCGGGCGCAACGCGACCATTCGGGTCGACCTGGACCTGGCCGAGTGCGCATTCGGCACGACCAGGGAACTCGTCATCGACACTGCTGTGGTCTGCCCGACCTGTTCCGGCGAGGGCACCGCGCCCGGCACGCACGCGGTCACCTGCGACATCTGCCATGGTCGTGGTGAGGTCAGCCAGGTCACCCGGTCATTCATCGGCCAGATGATGACGTCTCGGCCCTGCCCCGCCTGCGGTGGCTACGGCACGGTGATCCGCAAGCCGTGCCCCGAGTGCGACGCAGACGGCCGGGTCAGGACCCGGCGCACCATCAAGGTCCGGATCCCGGCCGGGGTCGAGGACGGTACGCACATCCAGCTCGCGGGCGAGGGCGAGACCGGTCCCGGCGGCGGGCCGCCGGGGGACCTGTTCCTGGAGATCGTGCAGCGGCCGCACGCGATCTTCGAGCGGCAGGGTGACGACCTGCACTGCACCGTGACGATCCCCATGGTGGCGGCGGCGCTCGGCACGACGCTCACCGTGAACACGCTGGATGGGCCTGCCGATCTCGATATCCGTCCGGGGACGCAGTCCGGCCAGGCAATCCCGATGTTTGGGCGCGGCACCGAGCGGCTGAATAGCACTGGTCGCGGGGACCTCATCGTCCACGTCACCGTCGAGACGCCCGCCAAGCTAGAGCCCGAGCAGGAAGAACTGCTGCGCCAGTTCGCCAAGCTCCGCGGGGAGGAAGCGCCGCCCGGCAAGTTTGCGCCGGGTCAGCAAGGCTTCTTCTCCCGGCTGCGCGATGCGTTCAACGGGCGCTAGCGGCCGCGGCACCCCGCGCGACCGGGCTGGCGCGCCCTGAGGCCGCCGGTCTTCCTCGCTCAGACGGCCGACCTGGCCGCCGACCGGATCGTGCTGGGCGGTCCGGAAGGCCGCCACGCGAGCATGGTCCGGCGGCTGGCCGCCGGCGAGCGGGCCGACATCACCGACGGCGCCGGTCACGTCGCTGAGTGCGTGGTCGCGGCAGCCCGGCCTGGCGAGCTTGATCTGACCGTGGTCGCGCGGCGGACGATGCCTCCGCCGCAGCCGCGGCTGGTGGTGCTCCAAGCGATTCCCAAGGGCGACCGGGGCGAACTCGCCGCCGAGCTTCTCACCGAGGCTGGGGTCGACGTCATCGTGCCGTGGGCGGCCGACCGGTGCGTCGCTGTCTGGCGCGGTGAGCGCGCGGCCAGGGGACTCAAGCGGTGGGCCGCAGCCGCGCAAGAAGCAGCCAAGCAGAGTCGGCGCGCGTGGTTTCCCGAGGTCACCGTGCAGGCGGATCTCGCGGCGGCGGTCGGCCGGATCCAGGCCGCGGCGCTGGCGATCGTGCTGGACCCGGACGCTAACCGTGACGCTGGCAGCCTGCAGCTGCCCGCGAGCGGCGACATCGTCGTGGTGGTCGGTCCCGAGGGCGGCATTACGCCTGCCGAGGACGAGTCGATCCGGGCGGCGGGAGCGGTGGCGGTCGCCCTGGGGCCGACGGTGTTGCGCGCCTCGACGGCCGGCGTCGTCGCGGCCAGCGTCGTTCTCAGCCGTACCGCCAGATGGCAGTCAGACGCCACGCTCTAGCGGTTCGAGCAGTCAGCCCGCTGCCCGATGAGCCGGCCCGCGGCGGCACCGAGTACGCCGATCTGTTGGCATGCGTAACAGTTGCCCGATCTCTGCCGTTTGGATAGATAGGGGACCGGTATGCAACATCGTCTCTGCGACGCAGGAGGAAGCTGCATGATCACCGTTCCAAAGCGAGCGCGGCGGGCCCTCATCGCCAGCGCGGCGACCGGGCTAGCCATTGCACTGGCAGCCCCGGCAGCAAGCGCGCTAGCTGACGGTCACGGCGCGACCGCGAGCCAGAGCCAGGGCAAGCAGGGCAAGCACGTCGGCCAGGCTCCCACGCCCAAGGCTCACAAGTCCCATCTCAAGGTGACGGGCTGAGCAGTTGTTGGCCGACGTGAGGCGGCTGGTGCGCGGCCCGTTCACGCGCATCGGCCGCCGCGGCCCTCGTGCCGGTTCTGGCGCACTAGCGGCGCTGTGTGCCGGTGTGCTGGCTGTCTCGGTTGCCGGGTGCGGCGCGCCTGGGCAATCGGCGGCTGGCGCGCGGGTCGTCGGGCCCGTTCGGGTGAGCGGGGCGGAGCTAGCCCGGCTGCCGCGGGCGACGACGTATACGAAGATCCTGGCGGCGCCGCTGGACTCATCCCCGTCGGCGGTCACCGGGGGGCTGGTCGTACATCCGCATGCCGACGAGGTTCTGTACGCCGGGCCGGGCAAGCCGCCGGTCGGGGTGCTCCCGGCCACCGAGCTGGGCAGCCCGACCTGGGTGCCAGTAGTCCAGCAAAACCCGGGGTGGGACCGGGTGCTGCTGCCCGACAAGCCCAACGGCGCTACCGGGTGGATCTACACCGGCGCGTCCGGGCCGCGGCTGGACACTGCTCGCACCGGCTACCTGGTGCGGATCTGGGTCGGCGCCCGCAAGCTCAGCCTCTACGACAACGGGAAGACGCTCGGCACCTGGACGGTTGCGGTCGGCGCGCCCGGCACGGTGACGCCCACCGGACGGACCTTCATACTGGCCCTGCTGAGCCCCGATCCCCCCACCTACAGCCCGCTTATCCTGCCGTTGGGGTTCCACTCCGCCACCCTGGACACCTTCGGCGGCGGTCCCGGCACGGTCGCCTTGCACGGCTGGCCCGACCCGTCGGTTTTCGGCCAGGCAATCAGCCACGGCTGTGTCCGCGTCCCCGCCACCGCACTCAGCGCACTTTCCAAGGTGCCCCTTGGGAGCCTGGTCCTGATTAGCTCGTAACCGCACGCAACATCGCCTGGCTCAGCCGTCGAAGAGCGGGCCTTGTCGGCGCAGCCGTCAGGGATTATCAGCGACGGCTGCGCGTGGCGGAGGGCGTCTGCTTCGTCAGCAGCCCGATGTCTTGGTCAGCACCGGGCCAGGGCTGGGGCTGTTGACCGGTGGCGGTGGCGGTGCCAACGACGGGGCCGGACTCACCGGAGCTGACGTCGTGCTCGCGTCGGGGGACGGCGATGACGTGTCCGTCGAGGTGGATGAGTCGCTCGGGCTCGGAGCCGGGCTCGTGCTGGTGCTCGCACTCACCGGCGGCGGGGGCGCGGACGTCGGCTGTCCGGGCTTCGGCGACTTCGGCTTGCAGGATGGCGAGGGAGCCGAACTCGAATTTCCGGAGCCGAGTGCCGACCGGGTCCCGCCGTTGTGCTGGGCACCGATACCCGGCGCGCCCGAGTGGCCACCGTTCCTCGGGCCGCCGCCGGACGGTGAGGTCGACGAACTGCTCGGGAAGATCGCGGTCGAGGCGTCGATCGCCACGTACGTGCCGGCCGCGACGATGAACATCACGACCGCCATCGCCGCCAGTGGCCGGAGCAAGCCCTGCGCGCGAGAGCGATGCCGACCGGGCGCCTGCGTCGGCGCGAACCGCTCGCCGACGAGCCGGAACCAGTCGGCCACCCTGTAGAACGCGTCCTGCAGCCAGGCTGGCGCGTGCATGATGACGTCAGCAAAGGCAGCCTGCGCCCACGCGCGAGACGACCTGGGCTGCCGCAGCCTGGCACGGATGCGTTCGAGTCCGTCACCATGCGGCTCTAGTGAATCGGCCGCGGCGTGCAACGCAGCCCGCAGGCCTGCCTCGTACTCTGCGTGCGCGCTCATGCGTCGCGCTCCAGAACTGTTCGCAGCGCCTGCATGGCCCTGGCAGTGTGGCTTTTCACGGCTCCACGGCTGATCTGCATGGCCTCGGCGATCTGGGCTTCCGACATATCGGCGTAGAACCGTAGCACCAGCGCCTCGCGCTGTCGCGCCGGGAGTGATCGCAGGGCGGTAATCACGGCCGAACGCTCGAACAGGGCAATCGCACCGTGCTCAGCGCTGGGCATGTCGGGAGGTGGCTTCGGCAGATTCCGGTCGACAACAAGGCGATGCCGCAGAACAGAACGTGATCGATTGACTACCGACTGGCGTAGGTAGGCGAGCGCCTTCTCGTTGTCACGCAGGCGGTGCATGCCGCGATGCATGGCAACGAACGCGTCCTGCACCACTTCCTCCGCAGTTCCTTGATCACGGACAAGGAGCGCCGCGAGCCGTACCAGCGACCGGTAATGCGCGCTGTACAGCTCCGTGACGGCCCTGTCGGCATCCGCCAACTCCCTGTCGGCATCAGCGCCGACGGTGACAGAGACCAGCGGGATTGGCGCCACCAACGTCTCGGTCACGTCAGTTGGACGCGCAACTACGTCTGATGGTTGACTCGCGGTTATTCGCGAGTGTTGCGACAGTGCGTCGCTAAACCCTGCTTCCAAGCCGCTTCCATTCCCCCCACACCCACTTAGCCGCGCGCGAGCGCGCGCGCGCTACCAGTCCCTGAGCGACGGAATGCCAGCAGCTGGCGGGGCCCTGCCCCAGGGGGGAGCTGCACGCGGGTTCGCAGCATTGCAACCATATATGTCCGTGACCGTCATAGGGTGCAAGACGTTAAGATCCCTCCGTGCCTGATTGCTTGTTCTGCGGTATCGCGTCGGGCGATACACCCGCGACGGTCGTATCCGCAAATTCCCGCACAATTGCCTTCCGCGATATCAATCCGCAGGCGCCGGTCCATGTCCTGATAATCCCGAGAGCCCATCACGCGAACCTGGCTGAGCTGGGGGCAGCAGGCGATGACCTGCTGATTGACCTTGTCGCCCACGCCAGGCAGGTGGCCATTGATGAGGGCGTCGCCGACACCGGCTACCGAGTGGTCTTCAATACCGGTCCGCAGGCTGGCCAAACGGTCGAGCACGTCCATGCCCACGTCCTGGGTGGTCGGCCGATGTCCTGGCCGCCCGGCTAGCCCGGAGGCCAGCCCGACCGGGCTCGGCCAGCCATTATCATGGCGAGCGGGCCGGCCGGCTCGGCCCACGGCAGGGAAGGACCATTGACGGACAACGTGACGCAGGCGCCCAGTGCTGGCCGACCCAGGGCCAGCCGGCCGGGCAATGGTGCCAGCAGAGCGGGCGGCACGGCCGCCAGGTCAGGTGGCATGGCCGACCGGGCAGAAAACGGCGCCGGGGGCGCTCCAGGCCGCGCTAGGGGCGGCGCGAAGGCCAATAGCGGGGGCAGGGGCGTGTCCGCTCCTGCCGAATCTGGCAGTGTCGAATCGGGCACGGTCGAATCGGGCACGGTCGAATCAGGCAGGCTGGTGTCCGACCGGCCTCGGAATCCGCGCGGGAATGGCACTGTGTCTGACGGAGCTGCCCCTGGTGGTAGCGGCGACAGCGCCCAGGTCCGGATTGTGATCCCAGACGAGCAGTCCATGGTCAGCCTGCTCGGTTCTGGGGATGAGCTGCTGCGCGTGATCGAGGACGTGGTCAGTGCCGATTTCCACGTTCGCGGCAACGAGATCACCATTACCGGCCCGGAGGCCGAGGTCGCGGTCGCGTCGAGGCTGTTCGAGGAGCTTCTTCAGCTCACCGGTGGGGGAGCCCAGCTCACGGCCGACTCGGTTGAGCGGAGCATCTCGATGCTCCGGCGGCGCAGCGGCGTCCGACCCGCCGAGGTGCTGAACCTCGACATCCTGTCCAGCCGCGGCCGGACGATCCGGCCGAAGACGCTCAACCAGAAGCGTTACGTCGACGCCATCGACCAGCACACCGTGGTGTTCTCGATCGGACCGGCCGGAACCGGTAAGACCTACCTGGCGATGGCAAAGGCAGTCAAGGCGCTGCAGGCCAAGGACGTTAACCGGATCATCCTGACCCGGCCAGCCGTCGAGGCGGGTGAGCGGCTTGGCTTCCTGCCTGGCACCCTGTACGAGAAGATCGACCCTTACCTGCGACCGCTGTACGACGCACTGCACGACATGGTCGACCCCGAGTCCATCCCTCGCTTGCTAGCTGCGGGAACGATCGAGATAGCGCCGCTCGCGTATATGCGGGGCAGAACCCTGAATGATTCATTCATCATCCTCGACGAGGCGCAGAACACCTCGCCAGAGCAGATGAAGATGTTCCTGACCAGGCTCGGTTTCGGGTCCCGGGTCGTCGTCACCGGGGACGTCACCCAGGTTGACCTGCCCACCGGCCAGACCAGCGGGCTGCGGCAGGTACAGGACATCCTGGATGGCGTGGATGATGTCTATTTCTGCCGGCTGACCAGCCACGATGTGGTCCGCCACAAGCTAGTGGCAGACATCGTCGATGCCTACGAGCGATATGACGCGGCCAGGCTGGCGGCGGAGCCCGGCCGGCTACCGGCAGGCAGGTCGCGCCGGGACGGGTACCGCGGCCGGTGACAGCCGAGCTAACCGGCCACTGACGGGGGCCAGATGAGTATCGAGATCGCCAACGAGTCCGGCATCGACGTGAATGAGGGGCTGCTGGCCGGGCTCGCCCGGCACGTCCTGGACGACATGCGAGTGCACCCCCTCGCAGAGCTGTCCGTCCTGCTTGTCGACGAGCCTGCCATGACCGAGCTGCACGTCCGCTGGATGGGCGAGCCTGGTCCCACCGACGTGCTGGCGTTCCCGATGGACGAGTTGAGAATCCCGCAGCCGGGCGGTCCGAATTCCGACCACGGGTCGTCCGGCCCGGACGACACCGACGTCCTGCTGGGCGACGTGGTGATCTGCCCTCAGGTCGCCGCGATACAGGCGGCCGAAGCCGATCATGACATGCAGGAGGAGATCGACCTGCTCTGCACGCACGGGATCTTGCACCTGCTCGGCTATGACCACGCCGAGCCCGACGACCACGCCACCATGTTCGGCCTGCAGGACAGGCTGCTGGCCTCGTGGCGCGCGGAGCGTAGCCCGGCACCCGGCGAACGGGACGGGCAGCACGAGGCCGGGTGACCGATGATGGGCTGGCTTCTTGTCGCGGCGTTCGCGCTGATGCTCGTGGCCGGGTGGTGCACGAGCGCCGAGACGGCGCTGCTCCGGCTTTCCACCGCGGGCGCGAAGGAGCTGTCTCGAGCTCCCGGTGAGCCCGCGGAGCCGCTCCAGGCCGTGCTGGCGGACGTACCCCGTTACCTGGGCTTCGTTTTGCTCGCCAGAGTTGCCACAGAAATCTGCGCTGCCGTCCTGGTCAGTGCCGTTCTGGTCGAATGGCTGGGGATTGGCTGGAAGCCGTTTCTCATCGCAGCCGGGGCGATGACGGTGGCGAGCTATCTCATCGCCGGGGTGATCCCGCGCAGCATCGGGCGGCACTACCCGGTGGAGGTCGCGAGCAGGGCGGCCGCGGTGCTTCGGCCGGTTGTCCGGCTGCTCGGACCGCTGCCACGGATGCTCGCGGCCGTCAATGCGGCATTGACGCCCTCACGGTCGCGCGCCGACGGGCAGACCGGCGCGGAAGAGGACCTGCGCGGGCTGGTGGACCTGCTGGAGCAGCGGCAGATCATCGAGCCTGGCGAGCGGGCCATGATCCACTCGGTGTTTGAGCTGGGCGACACGATCGTCCGGGAGGTCATGGTGCCGCGCACCGACATGGTGTTCGTCGAACGAGACAAGACCCTGCGCCAGGGGCTGTCGCTGGGGCTGCGCAGCGGGTTCTCCCGCATCCCGGTCATCGGCCAGAATCTGGACGACATCGTCGGCATCGCCTACCTCAAGGACATCGTCACCCGGGTCCACGAGCATCCGGACGCCGAGTCGGTCGAGACGGTCGACTCGATCATGCGGCGGGCCACCTTCGCGCCTGACAGCAAGCCGGTGGATGACCTGCTCAGGGATATGCAGGCCAGGCACGTGCACATGGCAATCGTGATCGATGAGTACGGCGGGACGGCGGGGCTGGTCACGATCGAGGACATCCTCGAGGAGATCGTCGGCGAGATCGCCGACGAGTACGACCGGGAGCGCCCGCCTGTGGAGTGGCTGGATGACGGCAGCGCGCGGGTCAGCGCCAGGCTGCCCGTCGAAGAGCTCGAGGAGCTGTTCGACGTGGGCATCGAGGCCGAGGACGTGGAAACCATCGGCGGCCTGCTGGCCCACCAGCTCGGCAAGGTGCCCATTGCCGGCTCACAGGCCACAGTCGAGGGCCTGTTGCTGACGGCCGAGAACCTGACCGGCCGTCGCAACCGGATCGGCACGGTACGGGTGCAACGTGTCGACGAGCCGGATGCCGCCCAGGGTGTGCCGCCCTCAGCGGGCGACGCCGCGGCCCAGCGTCCCGCCGGTGACGGCCAGGTCGACAACTCGAATGGCGCACGCAGCGCGGCGTCCCGGCCGGACTAGGCCGTCGCCGCGACCGCGCCGTTCGGCGGTGCGTGGAGCACCTTGGCAGCCTCATCGAGCGGCAAGGCCATCCGGTCCCGCTGGGACATAGCCGACACGGGCAGGGGCCACGGGATCGCCAGCTCGGGATCATCGAAGGCGATCGAGACATCTTCCGTCGGATCGTGCGGCCGATCTATTCGATAAGAAACGTCAGCCGGATCGGTACAGGCCTGGAAGCCGTGCGCGCACCCAGCCGGGATGAACAGCGACGACTGCGATCGGTCGTCCAGCTCGAAGCTCTCCCATTGCCGGTAGGTCGCCGAGCCGGGCCGCAGATCGACCACCACGTCAAAGATCGCCCCGTATGAGCACCGCACGAGCTTGGCCTCACCCTGCCCACGCCTGATGTGCAGGCCGCGCACAACCCCGCGGGCCGAACGGGAGATGCTGTCCTGGACGAACGAGTCTGGCTCAATGCCCGCCGCACGGGCGACATCGGCGTCGAACGTACGGGAAAAGAAGCCGCGGTCGTCAACCCGGGGGGCTGGCTTGAACAGCAATGCGCCGGCAATGCGCGCTACCGGGCTCACGATCAAGGTCCGCTCCTTTCAGGGCCTGACGCCGGCCGGGCCGGGTTAGCCTGCGGGCGCCGCAGTCGGAAGGCCGGATTCGGTGCGCCGCAACGACAAGTCGAGCTGACCGGCGTCAATGAGCTCGCGGATGCGGCGGAGCCGCACATATCTAGACGAGGTGAAATCCGCGTAACTCAGGCCGTGCTCGGAATACGCCCTGACGAGTTCTCCGACCCCATCCCGCACGCTCCAGTGCATGTCTAGCTCGGGGAAGGTCTCCACCAGCTTGGCGAAATCGACGCGGTAGTCGCGCAGGTCAGGTCCTGCACCGTCGGCGAACGACAGAACGGACCCGGGGACTGCGTCCCGGACGAGCTCAGCGATGTCCCGGATCTGGACGTTATCCTCGGCGCGGCCGACGTTGAACGCCTGATCGTGGATGAGGTGCCGAGGCGCCTGCAAGATGGCGAGGAAAGCGCGACTGATGTCCTCAACGTGCACGAGAGGTCGCCATGGGGTGCCATCGCTCTCCAGCCTGACCTTTCCGGTCGTCATCGCGACGGCGGCCAGGTTGTTGACGACGATGTCCAGCCGGAGCCTTGGCGAGAAGCCGTAGGCGGTCGCGTTGCGCAGGTAGGTCGGGCTGAAGGAGTCGTCGGCCAGCCGCGAGAGTTCGCGTTCGGCGCGCACCTTAGCCTCGCCATAGGGCGTAACCGGGTACAACCGGGCGTCTTCGGCCACGCCGGCGGAGCCAGCCGCACCATAAAGGCTGCAGGACGATGCGAACAAGAAGCGCGCGACGCCAGCGGCCTTGGCGGCTCGAGCAAGCTGCAACGTGCCGTCGAGATTCACCGAGAATGTGGTGCCCGGATTAAGGTCTCCGAGTGGGTCGTTGGAGAGTGCGGCCAGGCAGACGACCGCGTCGTACCCCGCTAGTTGCCCCGCGTTGACGTCCCGAATGTCGACGACTGTGCGGCTGCGTGCCGGCTCGCCTGGAGGGCCGAGGTCGCATCCCTCGTAGAAGCCGGTGTCGAGCCCGTCGACTTCATGCCCGGCGGCGAGCAAGAACGGGACAAGAATCGCACCGATGTAGCCGCGGTCGCCCGCAACCAGGACTCGCATGGGCTGCTCCCAGAAATCGGCCTCTGTTGCCGCTGCCGCAATCCGGCCGCTCTACTGAGGAACCGGAATGGCCCACGCCTGATACAGCGCCAGGCCAACACGCGCAGCGGCCAGATCTGCCGCTCGCCGCTGAGCCGGGCGCCATTCTGCCGGGTTCGTATCACGATGGCGGGCTCGGCGTTCAGGTGATCACTGGCGTCTGCCCAGAACGCGCTGCGCCGCTCCGCGGCGCGATCTTCCGCAGATGCTCGGGAGGACGGGCTAAGGCGCTGGCAAGGATACGGGAGGGCTTGGCGGGTGAGCCGCATCTTGATCATCGTGCAGAACTTGCCGGTGCCTTTTGACCGGCGAGTCTGGCTCGAGTGCCAGGCCCTGGTGTCGGCGGGTCACGAGGTTGTGGTGGTATGCCCCAAGGGGCGGGGTGACTCGCGCTACGCGGTGACCGACTCAGTGCAGGTGTACAAATACCGCCCATACGCACCAGGTGGCAGCAAGGCCAGCTTTGTGATCGAGTACGTGTACTCGTTCCTCGCCACCGCCTGGCTGGCCCTCAAGGCACGACGAGCCGGCCGGTTCGACGTCCTGCAGGCCTGCAATCCGCCCGACATCTTCTGGCCGCTCGCTCTGCTCCTACGGGCCCTCGACGGCACCGTCTTCGTGTTCGACCATCACGACCTCTGCCCGGAGCTCTATCAATCACGCTTTCCCGGCAACACCGGGCTGCCCTACAGGGCGCTGTTGTTCCTCGAGCGCCGGACGCATCGCGCCGCCTGGCACGTTATCTCGACGAACGAGTCCTATCGGAGCGTCGCCCTGACACGCGGCGGCAAGTCTCCCGCGGAGGTCACGGTGGTGCGGACCGGACCGGACCCGAGTCGGCTGACGCGCATCGAGCCCAGCCCGCGCCTCCGCCGGGGACGCCGGTACCTGGCTGCCTACATCGGCGTCATGGGCCCGCAGGATGGCGTCGACATCGTCGTCAGGGCTGCGGCGGTGGTGATGAACGAGTTCGGCCGAGACGACATCGCATTCACGCTGATCGGATCCGGTGATTGCTACGACGACGTGGTGGCGCTGCGGAACGACCTCGGCCTCGCCGGGCTGGTGGAGTTCACCGGCCGCGTACCCGACGAGCAGGTCGCCGCGATCCTGTCCACTGCGGATATCGGCCTGTCGCCCGATCCTAAGAATCCCCTCAACGACGTGTCGACCATGAACAAGACGATGGAGTACATGGCCTTCGAGCTCCCGGTGGTCGCCTTCGACCTGCGCGAGACGCGAGTGTCGGCCGGTACCGCGGCGGTGTACGCCAGGCCGAACGACGTGCGCGAGTACGCGAAAGCGATCGTCGACCTCATCGACGACGAGCCGAGGCGGGTCAGGCTTGGCAAGGCCGGGCGGGTACGGGTCGAGCAGGAACTGGCCTGGAGCCATCAGCAGCGCGCTTACCTGGACGTCTACGCCGCGGCGCTCCACGGCGCTCGGCCCAGGTCGCGGACCGGGACCTAGCGTGTGCGGGATAGTCGGCTGCTATCAGCAGGCCGACGGACGGAAGCTGGTCGACATCATGAGCGACCGGATAGCTCACCGCGGGCCGGACGCGGCCGGGTTCTGGAGCCGCGACGCTGACGGCGTTGGCGTGCAGTTCGGCTTCCGGCGGCTGTCGATCATCGATCTGAGCTCGGCAGCTGATCAGCCCCTGTCCAAGGACGGCCTGACCATCGTCTACAACGGTGAGCTGTACAACTACCGCGCGCTGCGGGCTGAGCTCACGGCGCGCGGCGCGCGCTTCACGACGCGTTCCGACACCGAGGTCGTGCTCGAGGCGTGGCGCAGCTGGGGGCCACGTGCACTCGGTCGGTTCCGCGGCATGTTCGCGTTCGGGCTCCACGATGAGCGCTCCGGAGAGCTAGTCCTGGCCCGCGATCCGCTGGGCATCAAGCCGCTTTACTACCTGAGCCGCGGCGAAGGGCTGGTGTTCGCATCAGAGCTCAAGGCGCTCGTCGCAGCTCTAGGGTCGGAGTTGCGAGTCCAGCCTGGCGCACTGATCGCGTCGATGCTTTATTACTGGCTGCCCGAACAGCGCTGCGCCATCGACGGTGTGGCCAAGCTGCCGCCAGGCTCCTGGGCTCGCATCCGGCCGGGCAAAGCGCCGATGATCCAGCAGTACTGGAACGTGGCCGAAGTCGCGGCCACGGCAGCCGCCGGGCCGCCAGCCGACCTCAGGGATGTCGTCGAGGACTCGGTAGCCGCTCACCTCGTCGCCGACGTGCCGATCTCGAGCTTCCTGTCAGGCGGACTGGACTCCAGCATCGTGACGGTGCTAGCGCACCAGGCAGACCAGAAGATCGACGCCTACACGATCACGTTCCGGGCGCAAGATCAGCGCTTCGAGGCCATGCCAGATGATGCGATCTACGCGCGGAAAGTCGCGCAACGCTACGGCATCAGCCTGCACGAGATCGAGATCTCCCCGGACGTTGTCGCGACGCTGCCCCGAATCGTCGATGTGCTCGACGAGCCGATCGGCGATCCGGCCGCGATCAACACGCTGCTCATGTGCGAGAGCGCGCGCGAGCGCGGCGTCAAGGTGATGCTGTCCGGGATGGGCGCGGACGAGCTCTTTGGCGGCTACCGCAAGCACGTGGCGTGCCGGCTGGCCGGGCACTATGGCCAGCTACCGGGCCCGGCCCGCGGGTTCTGCCGCTGGCTGGCTGACCGGGCCCCGGTCAGCGCGGGCGGACGAGGACTGCGCTACTCACGCTGGGCCAAGCGCTTCCTGACTTTTGCCGAGCTACCAGAGGAGCCACGCTTCCGGCGGAGCTACACGCTGTACGACGGACCTGAGCTGGCCAGCCTCGTCAGCCCCGACCTGGCTGGCTACGTCGGCGCGGTACTCGACGAGCACGCCGACGTGTACCACGACAATGTGCTGTCCGATGAGGTCAACCGGATGTGCCTGGCCGACGCCAGGCTGTTCCTGCCTGGCCTCAACCTCGCTTACACCGACCGCGCGAGCATGGCCGCCTCTGTCGAGGTGCGCGTGCCCTTCGTCGATCCGATCGTGACGAAGGCCGCGTTCTCGCTACCGGGGAACGCGAAGGTCCGTCGCGGCCACGGCAAGATCGCGCTGAAACAGGCCGCTCGCAGCTGGCTGCCGCCGGAGATCATCGGCAGACCGAAAGCATCCTTCAGCGCGCCGCTTCGGGCGTGGGTGCGGGGCGATCTGGCCGAGGTCATCAACGACGTGCTCGTTGATGGCGAGCTGGTGAGGTCGGGCATGATCCGGCGGACCGGGCTGATGCAACTGATCAGCGATGACAAGGCCGGCCGGGAAGACAGATCCAAGCAGATCTGGCAACTCCTCACCCTCGAGGTCTGGTACCGCAACGCCCAGGCGCATGGTGTCGCCGGATGAGGCGCGGGCGCGGCGAAGCACGAGCGCCGGAGCTGATGACGCTATGAAGCAGGTAGCGCAGAACTACAAGTCTGGCGAGCTCACGGTGCTGGACGCGCCAGCCCCTGCGTGCCGCCCGGGCGGTGTCCTGGTGCGGTCACTGTTCTCGCTGATCTCGACGGGCACCGAAATGATGAAGGTGACCGAGGCGAACCTATCGATGATCGGAAAGGCCAGAGCGCGTCCCGATCAGGTGCGGAAAGTGCTCGACTCCGTCACCCAGCAAGGCGTCCTGTCCACCTACAAGAAGGTGATGACGCGGCTTGATTCCTATACGCCGCTCGGATACTCGCTGTGCGGCGTGGTGGCCGAGGTTGGCACGGGCGCGGAAGAGTTTCACGTCGGCCAGCTTGTCGCCGCTGCCGGGAACGAGCACGCGCTGCACGCCGAATTCAACTGGATCCCGGTCAATCTGTGCGTTCCCGTGCCCACGGGAGTCGCGCCCGAGCACGCCGCTTTCGCGACCGTTGGCGCGATCGCCATGCACGGTGTGCGGCGCACAGAGGCGCAGCTTGGCGAGGTCGCATGTGTTATCGGCCTCGGTCTGGTTGGACAGCTGGTGGTTCGTCTGCTGATCGCGGCAGGCGTGCGCGTCGTCGGCCTCGATGTGATCGATGATCGCTGCCAGCTCGCTGAGAAGGCTGGAGCCGTCCTGTGCGCCGCCCCCACGGAGGACGGACTCGCGGCTGTGGAGGCGGCGCTGGCGGAGCTCACCGGCGGTCGTGGCGCCGACCATGTTCTGCTCGCCGCCGGCGGGTCGTCCAATGGCCCCACCGAGGCAGCGGCCCGGCTCGCCAGGGATCGGGCCCGGGTCGTCGATATCGGCAAGACCCGGCTCGACCTGCCCTGGAACGCCTACTACGACAAGGAGCTGGACGTCCGCTTCTCCCGCTCCTACGGCCCAGGTCGCTACGACGAACGTTACGAGCTGGGCGGATGTGATTACCCAGCGGGCTACGTGCGCTGGACTGAGCGGCGGAATCTGGGCTGTTTCCTCGACCTGCTGTCGCACGAGGACGTCGAGGTTGGCTCGCTGATCTCCGCCATCCACCCGATGACCAGCGCTGCCACTGTCTACAACGAGCTTTCCGCTGGGGCGCTAGCCGGAGTCGCAGTCCTGCTGGAGTACCCGGCTCCGGCGCAGCCTGCCTCTCCGTCCATCGTCCTGACCAGAGTCCCGACCCGTCGTCCGCGGCGGGCGGCGCCGGGCGACCGGGTGACAGTCGGTTTCATCGGTGCCGGACACTACGCCTCCGCCATGCTGCTGCCACACCTGGCCAGGCTCGGCGGCGTGGAGCTGCGCCATGTAGCAACGACCCGCTCACTGTCGGCCGTCAATTCACAACGCCGTTTCGGCTTCGCGACCGCGTCAACCACCGCGGACGCGGTTCTCGACGACTCGTCCCTTGACGTGATCTTCATTGTGACACGGCATCACACCCACGCTGACTTCGTCTGCCGTGCGCTGAGGACCGGGAAGGCTGTCTTCGTCGAGAAGCCGCTCGCACTGACCGAGGACGACCTGCAGCGGGTCATCGAGGTGGTCCGCGAAACCGGGAACGACCGCCTGATGGTCGGCTTCAATCGCCGCTTCGCCCCGCTGCTGAGCGAGCTCCGGGTGGCGTTCGGCCCCGCGTCCGAGGCATCGGCAAGCCGCTACCTGGTCAACGCCGGGCGACTGGAGGCAGACAGCTGGTACCTCGACGCCGAGCGTGAGGGCTCGCGGTTCGCCGGCGAGGGGGGCCACTTCATCGACACGCTCAGCTGGTGGACGGGGGGCCTGCCAGTCGAGGTGTATGCAGTCAGGGGCACGCACGACGACGACGTCCAGGCCACCGTGAAGTTTGATAACGGCGGCACTGGCCTGATCAGCTACCTGACCGCCGGAAACTCGAGGCATCCCAAAGAAATCCTGGACGCCGTTGCCGGTGGCAGGAACGCGCGGTTCGACAACTTCCGGCAAGGTGCGGTCTGGACGGGCCGGCGGCGTCACCAGCTGCGGTCTCGAGGTCAGGACAAGGGTCAGCAGGAGCAGGTCGCGCGGTTCGTCGAAGCCTGCCGTGCCAACGCCGCCATGCCTATTTCCCTCGAGTCGCTGATTGCCACGACGCGAGCGACACTCGCGGTGGGTGCGAGCCTGGCCAGCGGTGGACCGGAGCGCCTATGAGCGTTATGGACACCTCACGTCTCAGCTGGTACACCCGCCGGGTCAGCCGGATGTCGGGCGCCGAGCTCATGTGGCGCGGCCGCGACAAAACCCGCCAGCTGCTCTGGTCTGGTCGCCAGGTGCGGCGCGCCGAGCTGGCGGCCTTGGTGAGCGCCGAGCCCAGGGATCGCCGTTTCACGGCCGTCCTGCCGCACGGAGCAGCCGCGGCGGTGCCACCCGCCGCACGGGAATCTGTGCTGGCCGCGGCCGAGGAGCTGATGCAGGGCCGCTGGCAGGTCATGGGCGTCGCTCGGACCGATCTTCGGTTCCCCGACTGGTTCGCGGATCCTGTCACCGGGCGCCAGGCCCCGGCAAGCTGCTATGCCTTCCGGATCAATCACCGCTCGGAGTCGGTCACCGGCAACATCAAGCAGATCTGGGAGCTATCTCGTCTCCAGCACCTGACGCTGCTGGCCACCGCCTGGTTCCTCAGCCATGACGACGCGTACGCACGGCGAGTGGTTGATCAACTCGAATCCTGGTGGCGGGCCAACCCGTTCCTGTCTGGTGTGCACTGGACGAGCGGCATCGAGGTCGGTCTTCGCCTGCTCAGCTTTACGTGGATACGACGACTTCTCGACGAATGGCCCGAAGTAGCCGATCACTTCGAGAACAACGAGCTGGCCGTGCGCCAGATCGGGTGGCATCAGCAGTACCTTGCCGCCTTCCAGAGCCGCGGTTCGTCGGCCAACAACCATGTCATCGCAGAGGCGGCAGGGCAGCTCGTGGCGAGCTGTGCCTTTCCCTGGTTCGCCCGCAGCGGGCAATGGCGGCAGGGCGCAGCCCGGGTCCTTGAGCGCGAGCTAATCCGCAACACGTTTCCATCAGGCGCCAGCCGGGAGCTTGCGTCCGGCTATCACTCGTTTGTCGCAGAACTGGGGATCCTCGCGGCTGTGGAGACCGCGGCGGCCGGCCATCCGCTCAGCACTGCGGTGTGCGAACGGCTCTGCGCGACTGTCGACAGTGGTGCCGCCTTGCTCGACGAGCGAGGTCGGCCGCCTCGTCAGGGCGACGGTGATGAGGGCCGCGCTCTGCTGCTCGACGCCCCGACAGACAATCGGTGGCCGTCGCTGCTGGCGCTGGGCGCGGCGCTATTCGGTGCGCGTGACTGGTGGCCAGCCACGACGCCGGACGCAGCAAGCTCGATCGTCGCCGCGATGTCGGCTGCGAGGATCGAGGTCGGCAGCAGGCCCAGCGAGCGCCCCTGGCACTTCGCCGACGCCGGAATCACACTGCTACGCGGTGGCGGCGAGCGCGATCCAGAGATCTGGTGCCGGTGCGACGGTGGCCCGCATGGCTTTCTTGGCACCGCGGCCCACGCGCATGCCGACGCACTATCGGCCGAGATTAGGTACGGCGGCGTCGACGTCCTGGCCGATCCGGGCACGTACTGTTACCACGGCGAGCACGAGTGGCGTTCCTATTTCCGCTCCACGATCGCCCACAACACGGTCGAGCTCGACGGCGCGAGTCAATCTCGTGAGGGTGGCCCGTTCCTGTGGGTACGGCACGCGACCGCGCGGGTCATCGAGGTCCGTGACGTCGGCGACGCGGTCGAATGGACCGCCGAGCATGACGGATACCGGAAGCTCGACCCTCCGGCCTGGCACCGGCGGTGCGTGCGGCTGGACAGGGCAACGCGGGCCGTCGACATCGTTGACGAGGTCACTGGTGGCTGCCACGACCTCCGGCTGGCCTTCCATCTCGGCCCAGAAGTCGAGGTAAAGCTAGCTGGCAGCACCGCGATGCTGCGCTGGCCCGTTTCGTCGCGATCCGGCGCGCCATCCGGCTCGGCGCGGATGGAGCTTCCGGCGACGCTGCACTGGAGCGTGCATCGGGGGGAGACGAACCCGATCCTGGGCTGGTACTCCGTCGGCCTCGGCCGGCGCCAGGCGGCGTACACGCTGATCGGTCGCGGACGTACCGCGCTGGATCAGCTGCTCAGCACGCGCCTGGAATTCCTCGACGCCACTCCGCCTTCATCGTCTTCCGCCAGCAATCAGGGCGAACTCCGCGTCATGTCCGACGATCCGCAGATGCTGAGTGATCTAAGGGGGAATAGTTGAGCGAGCGGTCGCTGGACCTCAGGCGGTCCTGGCACATTGTGCGGCGGCACTGGCTGCCGGTCGGGGTGATGGCTGCCCTAGGTCTGATTGCGGGAGCCGGATACACCGCGCTCAACCCGCCGACGTATGCCAGTAGCGCGCTGGTCGTGCTGCCCACCTCGGCGCACGACATCGCCACTCAAGTAGTGGTCGCGGGGAGTGATCCGGTCCTTGCCGGGGCCCTGCACAACTCCGACCTCGGCGGATCGCTGCAAACCCTCCGCCAGCACGTGCGCGTGACGGAGGTGACGCCGCACATTTTGTCCGTCGACGCGACAGCCCGCACCGTGCCGACGGCAGAGCGCACGGCCAACAGCGTGGCTGCCAGCTACGTCTCCTACGTGCAGACGAACGGCAGCGGCGGGGTGGTGGCAGCGAACCTGTTCCAGCCGGCGGTTGATGCACGCGGGACACCGCTGGTGGCCATGCTCGCCATTGCCTGCGGCATCGGTGCCCTGGCGGGGGCGCTGGTCGGGGCGCTCTGCGTGCTGGCCAGGTTCCGCGGTGATCGCCGGCTGTGGCGTCGTGACGATATCGCGGACGCCGTCGGTGCGCCGGTGCTCGCATCGTTTCCGGTCTGGCGACCGACGAGCGCCGCGGACTGGGCCCGGCTGATCGGCAGCTACAACCCCGCCGTCGCGCAGGCGTGGAAGGCGCGAAATGCGCTGTACTATCTGGGGCTTCTCGATGTGATCTCTGGGCAGACGCCTGGCAAGGATGGATTCTCGGTGACCGTTCTGTCGCTGGCGGCCGATCGGCGCGCGCTCGCCGTTGGCCCCCAGCTCGCGGTATCAGCAGCGGCCCAGGGCGTTGCCACGACCCTGGTGGTCGGCCCTCAGCCACACGCAGGCAACACTGCCGCGTTGCGCTCGGCTGTTGCTAGCGACCCGCCGAAGCGGTCAGGTCTGAAGGTGGCTGCCGCCGATGACGGCGTCCCTGACCCATCCCCAGGTGGCTCTCTCACCGTCGTCGTGTCCGTCGTCGACCCGACTTCGCAGCCCGTACGCACATCGCGGACCAGCGCGACGCTGCTCGGAGTGGCTGCGGGATCGGTGACCGCTGAGCAGCTGGCGATTGTGGCCTCCCGGGCTGCCGCCCACGGTCATGCGATCGACGGAGTCATCGTTGCCGATCCCGAGCCAGCAGACAGCACAACCGGCCGACTGCCTCAGGTGACACGGTCGGCTCGCAACCTGATACCTAACCGCCTCTCAAGCGTTAGGACGGAGTCCTGATGACGAGCGAAAGGGAGCAAGGGGCAGATCTGGAGTCGGATGCGGATCACGATGGCGGCCCCTCCGAGAGCCCGTGGGCTAGCGACGCGGATCTCGGCGATTCGGAGCCGTCACCAGCCGGCCTCAGTTCCGGCCTGGTCAGCCTCGGATTCATCAAAGCGGCGTTGCGGCGTAGCGCCTTGTTCTGGTGCACCGCAGCGGCTCTCGGGCTGGTAATTGGCGCTGGCTGGTACGTGGCACGACCGCCGTCGCCACAGGCCACGGCCACTGTCCTGGTCCCGCCGGCGACGTATACCGGCGAGATTCTGGATGACCAGGCCATCGCGCAAAGCCGAACGGTCGCCACCGCAGCACTCACGAGCCTCGGCAGCCACGAGAGCGTGACGAGCTTCCTCCGTCAGTATGCGGTTGCCACGCCTACCTTCAGAGTCCTTGTCATCACGGCGAAGGCGGGGTCACCCACGGCTGCCGTGCGGGCTGCCAACGCAGTCGCCGGAGCCTTCCTCGCATACCAGCGGCACCTGCTGGAGGTCCAAAACCGGCTCGTTGCCTCCTCGCTGCAGCAGCAGCTGGCCCAGTCGCAGCAGCGAGTTGACTCGCTCGGTGCACAGATCAGCCGGCTGTCGGGCGCGGCGTCGGCGCCAGGCAACTCGGCCAAACTGGCGAGCCTGCGCGCTGCACGCTCGCAGGCAGAAGATGCCCTGGCCGACCTCAAGGTGGCGAATTCAGAGAACCTGGTGAGCATGGCGGTCAACGCGGCGACCACTGTGAACGGCAGCCGGGTGCTTGACCGGGGGGCCGCTTCGCCGCAGTCCCGGCTCAAGGGCGGGCTGACCTACGCCCTCGTCGGGCTCCTGGTCGGTCTCGCGCTTGGCACGGGCATCGTCACTATCCGGGCCATCACCTCCGACAAGCTCCGCCGCCGCGATGATGTGGCTCGCGTGCTCGGCGCGCCGGTCAGGCTATCTGTCGGCCGGGTGAGCGACCGCCCTGACGGCGCCGATCCCGAGATCCAGCGGATAGCCGCCTACCTGCGGCGGGCTCTGCCACCCCCAGCCAGTCGTCCGGGCATCGCTTCAGTCGCGATTGTCGCGGTCGACAACCCCGAGGCTGCTGCGCTATCGCTGGTGGCCTTTGCCACCGAGCTCAGCGGGCGTGGCGTGCGGGTGATGGTGGCGGACCTGTGCAGCGGCGCCCCCGCCGGCCATTTGCTGGGAGCCGGCACGCCTGGCCTGCACGAGGCGGCTGCATCCGCTGGAAAGATATCGTTCGTGGTTCCCGACCCCGGCGACGTCGCGCCCGTCGGTCCGCTCGATCATGAACTGCGGGGGAACTGGCCAGGTCGGGCTCCTGAGCAGCTCACCGCCGCCAGCGTGTCCGCAGACCTGCTGCTCACGCTGGCCAGCCTCGATCCAGCTGTTGGCGGGGAGCACCTCGCCACCTGGGCGCGGACCGCGGTTGTCATGCTGACCGCCGGCCAGTCCGGCGCGGAGCGCGTCCACTCGGTTGGCGAGATGATCAGGCTTGCGGGCATCGATCAAGTCTCCGCGGTGCTGCTCGGCGCCGATCCGACCGATCAGAGCCTCGGCGTAGCGCCGGCGCACGAGGAGCCAGGGACGGCCGGGCAGCGCGCCACCCCACTAGCGAACGATGGCCAGTCAGCACCGGTGGCGGGCGAGGCGGCCGCAAGCCTCTCGCAGCCGGGGTGACCACCGGACCCGGCGCGCCGAGCGGAGAGGCCCTCCATGCCGAAGCGGATGCCTACCGTTGTCGTGCTGGTCGTACCGGCGCTGCTGCTCGCGGCCTGCAGCGGTGCGGCGCCACGGACCGGCACGTCCCCCGCGGCCGGGGGAAGCCGAACGGCAGCGTCTGCGCCACGCGGCCCGGCGTCGGCCGTCTGTGGCGAGCCGATCCTGCACTCGCCATACGACTATGCGGGTCAGGCCGGCCCTTATCGAAGTGGCACCCCGGGTCTGCCGACCTACGGCGCACCAGGGACCGCCTTTCCGCGCGACACCTCGGGCGTGGTCATCGCGGCGGGAGCACGCGACTATCGGTCCTATGAGCTGCGTCCCGACACGGTCTACTACCTGCTGCCAGGGACTCATGTTGGCAGCTTGCAGGCCAAGGCTTATGACTCGTTCGTCGGCGGTTACCTGGCCGACGGTACGGTGACGACCCTCTCCGGCGACTATTCAGACAGCGAATCTCAGGCCATCGACTCAAACTATTCCGATGGGGACCAGCCCGGGGTGACGATCGAATACCTGACGATCGAGAAATTCACGCCAGCGCCAAACTCGGCAGCGGTCAATCTCAACGCCAATACCAGCTGGACAATTGCAAACAGCACAATAACTCTTAACGTTCCGGGTGCTGGAGTACTGGCCGGCACCGGCACGACGCTCAGGGACAACTGCCTTACTCGCAACGGTCAGTACGGCTTCCAATCGTCCGCGGTTGCTTCCTGGGGCATCGACTCGCTGACCGGCGGGCCCTACGACATCAGGGTCGACGGCAACGAAATCAGCTACAACGACACGTGCGACTACGAGGGTCTGCTGAGCAACTCTGCTATCGGCTGGGTCAAGCACAACCCGGTCCCTGATCGGGCGCAGAACGCTCATTGCGGCACGGTCGTCCCAGACGGCGACGAGGGCGGGTTCAAGCTCTGGCGAACCGACGGAGTAACCATCACGGCCAACTATGTTCACGACAACTGGGGGCCCGGCGCCTGGGTTGATACCGATAACGCCAACACCACCATTCATGGCAATACTTTCACGAGCAACGAAGGCGCGGCAATCATCGAGGAGATCTCCTACAACTTTGCGATTACCGACAACTACATCGCGGACAACGACTGGGCGGATGGTCTGAACAATCCGGGGTACCCGCAGCCCGCCATCTACGTGAACGGCAGCGGCAGCCCGGGCTTCATGGGCGGCGTTCCAGCTTGTCCGGAAGCGGCGTGCGCGAGCCAGAGGTCCTATCAGAGTCAGTCAGTCATCGCCGGAAACACGCTTGTGGACAACGGCGGCAACATCTTCCTTTTTCAGAATTCTAACCGGACTTGCGCTGCTGGATATGACGCCGCATGCACGCTCGTGGGGGGCGGGCCCGCTGGGCCTTTTAACGTGTCCGCGTGCCAAGCCCGGCTGCCGTCAGCTTCTGTCAGCCCCACCACCTACGTCGGCGGCAAAACCGGGTCACCAGCCGAAAACTGGTGGGACGGCTGTCAATGGGAAACGGTCGGCGTGCACGTCACGGGCAATACCATAGATTTCAACCCGGCAAATATCCCGCACTGCAACCGCGCTGCCTGGCCGGCCTGCGGTACCGGCGGAATTTTCAGCGAGTACGGGTCACCGAATACCGGCCCTGGCTGGGTCACCGCCACTGAGGTCACCTTCTTCCGCCAGAATTCGTGGTCGGACAATACCTATAACGGCCCGTCGGTCTTCCTCGCCTGGAACCAGGGGAACGAAGTGAGCTGGCAGCAGTGGACGGGAAAGGCGGTGGGCGGTGACCCGTGCAGCGCCGCTGCGGAGCACCAGAGTGGGCAGTGCACAGGCCCATTCGGCCAGGATGCCGGCAGCACCTACAACACCACCCCGGCTTCCACAACCGCTGAGCACTAGCTCATTTCGCTGGGACCTGGTCGTTCCTTGCCTGAGCCAAACCTTGCCAAGCCGGATTCACGATGGCGAAGCGGTAGATCTCCTCTAGCCGATCCACGTGATCGTCAGGATTGAAGCGTTCCTCGTAGGAGACCTTGGCTTGGTCCCCGTAGGCGCTGTACCGAAGCGGGTCAGCAGCCACGTCGGCCAGGACCAGCGCGAGCGCATCGGCGTCTCCTGGCGGGAATAGCACCCCGTCCAGGCCGGGCCTGATGAGCTCGGTGAACGAGCCGTGTTCGGACGCGATCGGCGGTGTCCCAGCGGCCATCGCCTCGACGACCACGAGTCCGAACGCCTCCTGCCACAGCGACGGGACAACCACGGCACGGGCCTGGGCCATCAGCTCAGCGCATCGTGCGCTCGGTACGTGACCGAGGAGATCGACTGAGGGTCGGGTCGCTGCCCACTCGGCTGCCTCGCGATCGAGTGACCCGGTGCCAGCGATCAGCAGTCGGAGGCCGGCGTGGCGAGTCGCGGCGCAGAAGCGATCCCAGGCGGTCATGAGGAGTCGGACGCCCTTGGCCTCCTCGAGCCGACCGGCATAGAGGACGACGGGCAGGCTCGGCAGCCGTTGCGTGCTCCGGCGGGGCACCAGGTTGTGCGCGACGAACACTCGGTCGGGAGCGAGGCGGAGCCCGCTGAGCAGATCGCGCTGCGATGCCGAGATGAACACGTACGCCGAGACGAGCGACCGCCACCCCGAGCGGTGCGCACCGATCGCGAGCGCAGCAGGGACTGTCGCGGCCCGCGAGCCGCGATAGCAGCCATGCACAACCGCCGGGATCGGGACGCGAGCGCAGGAGTGGCAGATACGGCCGTCCCGGAAGAAGTCGCCACTCGCGCACGAGAGCCGATAATTGTGGACGGTCACGACGACGGGGACGCGCGCGTGCCGGCAGGCGTACAGAATTGCGGGGCTGAGCAGCGGAAAAGTGTTGTGCACGTGCACGACCTGCGGCTTGCGTTCGCGCAGCGTGACAGCGAGGCTGCGATATGCCCCCTGGTTCCAGATGGCTTTGGCAGGTAGCGTCGCTTTCCGTGCCAGTGACCAGGCGCTGATGTCGTCGCTCTGCAGCTCAAAACGGGCCACCTGATGCCCGCGGCGCGCCAGCGCCTCGCATTCCGTATCAACGACGCGATTTTCGCCGCTCGGTGTGCCGGAGCGATATCGATTGTGCGCTACCAGGACCCTCATCGAGGCGAGCCTCTGGCAAGGCTCGGCACCAGCAGCGACGCGGCCAGGGAGAGCTCGAGAAGGGCGATGGAGGCGTCACTGATTCCGGTCGCGGTCAGCGATGCGATGAGGAGGTAGGTAACGAGGAACAGGGCAAGAGCACGGCGTGCGCCACTTGGCTCGAAATAGGCAGCAACCAGCACGAACAGGATCAATGCGGCCGAGAGCGCAACCCCGACGAGGCCGAGATCCAGGTAGGCAGCGAGCCAGTTACTGTCCACGGGGAGTCCGTTGAATGACTTGTTGGACAAGCCGAAGCCGAACAGCACCTGAAACGAATCCCGTGGCGCCCTGACTACCATGCTCCAGACGGAAGTCCGCCCGGTCAGGTCTTTCAGCTGCCTGGTGCTCTCCCCTCGGACCAGCCAGGTGGTGAGCGCACTGGAAAACGCGATGACCGCCAGCGAGGCTATGACAGCGGCAGTAGCGATCGTCCAGCGAGCGCGGGCCCTGGTCAAGAACATGCTCAGGCCCGCGACTAGTATCCCGGCCAGCATCGCGAGCAAGGCAACCCTGCTGTGGGTCAGCAGCAGCAGTCCGCCGACGACGACGGTCACGGCGAGGGCGACGCGGCCAGGCACTAGCCGGCATAGCCAGAGCACGAAGACCAGCCCCGCCAGCACCGCCGCGAGGTCTGCGACCGCGGTTGGCGCGATCGGCCAGAATTCGCCAGACAGCCTGCCCTGGGCTAGCGCACGCCCAGGGGCGACGAGCATGCCAAGCAGCACGGACGCCAGCACCACGCCCAGCGTCCAGAGGTGGCACCGGAGCAGGAGCATGTCGCGGCGGCCCCACCAGGGCGTGAGCAGCCAGAGGGTGGCGACAAAGCCACAAAGCCTGACAGTCCGATACAAGGTGCCGATGACGTGCCCGGTCGGATGCACGGCTGACACGATCGCGGCTAGGGCCAGCAAGGTCGTCAGGAGCAGGAACACATTCGGACGGATGACCAAGCGGCGGTTGAGGCTCAGCGCAACGATCAGCGCCACAGGCAGGGCTCCCTGGGTGATGATCTTGCCGACAGCCGACGGGATCGGCACGATGAGCGGTTGCTGGTTCCAGGTGCCTGCGGCGAAAGTCAGCACATTAAGGAATAGCAGGGCCCAGACCAGGCCAACCCTGCGCCGTACCCAGCGTTCGCGGGCCTCAGCGGTTGTCGGCAAGACTGCGCGACAGCGCGCCGGGAACGCCATGCCGGAGATGCTCACGAGCCGGTTCCCCCCACAGACTCGGCCTCGGGGCTGTCACGAGCTCGATGGGCCCGCCGCCTGCAGCGTTAGCCGCTGTGCATCTGAACACTGAGCTCGCGGCCGTGATACACCGCGGAGCATGTATCAGATCAGCTGGACTCTGGCTCCCGTAATCAGATCGGGGAAGCCTGGTCGTTGCGCCCGCCGGACGCTCCTGACCCGGGGAAATGATGACGCTGCGCCTGGAAGTTGACTGCACATCGCTGCCGCGAGCGGCACGGCGAGAAGGCACGTTCCGATGAACCGGCCACCCCGGCTGACCGTCGGGCTCCCCGTTTTCAACGGTGAGACGTATGTGTCGGAGGCCATCGAGGCCCTCCTTGGCCAGAGCTATGAGGATTTCGAGCTCATTATCTCCGACAACGCGTCGATCGACGGGACCGCGGACATTTGCCGGCGCTATGCGAGGCAGGACTCCAGAATTCGATACTTTCGGCAGCCCAGAAATGTGGGGCTCTCGCCGAACCACAACTTTGTGGCGTATGAGGCCCGGGGCGAGCTGTTCAAGTGGGCGGCCGGCGATGACCTCTATGCCCGTGACCTGCTTGAGCGGTGTGTCGCCGCCCTCGATGAGGACCCGCGCGTCGTACTCGCCCATGCATGGACGGCCATGATCGATGATTCGGGAGCACTAACCGCGGCGATGAAGTACCCGCTGGCTACGTCGTCACGACGCGCCCCGGAACGGTTCCGCAGCCTGCTGTTCGACAGTGGCGGCGATGACGACTACGGCGTCATCAGGCTTGATGTGCTTCGCAAGACAGCGATGAAAGAGAGCTATCATCACGCCGATCACACGATCGTGACCGAACTCGCGCTGCACGGCGCCTTCCATCAGGTTCCTGACTGGCTGTACTTCCGGCGAGATCACCATGACCGGGCGGAACGGGCGTGTCCCACCATGCGCAGCCGATGCGTGAACATGGACCCGCGCCGGGCAAGCCGCTGGCGGCACCCTGACGTCCGCCTCTATGCCGAGTACGTCTGGGCGCACGTCAAGGCAATCCGGCGGGCGCCGCTGTCGCCAGCCGACAAGCGCGAGTGCTATCGCTACCTCGGGCAATGGCTCGCTAGTCGCGCTCGCCAGGGCGGCACCAGGGCGGCGGAGCCCGCGCCGACGACCGAGGCCGTTGTGTCCGTCGAATCAGCAGTAGCCGGCCAGCGACTGCAAGCTGGCTGACCCAGCGATCACCGGTCGCGGCCCGCCGGGCGGCGCCTAGGGGAGGGCGACCCACCATGGATGAAGTGGCGACCCACGTGAACGGCCTCGTCGGGGACGGGTCCGCTCGGGCCGCGACGTACTACAAGCGAGAGTTCTGGATCCAGGAGAACCAGAAACACATCCCGGCTCATTACCGACTGCACAAGCTCGCCCGAATTATCACCAGACTTGCCGGGGGACGGAAGATTGACCTGCTCGATGTTGGGTGCGGGCCAGCCACGCTGATGAAGCTCCTGCCAGACAACATCAGCTATTACGGGATTGATATCGCAATCCATAGCGCTGCGCCCAACCTCGTGGAGGCGGATATCGTCGAGTCGCCGATACTATTTGGGCGCAAGAGATTCCAGATAGTCGTCGCTCAGGGGTTGTTTGAATACCTCGGGGATGTTCAGTCGCGCAAGTTTGCCGAGGTAGCCAGCATACTGGATCGTGATGGCATCTTCCTAGTGACCTTCACCAACTTTGGCCATCGCAATGCGCGGGCCGGTGGGGCCTTTAACAATATTCAGTCAGCCCAGGAATTCAGCGACGGTCTGGCCGAGCACTTTAGGGTCGACAGGTCATTTCCGGTTTCCCATACCTGGCGGGGTGGTCAGCCGACCAGGCCAATGGTTAAGTCAGTGAACATGCATATGAACGTGAACATTCCCTATATTAGTCCGCGATTGGCCGTAGAGTATGGCTTCATCTGCTCGCGCGCCGACGCCGGCGGCCGCTGAGCGGCCGTGCTAGAGAATCCCGCTGCGGCCGCCCCCACGAAGCGCTTTCGCGGTGTTGCCCGTCGGCTCAGCTGGGGTCTCGCCGACCAAGCGGTGTCCAGCCTGACCAACTTCGCGATGACGATCTATGTAGCCCGAACCCTCGGGGCCGTGTCTTTCGGTGCGTTCGGTCTCGCGTACGTTACGTACTCCTTCGCGCTGAATGCGTCGCGTGGCCTGGCTACCGACCCGCTCATGGTCAGGTTCAGCGGCCCCCGAACGCCAGCGTGGCGGGAGGCGGTGGCGAGTAGCTCAGCGACAGCCCTGGCTGCCGGTTTGGTCAGCGGAGCAGTTGTCGTGGCTACTACCACGGTGCTGACCGGGACAACCAGGACCGCCTTCCTTGCGCTCGGGCTCATGCTGCCTGGCCTCTTGCTTCAGGACAGCTGGCGGTATGCCTTCTTTGCCGTCGGCCGGGGCAGCCAGGCGTTCCTGAACGACAGCACATGGGCGCTGGCGATGGTGCCGGGACTGATCTACCTGCATGTGTCAGGTCACGCCAGCGCGTCGGCTTTTATTGTCGTGTGGGGCACGGGAGCCGCTGTCGCGGCCTGCATCGGGCCACTGCAAGCTCGCGTCCTTCCGCACCCGGCGAGCATCCCCCGGTGGTTGTCAAGGACTCGGGACCTCGGCCTTCGCTATCTCGCCGAGAACACGTGCAACAGCGGCGCCGCCCAGTTCCGCAGCTACGGCGTCGGCATCCTCGTCGGCCTGGCAGCTGTCGGATACGTGCAGGCGGTAACGACCTTGATGGGGCCGTTCCTGGTCGTGTTCATGGGCCTGTCCCTGGTGACGATTCCCGAGGCTAACCGTGTGCTGCGCCGGTCGCCGCGGCGGCTGCCGATGTTCTGCCTGGTGGTTGGTGCCGGGCTTGCCGTCGGAGCGCTTGCCTGGGGCACTTTCCTGCTCGTGGCGCTGCCGCGGGGCGTTGGCGGTCTCCTCCTGGGCGGGCTCTGGCGGCCCACCTACCAACTGGTCGTGCCGATGACGGTGTCGGTCATGGGCGGCTGCGTCATCGCGGGAGCCACGGCCGGCTTGCACGCGCTGGCCGCCGCCCGGAGGAGCCTGCGAGCCATGATCTGGAGCGCGGCGGTATTCCTCGCCAGCGGCCTCGCCGGTGCGGCGGCTGGCGGTGCGCTCGGGGCCGTCTGGGGAGCGGCCGTCGCGACCTGGACTGGCGCCGTTGTGTGGTGGTGGCAGCTGCGCGCGGCTCTGCGCGAGGCGGAGGTCATCTCCGCGGCACCCCATGCCGGTCATCAAGCCGACGCCGTCGGCGACAACGTAAGAAAGGAGCTCAGCACGTGAGGGCGGCTAGCGGTACGAGGCCGAAGGTCGGCTTGTTCGGCCTGCTCGGCTCAGGTAACACCGGAAACGACGTTTCGATGGAGGCCGTCCTTGCCTACATCCGCCGCGAGCATCCGGATGCGATCGTCGACGCCATGTGCGGCGGCCCCGAAGTCGTCGAGGCGAAGTACGGCATCCCCGCGATACCGGTGCTCTGGTACGCCAGTCATGAGCGCGACGGGACCGGCCTCGTCGCCGCCGGGCTGAAGGCGCTGGGCAAGGTGCTCGACGCAGTACGGACTGCGGCGTGGGTGAGAAGACACGACGTCGTGATCGTGCCGGGTGCCGGCGCTCTCGAGGCAACGCTTCCGGTGCGGCCATTCGGCTTCCCTTACGCGATGTTCTTGCTGTGCGCCTCCGGCCGAATCTTCGGGACCAAGGTCGCGTTGGTCAGCGTCGGGGCAAACGTGATCAACCAGCCGCTGACGCGCTGGTTCCTCGACGCGGCAGCCCGCCTCGCCTACTACCGGTCCTATCGCGACGTCCTGTCGCACGACGCGATGCGAGAACGCGGACTAGACGCCGCGCAGGACCGCGTCTATCCCGATCTGGCGTTCGCGTCCCCGTTCCCGCCAGCGGGTGCCGGTGACATGCGCACCGTTGGGGTAGGCGTGATGGCTTATTTCGGCGGAAACGACGAGCGGCGCAATGCAGCGGACATTCACGCCTCCTACGTAACCGCGATGAAGGCATTCACCCTCTGGCTCGTTGACACCGGTCACAAGGTCCGGCTGTTCAGCGGAGACAACCGGTACGACAAGAGCATCGCGTACGAGATACGTGCGCACGTGAGCACTCATCGGCCGGATCTCGACGGTGACGTCATCGTCATCGCCTCGGCCGCCTCTTTCGCTGATGTGGCACGGGAGATGGCGGATGTCGGTCTGGTCGTCGCCACGCGTTATCACAACGTGGTCTGCGCGCTCAAGCTGGGCAAGCCGACCATCGCGCTCGGTTATTCGGACAAGTTCCGCGCGCTCATGGCGAGCATGGGACTGTCCGAGTTCTGTGAGCCGGCGAGTCGGCTGGATGTTGACAGGCTCACCGGGCTCTTCACTGCGCTCGAGAACCGTGCCGTGCTGGTTCGGCAGGCGATCGCCGAGCACAACGCGGCAAATGCTCAGCTCATCGACAGCCAGTTCGCCGCGTTGACCACCGCGCTGTTCCCGGCGCGTGCGCCTGCGCCGGCGCGCTCGCGGATCAGCCGCTGAGTATCAGCTTCGAACAGGTGAAAGCCTCGGCGTAGGGCGCACGGCACTCCATGCCCCGCAGCCGGGCCAATCCGACGAAGACCTCGTCGTCCCACCAGTCGCGACCGTGCTGGGACGGGAAGCACTTGTGCAGGAGTTCCACCTTGCGCCGAACGTCGTCCGCCGAGAGCGGCCAGTACACAGAGGGCTGGCCGCGGCCAAGGTCACCGTCCCACTTAGGGATTTCGTAGCTCAGGCACAGTTGGTCACGGAACACAGTCGGGATGATCTCGCCGATTGCCCGGTGATCCTGATGGGCATCGGCTGCCGAGGGCGCAATGATCACATCTGGCGTGTGCGAACTCGCGACCGCTTCGAGGGTGTCCTTGACCTGCGCCCATGCCGCGGGCATTCTGCCTTCCTGAAGGTCATGGAGCGAAAGGGTCAGGTCGGCGCCGGCGAAGAAGGAGTTCGCGGCCTGCTCCGCCTCCAGGTGGCGCTCGGGTGTTCCGGTCAGTACCACGTAGTGGACGCGCAGTCCAGGGTGGCTGCCCGCCAGTGACAGCGCGAGGCCGCCAGCGCCGATCTCGATATCATCCGGGTGCGCGCCGATGGCGAGCACGGACAAGCTCCGCTGCGGCGGCGTTTCGAGGTGCAGGGGCAGCATCAGCGACTCACCCGTGCAGGGTTTCCGACGTCGCCGCTGCAACGGCGTTATCAGTGTCTCCGGCGATGACTCCCCCTGGCTCCACGACACTGGCCGATCGTTCCGGATCCCAGATCATCCAGGGGCAGCTGCCTTGGTGGAACCTCTCTTCTAGCTGCGCGCGCTCCTTCACCGTGTCGGCCGGTGACCAGTACCCCTTATACGGGTAGGCGATGACGCGGCCGAGCGGAACAAGGCGGCGCATGATGGCGTCCTCCACGAGATCCTCGCCCTCGCCCAGGTAGTCGAAGATCTCTGGTCGGAGCACGAAGTAGCCACCATTCTCCCACTGGCGGAGGTCGCGCATCGGGGTCACCTGGCTGATCACTCCGTCGTCGCCTATCTCGACAACGTGGTGTGAGGACTGCGGCGGGACGGCCAGCAGGCTGGCGACCGCACTGCTGGCGGCGAACCGCCCGATGATGTCGGGCAGCGCAGCGTTCGTCAGCACGTCGGCGTAGTTCGCGAGGAACATGGCCTCGTCCTCAACGAAGCGGCGAACCCGCCGCAGCCGCTCGCCAATGGGGGAGTGGAGACCAGTGTCCACGAACGTGATCCGCCAGTCGGAGATATCAGCCCGAAACAGGCTGACGTCTCGCGCGCCGTTCGCGAGCACGAAGTCGTTCGACGTGGTCTCGTCGTAGTGGAGGAAGAAGTCCTTGACGTAAGACCCGCCGTAGCCCAGGCAGAGTATGAAGTCCGTGTGGCCGAAGTGTGCGTAATATCGCATCACATGCCAGAGCAGCGGGCGCTCCCCGACCATTGCCATTGGTTTTGGCGCATTTGTCACACCATCGCGCATCCGCATACCCAGGCCGCCACAGAACAGAACAACTTTCACGCGACGCTCCTTCAGATAACGTCAAGTTCAGGAATCGGGAAAACCAGCCGCCCGCCCCATTGCCGCACATAGCCGAGCTGCTCGATGAGTTCTGTCCGGAGATTCCACGGCAGCACCAGGATGTAATCAGGCCTGGTGTCCGCAAGGCGCTCTGGGGGGAAGATTGGAATATGCGTGCCGGGCAAAAACTTTCCCTGCTTGAATGTGCTCCGGTCGACGGTGTACGCGAGCAGGTCCGAGCGAATGCCGCAGTGGTTGAGCAGTGTGTTTCCCTTGCCGGGGGCACCGTACGCGGCCACTGACTTCCCCTGGCGCGCCGCGCTGATCAGAAACTCCAGAAGATCGGTCTTGATCTTGAGCACCCGGCTGCTGAAGCCCTCGTGGCCAGCTACCGTGTGCAGGCCCATCGTCTCCTCGGCATCGAGTACCGCCTTGACGGCGGCGGATGGCTCACCCGCGGACGGCTCGGGACGGGCGTAGACCCGGAGCGATCCGCCGTGGGTGTCGAGCTCGTCCACGTCCACGACGCGTAGCCCCGCGACAGCGAGTGCGCGAGTCGACGTCAGCAGCGACAAGTAGGAGAAGTGCTCGTGATAGATCGTGTCGAACTGGCGCCGCTCGATCAGCCGCAGCAGGTGCGGGAACTCGAGGGTCACCATCCCGGTGTCCTTCACGAGCGCCCGTAGCCCGCCGGCGAACCCGCGGATGTCGGGGACGTGCGCGAACACGTTGTTCGCGACGACCAGGTCGGCCTGCCCGTGCCGCTCCGCGAGGCTGCGGCCGGTCACCGGTCCGAGGAACTCGACCTCAGTCGTGATGCCCCGGGCGCGCGCGGCTGCTGCCACGTTCGCGGCGGGCTCGACCCCGAGGACGGGTATCCCTCCAGCGTGGAAATGCTGCAGCAGGTAGCCGTCGTTGCTCGCGGCCTCCGTCACCAGGCTGTCGGCCGAGAGGCCAAGCTGGGCGATCATCGACTCGGCATAGCGCTTGGCATGTGCCACCCACGAGTCGGAATAGGACGAGAAGTACGCGTACTCCGAGAAGATGTCCTCGCCTGGCACATACGCAGGCAGCTGGACCAGCAGGCACGAGTCGCATATCCGGACGTGCAGGGGATAAAAAGCCTCAACCGCGTCCAGTCTTTCCGCGGGGACGTAACTCTCGCAGAGCGGCGACATTCCCAGGTCTACGAATGTTCGAGTTACCCGGGCGTCACACAAACGGCATGCATACGACACTGCCATCCCCCGTCTTCCAGCTCGCTAGCTGGTTGTTAGATTGCGCCGTAGTGATTGCGGGCAGCGGACTCAGCCGTCGGCACCAAGGAAAGACTGAGGAATGGATAACATAACGTGCCGGGCGTGCCGCGGCCAGGCCGGTGCAATCGTCCTTGACCTGGGCAATCAGCCTGCGTGCGACCTTTTCCCCGATTGTGCCGACCCTGGCCCTGACCCGGTTCATGCGCTGCAGATGTGGCTCTGCTCCGCGTGCGGACTCGCGCAGCTGGCGGCGGACCCAACCATGCCGGCCGAGCCGCGCGGGGCAGAGCCGGCCGCGCTGGTCGCGCAGGCACGCGATGCGGTCACTCGAGTCCAGGCTGCGGGGATGCTGCCCGAGGGAGCCACGGTCGCCGAGTACGGCAGCCCGCACGGCGGGTCCTGGCTCGGGCTCGCCGCCGACCGAGGCCTCAAGCCGGTGGCGGACGATGAGCGCGCCGATGTGATCGTCGATTGCTTCGGCATGATGCACGCTGCCGACCAGCATGCGGCGCTGTCGGAACGAGCGGCCCGGCTCGCGCCCGGCGGCACGCTCCTGCTGCAGTACCACTCGCTGGAGACGATCATCAGGGATCATCAGTGGAACTCCCTGCGGCACGGCCACTACGCCTACTACTCCACCCAGGCGCTTGCGGGCATGCTGGCCGTGCATGGCCTGCGGCCCCGCACCGCATGGCTCTTCGAGCTCTACGGCGGCACCGTCTTGCTCGCGGTCGAGCATGCCACCGACGCGGCCGGGCGCCCGGACGCAGCTGTTCGCGGACTGCTGGACTCTGAGGCCGAGACTGGCGTGCGCGATCCTGTCGTGCTCGCGCGGCTGCACGACGAGATGCAGCGGCACGCCCGCGGCCTCCGCGACTGGCTCGGCGAGGAGCGATCCGCAGGCCGCACGGTGCTCGGCTACGGTGCCGCGTCCCGCGCCGTCGCCCTGCTCTGCAAGGCGGGGGTCACCAGTGCGTTGCTGCCCGGCGTCGTCGATGCCTCGCCGGCCAAGAGCGGATTGCGAATGCCGGGTACCGACATACCCGTGCTCAGCCCGGCGGCACTCCTCGCCAGCAAGCCAGACGCCGTCGTGTTGTTCGTGGCGGACTTGCTGACGGAAGTCCGGGCGGCTTATCCCGGCGTGGAGGCGTCCGGCGGGCGGTGGGTCGTCGCAGACGTGATCGGTTCGTGACATCGGCGATCCGTAAGGCGGGCTGCAGGATCAGCCGGAGCCGCTCGAGACATCGGCCACGGGTCGGGCCGATGCTGCCAATCGGCAGGCCAAGCTGGTCAGATATCTCGGTATAGGACACTGGCGGATCGGCCATCAGAAGCTCGAGCAACTGTTGCGACCGCGTCGGCAGCGTCGCCACTGCCGCGCGCACCGCCTCCGCTCGCTCCTCGGCGAGCAGCCGCTCGTCGACGGCTGGCTGAGGCGCCATCGTCGCGTCAAGCGCTGCGTCGCTATCGTCCAGCAGCGTCACCCTCTTGCTGGCGGCGAGCTGGCGCAGGCACTCGTGCCGTGCCGTGGTAGCGAGCCAGCTGCCGATTCGCTCCGGGTACTCGATCCTGCCGATGTGCTCGAGCAGCCGCAGCCACGTCGCCTGGACAACGTCCGCCGCGTCCGTCTCACGCAGCTTGAACTCCCTGGTCATGGCCCAGATCAGCCTGGAGTACTGATCGACGAGGCGTTCCCAGGCTCTTTTGTCCCCGGCGGCAGCCAGCCGGACGAGTACGTCTGGCGGAGTGGCACCGTCATCCTGTTCCGAAACGGTGATAGCCGGCCGGGCGAGCGCAGATCGCGTCCGCAACGGTGTGTGTCGATCGCGCGCTGCGATCGTCCCAGTCATCAATCCCCCCTTTTGTCGGGACACGCCGTTCCGCACCTCGCCGGTCCTGGATTTCATTGCGCATGAGTACGTAGTAAGGCCGCCTGGTAAATACGCACCGTCCCCGTGTGTGACCGCTGACCAGGTCTTCCACAAGATCTGCAGGTCAAGGACGAAGGACCAGTTCTCGACGTACCGGACGTCGAGGCGCACGGCCTCGTCCCATGACAAATCGGATCGCCCGCTGACCTGCCACAAACCGGTGATGCCTGGCCTGACCGCGAGCCGTCGTCGGACGTGTCGGCCATATTCGCTCGTCTCGGCAGGCAGCGCTGGCCGCGGTCCCACGAGCGACATGTCGCCGACCAGGACGTTGATGAACTGCGGCAGCTCATCCATCGAGTACCGCCTGAGCCAGCCGCCGACCCGCGTGACGCGAGGATCCCGGCGAATCTTGAAGAGCAGGCCGTCGCTCTCGTTGAGCGCCATCAGCTCGGCTTTCCGGCTCTCCGCGTCGGCGACCATGGTGCGGAACTTGTAGACGGTGAACAGCCGCCCGTTTCTGCCTACCCTGGTCTGCCGGAACAGGGCAGGCCCCGGGTCCGTGAGCTTGATCATGAGTGCGATCACCGCGAGGAACGGGAGCAGCGCAAGGAGCGCGAACAGGGCGACAGATCGGTCGAAGACAGACTTGATCAGCCACCGCAAACCCTGGAAATCGGGGTGGTCGACGTGCAGCAACGGCAGCCCGGCTACCGGCCGGATCGTGGTACGGGGTCCTGCGACGTCGAGGAGCGCGGGTGCCACGCAGAGATCGGTACCGGTCTTCTCAAGATCCCAGGCGAGATCGCGTAGTCGGGTTCCGATCATCTCGGGGCACGCGAGGACAGCGACGGTGTCGGCGGCGCAGCGCCAGACGACGTCAGCGACGTCAGCGAGCCGACCCGCCACCGGGACTCCGCCGATCGATGCAGGCCGTGCCCGGCCGGCGACGCAGGCGGCCACGACGGTGAGGCCGTGATGAGTGTCGCGCCGAAGTTCGCTGATCAGGTGCGAGATCACATCCGCGTGGCCGACCACCACGACCCGCCGCATGCAGTTGCCGCGCGCCCGGACCCGGTGCAGCCCTTTTCTCAGCCGGTACCGGACGAGGAGGTCGAGGCAGGTGACAGTGGGCAGCGCCACGAGAACGTAGCCCCTGGCCAATCCGGCCTTTGTGGCATAGGCCGCGATGGCGACGACGGCGGTCAGGCACACTCCGGCATTCAGCACGCGCCTGAACTCGTCAGATCCGACGCCTATGAACCGGGTGTCGTAAGCGCCGGAAAGCGCGAGAGCAGCAAGCCAGAGCAGCGGCAGCGCGAGTGCCAGCCAGAGGTAGACAATGTCCCGAGGTTGAGAGCTGCCAAATCTGGCCTCGAACGCGAGCAAACCTGCCGCCAGCCCGCAAGTAACATCGGCTGCAGTTACTCGGAGCACGTACCTGCTTGTCCACGCTCGGACACCACGGCTGGCAACCGGGACAACTTGGCCGAGTTGAATCGGTTCGGGCACCGTTAGGTTTCCGGCCACCAGCCGACCTCCAGCAGACAAATCCCAGACCCCGAAACCCCCTCGGGCGAACAGGCCGCTCACCGATCGCAGCGTCGGAAGAAGGGCCGTCAGTAAACATGGGTCAAGCGGGCCAAAGGCAACTGAGGGCTTTGGTTAACTCTTGGTAATCACGACTGCGGCCAACATCGTCGGTCCGGACAGAAAGGACCCATCGCTGCCCGCACAGGTAGCGCGGCTAGACAGGCCGGCACCGGTTACTATCAGCGCATGAGCGAGGCGGTTCCGGAGACGCCCGGCCCCGAGGACCTCAAGATCATCACCTTGGCGCGCGCCGCGCGCGCACGGGTCGAATCGGCCGAGGGCGCCGCCGTTCGCGACGAGACCGGGCGCACGTACGCGGCGGCGGCTGTCGCGCTGCCATCCCTGCAGTTGTCTGCGTTGCACCTGGCAGTTGCGATGGCGGCATCCAGCGGAGCGGCCGCACTGGAGGCCGCGGCGGTGGTGAGTGATGGCGAGGCGCCCGATCCCGGCGATATCGCGGCGGTGCGCGAGCTCGGTGCAGGCGCGATCGTGTTCCACGCGACACCCGATGGCACCGTGCGCGCTGTGCTGCGGCCATAGCCACGCCGCACCGTCGATATGTCCGGCATAGCCGTGCGATTCGGTGGCGGCTTGACAGACGCCGCATGAAGCCTGGCTGGGGACCCGCGGCCGTGCTGGTCGGCGCGGCCGCCTGGGGGAGCACGGGGACCGCCGCGCACTTCGCGCCGCCCGGAGCCACCGCGAGTTCCATCGGAGCCGCGCGGATTGCCGTGGGCGGACTTGGCTTGCTGATCGTCGCGGTGAGCACGTCCGCGAACCGGCGGGCGACAGTCAGATTGCTGACTCGCGCTGGCGTCCCGTCGGCGGGCGGCGGCAGCGGCCAGCCCCCGGGTCCGGCCGGCGGCCGGATGGCGGGCCTACAAGCCGGTTCGTGGCGAACCGTCCTGGTGCTCGCCGCGGCCGCGGTGGCCGGATACCAGGTCTGTTTCTTCACGGCGGTCCGGGCGACTGGTGTAGCAATCGGCACGGTGGTGGCGATCGGCAGCGCGCCGGGCTGGGCCGGGCTGCTGACTCTGCTGACCGGTGGGCCGCGACCTGGCGGCAGGTGGGCGCTGGCGACCGTGGCAGCGGTCGCCGGCTGCGTGGTGCTGGTGACCGGCGGCCAGGCTAGCGGCGTCAGCGCCGCCGGGGTCGCACTGGCGCTGGCCGCGGGCCTGTGTTACGCGGTCTACGCGGTCGCGGCGGGCCGTATGATCACCGCCGGTAGCGCGGAATCGGCCGTGATGGGACTGATCTTCGGCGGCGCGGCGGTGCTGCTGGCTCCCGTGCTGGCGGTCAGCGATACCAGCTGGCTGCTCAGCCTCCGGGGCCTGGCGATCGTCGGTTACCTCGGGGTGGTCACGACGGTCGTGGCGTACCTCCTCTACGGCCGCGGGCTGCGCACCGTGCCCGTGCCGACCGCGACCACGCTGGGCCTGGCGGAGCCCGCGGTCGCGGCCCTGCTCGGGCTGATCGTGCTGCACGAGAAGCTCAGCGGAGCGGCGATCGCCGGCCTGGCTCTGATCGGGCTCGCGCTGGCGAGCATGGCGGCGGGCCCGGCAGCCAGCCGGGGCGAAGGGGTCGGGCAGCCAGCACCGCCGGGTTAGGGCCCGACCGCCCGAGTAAGGGACAATCGCGACGTGGGAACCCCGGAACCGCGGCCAGCGGGCGACTTCAGGTCGGGCTTCGCCTGCTTCGCCGGGCGGCCGAACGTGGGCAAGTCCACGCTCATGAACGCCCTCGTGGGCAGCAAGATCGCGATCACGAGCAGCCGGCCGCAGACCACGCGGCGGGCAATTCGCGGCATTGTGCACCGGCCCGACGCGCAGCTCGTCATCGTGGACACACCCGGCCTGCACCGGCCGCGGACGCTGCTCGGCGAGCGGCTGGACAGCCTTGCCCGCTCGACGCTCACCGAGGTCGACGTGATAGGCCTGTGCATCCCGGCCAGCGAGCGGATCGGTCCGGGCGACAAGTACCTGGCCACCGAGCTCGCCGGCCTCGGCAAAACCCCGGTGGTGGCGATCGTCACGAAGACCGACGAGGCCAGCCGGGCTCAGGTCGCCGCGCAGCTTGCGGCCGTGAGCGGGCTAGGCGAGTGGACCGCGGTGGTCCCGGTGTCCGCGCTCGGCGGATTCCAGCTGGACGTGCTGACCGACGTGCTGATCTCGAACCTGCCCCAGGGAAGGCCGCTGTACCCGGACGGTGACCTCACCGACGAGCCGGAACAGGTGCTGGTCGCCGAGCTGATCCGCGAGGCGATTCTCGAGGACGTCCGTGACGAGCTGCCGCACTCGATCGCCGTCGTGGTCGAGGAGATGGGCCCGCGGGAGGGCCGCGACGATCTCATGGACGTGCACGCCGTCATGTACGTAGAGCGACCAAGTCAGAAGGCCATCGTGCTCGGCACCAAAGGCGCGCGGCTGAGAGACGTCGGCACCGTGGCAAGGCAGCAGATCGAGGGGCTCCTCGGCAGCCGCGTCTACCTGGACCTGCGGGTCAAGGTGGCCAAGGACTGGCAGCGCGATCCCCGCCAGCTCAGGCGGCTCGGCCTGTACGACTGAAGTCACGACCAGGGACAAGAGGGGAACGGGGTCGTTCCGCCCGCGGCACCCCGTCAGGCTGTGGCCGTCAGGTCGAGCTCCCAGTCCCTGGTCACGCCGGTGACCTCGAAACCGAGCTGAGCATTGATGTTGATCATGTGCTCGTTCGACCCGGCGTTATTCGTCGCGACGCGGTCGAGTTCTGGCGCGGCCTCGGCCAGAAGATCGAGCATGGCGACCTTGACGAGCAGGCCGAGCCGGTGTCCCCGGTGGGCCGACCGCACGGCCGTGAGTTGCTGGAAGCCAAAGCCTGGTGCGGCGCTCCTGTCCGTGAGGATCTGGGTGAGCGCGGCCATCTCGCCGGTCGCTTCGTGGCGCGCGCCAACCGAGTACTGCGTGATGCCATGCTCGGTGGTCAGCTGTTCCAGCCGGCGGATCCGCGCGGCGTCCCACACCGATGGCTCGACACCCGCATCATGCGGTGCGTCGGCCATGGCCGCGTGCACCGCTGCGACGTGATCGAGGCGGTCCTCCGGGGTCGGGCCGACCCAGGAAGCCAGCGAGTAACCGACGGCGTGCCCGGCCGCCTGCCGGCGCAGGCCGGGTAGTCGCTCCCGGACCTGGTCGGTCAGATAAAGGGTCCGCTGCACCGCGGGGATACCAGGGATTGCACCGTGGTACTTCGCGAATGCGGCGCCCGAGGTGTCATCCCACGCCTCGCCCACCAGGCGGGTGCGCCCGGCGAGCCGGGCTCTGTCCTTGCAGTGCCGCAGCAGCGCGGTGCCGGTCCCAGCGTGCCGTCCCCCTGGCGCTACCCGCAGAACCACGCGGGCCATCGACAGGTTCTCGCGGTGCGGCAGGATCAGCAGGTAGCAGCCGGCAATTTCGCCGCTGTCCTCAGCTGCGAACCACGACTCCTGCGGACTGCCGTTGAACCCTTCCACCCATTTGGCATGGAATGCGCCGAGCGACCAGGGCGCCTGGTCCGGCTGATCGGTCCTGATGCACTCCATGGCGATGTGAAAACAGCTCTCCAGCGCTTGCGCGTCCGCCGCGCCATCGAAGCGCTCGATCGTCACTTGCGCCATCGCAGCTCCTCAGGGCTAGGCCGAGACCGGCAGCTTCAGCGCCGCCTCGACGGGCAGCTCGTACGACTGGAAGTAGTCGCTGACCCGGTGCCCGAGAGACTCGTTGACCGCGATCATGTACTGGTTCGGCACCGCGTTGTACGTGATGATGTGCCGGATCTGCGGCTCCGCCTCCGCCAGCCACGCGAGCATGATCACCTTCAGCAGCATGCCCAGCCGGTGCCCCCGGTGCGCCCGCGTCACCGCGGTGATCTGCTGATGGGCCCAGCCAGTGGGCTGCGCCGGATCGACCGTGACCTGCGTGAGCGCAGCCATGTCGCCGGTCTGGTCGTGGATGGCAGCAACCGAGTACTCGCGGGTGCCCCGGGATGCCGCCCGCTCCTCGTCCGCTGCAAGCCTGGCCGCGTCCCAGGTCTCCGGCTCGTAGGCCTCAGGATGCGGCGCATCGGCCATGGTGGTGACGAGCGCGCACACCCCGCTGACCAGATCCTCGGGAGTCGCACCGGTCCACCGCCGGATCGAGTAACCCGAGGCACGCGCTTCCGAGTCTGCCCGCAGACCGGGCAGCCGGGCGTGCAGGTCCGGCCCGACGTCGAGGATGCGGCGCGCGTCCTGCAGGCCGGGCTTCGCGCCCACCGACGCGGCGAACTCGGCGCCGGCCGAGCCGATCCGCGTGCCCCCCATGAGCAGCGCCCGCCCGGCCTGCTCAGCCTGCCGCGCGGCGTGCGCCAGCAGCGCCGTGCCCGTCCCGCGGCGGCGCGAGCCGGGGGTGACCAGCAGTTCCAGGAAACCTGTCTGGCGGTTCTCCCGCATCGGCAGCTTGAGCTCGTAGCAGCCGATCGGCGTCCCCGCATCCGTGGTCGCCAGCCAGAACTGCCTGGATTCATCCACGTCGTCGTGCGTCCACCAGCTGCGGAACATGGCGAACGAGAACGGCGGGACGTTGGGGTCGTCCTCCAGCCAGGCTGATGCGAACATGTCGTAGCAGTCCTGTAGCCGCGGGCCATCGGACTTCGGGTCGAACTGCTCAATGCGCACGGCCGCCAGGCTAGTCCTGGCGGCCGTGCGCATCGCAACCGAATTTCTGCGCGCAGCTGCGCGTCATCCAGCGGCTATTACCCAGCGGTCACGCTGAACTGGTTGACCCCAAAGGTCTGGCCGCCACCGTACGGTGCTTCGATGCCGAATTCGACATCAAGGATGCCGGTATCAGCAGAGGTGACGTAGCCACGCGCCTTGAGCTGACTGATGATGCTCGCGATGTTGACAGTCTCGGTGGTGGCGTTCTTGGGCAGCACGACCGAAACGATGCCGTTGGTGTTGTTACCGTCCACCCAGACCTTCGAGCCGTCGGCGAGCGTCGCGGCTACTGATCCCGCGGGCACCTGGCCGTTGGTGTAGGTCCAGATCATCAGCTCCAGGTCGTTATTCCAGTTGTTGCTGGAGGCCGCCGAAGCGGTCGTGAGCCAGATGTCGTAGGCGTATTCGTAGTCAAGTCCGCTGCTGTTTGCCGGCGGCGTGATGTGAAAACTTGACGACAGCGTCGACGGCAGCGCCCGGTACATGAGGCATTGCTCGGAGGGATAACCGACGACCTCGGTGGTTCCCGCGTGGGCGTTCAGGGCAACGCTGAAGGACGAAAGATTGCCGTTTGATGCGGAAATTTCCTTCACCGAATAACCGACACCGCTCGCATCGCCAGACCAGGTGTCCGGCTGGAAATTACACGAGACGTTGCCGGTTGGGACCGTGGTCGTCGGCGATGTTGATGGCGCCGGCGAGGAGGACGCTGGCGGACTTGCCGGCGAGGATGACGCTGAGGGCGTCGGCACCGGCGATGACGTGCTGGGCGTAGCCGACGGAGTGGGGGATGACCCTGGCCTTGGCCTGCGCTTGGACCATCCAGAATGGTGCCGGCGTCCGTGCCTAAACTTGTGGGATCCGTGTCCGTCGTGCGTCGCGGAAAAGTTCGCGACGTCAGAGGCCTGAGTGGTGGGCAGGACGACGCTGGATCCGAGAATAAACGCCCCGGCGGCGAACGCTGTGATAATCGTCGCACCGGCTGCGATCTTGGTCTTCGAAGTCCTTGAACGAGCTAGGGCTCGTCTACCCATTGATAATCGCCGCCTTCATGCTTGCGGTTTCGGACGTGCGAGCCCAGCGCTGGGACGGGACAGGGTCAATAGCGGGGCGTGCATAGATCCCGACACTAAATTACAGACCGCTATCAAGAGGACGGTTTAGTACAAAAATTACGAACGTGGGTCACGGGCGGACGGCCGCGCCGGGAGACGGCCACGTTCCCGGCCGAATTTCTGACCGCGTCGCGTCATCGCGGCGACCTGGGCTGCGACCGCCGATAATGGGCTGGTGGGTACCTATCGTGACGACGGCATCGTCCTGCGCACCCACAAGCTGGGCGAGGCGGACCGCATCGTCACGGTGCTCGGCCGCAGGTCAGGCCGAATCCGGGCGGTCGCCAAGGGGGTAAGGCGGACTAAGTCGCGGTTCGGCGGGCGGCTGGAGCCGTTCACCCACGTGGACCTCTTGCTGTACGAGGGCCGGTCACTGGACGTGATCACCCAGGCCGATACGGTGCGTCCGTATGGCGAGCGGCTGGCAGGCGACTACCCCCGGTACACGGCAGGCACGGCGATGCTCGAGACCGCCGAGAAGCTGTCGCCGGTGGAGAAAGAGCCGTCGCTGCGCCAGTTCCTGCTGCTGGTCGGCGGGCTGCGGGCGCTGGCGGAGGCCGAGCATGACCCGCGGCTGGTGCTCGATGCGTTCCTGCTGCGGTCGCTCGCCGTGGCCGGGTACGCCCCCGCGCTGGACGAGTGCGCGGTCTGCGGAACGACCGAGCGCGACGCGGCGCCGTCCGGCGGGCTGCGCGCGTTCGGGCTTGCCTCCGGCGGGCTGACCTGCCAGGAGTGCCGGGCGCCGGGGTCGGCGACGCCGTCGGCGGCGACCGTGGCGCTCATGATCGCCCTGCTGCGCGGCGACTGGGCGGTCGCCGACG
>DASQIW010000109.1:0-21537 GCA_035631375.1 Streptosporangiaceae bacterium
GCATCTGCACATACGCGGTGCCAGCCACGGCGGCGAGGCCGAAGAACACGAATACCGAGACCTCGCCGAGGGCCCGGTAGCCGTACGGCCTGCTACCGCCGGTATAGAACCACGCTGCTGCGACTGCCGCGGCGCCGACGAGCACCAGCCACCAGGCCGTCAGCGCCGCCAGTGCCAGACCGGCGGCCGAGGCGATGGCGAGGCAGCCCACCGCCGCGGCGAGCACGTGCCGCGGCTCAACGAGCCCGGACCCGACGAGCCGGAGCGGGCCGACCCTCGCGTGGTCGGTCCCGCGGACCCCGTCGCTGTAGTCGTTGGCATAGTTGACGCCAACCTGAAGGGCCAGCGCGACCAGCAGTGCCAGCGCGGCCCGCCCGAGGTCGAACTTGCCGTAGCCGAAGGCGACTCCCGAGCCGACGACCACCGGCACGACGGCGGCGGGGAGTGTTCGGGGGCGCGCGCCAGCTACCCAGGTACGCAGATCAGCCACGGATGCGAGTCCTTCACGTGTCGCGGGATGTCACAGACTAGCTCCCGCTGCACGGCCTTAGCCGGGTGGCAGCGCGCGTTCGGCTGCGGCGGCGATCTGGCCGGCCTGTTCCCAGGTAACAGCGATGTCGGGATTCGCCTTCTTCCGGCTGACAAAAAACCGCACGACCGACCGGCCGCCCATCACGTCGACGCCACGCAGCCGGGTGACCGACCACGGCACAGCCGGGCCGTAGATCACCATCGCAGGTCGCACCGTGACTTGCTGGCGGAGCTCCCGGCTCAGCAGGAAAGCCGCCTGTGCGGCTTCCCAGCGGGCGTGCGCCAGTCGCTCCCGCTGACTGAACGGCCCGTGGTAGAGCACCGGCCCTGCGGCGGAGTTGCTGGCCACCGTCCGCACCGGCATCCTGCGGTCCCAGCGCTCGGAATCGATCGCATACACCCCGCCAGGGCCGATGACCAGGTGGTCGATGATCGACTCCGTGCCAGGGATGGGCCGTGTGTGCAGCGCGTGGTAGCCCCACAGCCGCATCAGGAGCAGCCGGTGGCGGGTCCGGCGCTGGGCCGACGCGATCCTGGCGGCGGCCGGGATCAGCGCGACGGTCTTGGACTGGTAGACGGTGTCGGCGATGGCGGCTAGGGCGGCGATGGTCAGGCCAGTGCGCCAGCCTAGCCAGAACGAGAAGCCGATGCCGATAACCAGCGCGCCGATAGCACGGCGGCTCCAGATGGGCACCCGGGGGTCGATGGCCAGCTGGGCCATGATGAGCCGGGATGGGAAGCCGACGCGGCGCAGCTGCCATGCGTGGTCGGTAGTCTCCTCGTCCGCCGGGACCACGCCGAACTCGTCAGTATCGTCTCCGGCCTCGTCCAGCGGCGGGCCGAGCTCGCCCGTGTCCGTAGTTCGCGGCGGGTCGTCTTCAGGGGCCGAGCCGGGGTCGGTCGGCAGCGGGGTGTTGATCTCGGCCTGGGTAGGTCCAGGCCGCGATCCGGCCGCCTGTGCAGGCCGGATCGCCGTCGGCTCTGGCCCGGTCTCCCGGTCCATACGCATAGCGTAACCGAGTGACCACTTTGGGATGCTCACCGCCGGGTCGTGTCGCGTGCCGACCAGCGCTTGGGCCACACCGGCAAGTGGTCTACTGTTCGGTACCGTGACGCAGATCCATGACCTCACCGTGACCGAGCAGGCCGCAGCGATCCGGTCCGGCGAGACGTCGTCGGCCGAGATCACCGAGCACTACCTGGGCCGCATCGACCGGCTCAACGAGCAGGTCGGCGCCTTCTACACCGTGACGGACGAGCTGGCGCGCGAGCAGGCGGCCGCGGCGGACAAGGCCGTCGCCGCGAGCCGTCGTGACGGCGGGGCTGTTCCCCCGCTGACCGGCGTTCCCATCCCGATCAAAGACCTCAACATGGTCGCGGGCGTGCGCCTCACGTACGGCAGCGCGGTCCTGACGGACAACATCGCGACGGAGGACGACTACGTCGTCGAGCACCTGCGCACCGCGGGGATCGTGATACCCGGCAAGACCGCGACTCCCGAGTTCGGCCTGCCCTGCTACACCGAGACGAGGATCGGCCCGCCCGCCCGCACGCCGTGGGACCTCACCCGCTCCGCTGGCGGCTCCAGCGGCGGCGCGGCCGCAGCAGTCTCCTCGGGCCTCGCGCCGGCGGCTCAGGGCAGCGACGGCGGCGGCTCGATCCGTATCCCGGCGAGCGTCTGCGGCCTGTTCGGAATCAAGCCCACGCGCGGCCGGATCTCGCAAGGCCCGATGATGCCGGACCTCGTCGGCCTGTCCACCGACGGCCCGCTCGCCAGGACCGTCGCCGACGCAGCGCTGCTGCTGGACGCGATGGCCGGCAACCACCCCGGTGACATGTACACGCTGCCGCCGCTGCCCACCGGGGAATCGTTCCTCGGCTACGCGAACACCGATCCCGGCAAGCTGCGGATCGCGCGGAGCCTGAAGCCCGTAGTGGAGGGCGTCGAGGTCCATCCCGACTGCGTCGCCGCGTACGAGGACGCCAGCCGGCTGCTGGCCGAGCTAGGCCACGACGTGGAGGACTTCGACCCGCCGTTTCCTGTCGAAGCGGTCCCGTCGTTCCTCGCGCTGTGGTTCGCGATGGCGACGCTGGCGCCGATCGCCCCTGAGCAAGAACCAGATCTGCTGCCGCTGACCCGGTACCTGCGCGGCGAGGGTTTCAAGCTATCCGCCGCCGACCTGCTCCTGCACGAGGGCATCCTGCAGGGCAGCGTCCGGGCCGCACTGCAGGCGCTGACCGGATACGACGCGCTGCTGACGCCCACCCTCGCGCTGCCGCCGCGGCCTGTCGGCTGGTTCGACGAGGTAGCGCCCGACGAGAACTTCGTAAGGCAGACCCTGTTCACGCCATGGACCGCTCTGTACAACCTGTCCGGTCAGCCGGCCGTCAGCGTGCCGCTGTTCTGGAGCGCGGACGGGCTGCCGATCGGCGTCATGCTGGCGGCCGGGATGGGCGCGGAGGGCATTCTGATCTCCCTGTCTGCGCAGCTCGAGGCCGCGCGACCGTGGAGGGACCGGCACCCGCCGATCTGGTAGCGGCGACGCGCGGGCGAATCACGTCGAACCCGCGCGGTGTCCCGTAAGGTCAGCCGTGATGGTGGCGGTCGCGGGTCGTCGGCGACGCCGCGTCCGGCGGCAGCTGTTTCCGGCCGGCGCGGCGGTGGCGGGCGCGGTCGGGGTCGCGCTCGCGGCTGGGCTGTTAGTCGCATGCTCTGGCGCGCCGTCCGCGCAGGACGTGGCGAACAGCTACCTGGCTGACTGGGCCAGGCGCGACTGGCCCGCGATGCGGGCGCTCGTGGCACGGCCGCCCGCCAGCTTCGCGGCCGTTAACGCCGCTGCGCTCAGCGACCTGGGGGTGACTAAGGCCAGCTACTCCGGCGGGTCGTTAACGCAGACCGGGAACTCCGCGCGCGAGCCGGTGACTCAGCACCTGCGGCTTCCCGGAGTTGGCACGATCACGGTTCGGTCGGCGCTGCGGCTGACCGGCACGCCGAGCGGCTGGCGGGTTGCGTGGTCTCCGGCCGCGATCGCAGCTCCGCTCACCCCAGGCGGACATCTCTCCGTGCAGGTGAACTGGCCAGCGCGGGCGCAGATCCTCGGTGCAGGTGGCGTACCGCTGACCACGCAGGCGGCGATGGTCACGATCGGCGTCGAGGGATCGCGGATCAAGAGTGACGCGGTCGTCCGCGCGGCGCTGGTCGCCGCGGGCGCACCGCTGTCGGCGATCACGACTGCGCTGACCGGGGCGAAAGCCCACCCGAGCTGGTTCGAGCCGGTCTTCACCGTGCCGATGGCGCGCTACCAGCAGCTCGCGCCGACCATCTACCCGGTGCCCGGCACCGTGTTTCAGACGATGCACAAGCGCGAGCCGGCCACCCCCGGCCTCAGCTACGTCGTCGGCACCGTCGGGCCGGTGACCGCGGAGGAATTGCATGCTCTCGGCCCGCCCTATGGCGCGGAGAGCGTCGCGGGCCAGACCGGTCTGGAGAACGCCGACGAGAAGCAGCTCGCGGGTCGGCCAGGCGCCACGATCACAGCCGTGAACGCCGGCGGCACCAGCGTGACAACGGTCGCGAGGCTGCCTCCCGTAGCGGGCTCGGCGGTCCGGACCAGCATCGACCCGCGCGTACAGGCGGCGGCCGAGCAGGCGCTCGCCGGAGTGCAGAAGACCGCGGCGCTGGTGGCCGTCGACGCGGCCACCGGCCAGCTGCTGGCCGTCGTGAGCAAGACGCCCGGTCAGTTCGACGTGGCGCTCGACGGCGCCTACCCGCCCGGTTCGTCGTTCAAGATCCTGACCACGACGGCGCTGCTCCAGCATGGGCTCACCCCGTCCTCGCCCGCGAGCTGCCCGCCTCGGCTCACCATCGAGGGCGAGGCTTTCCATAACGCCGAGGGCACCGCGCCCATCAGTGACCTGCTGCACGCCTTTGCCGAGTCGTGCAACACCGCCTTCATCGGCCTGGCCACCACCCGGCTGTCAGCGGCCGACTTCACCCGCACGGCTGCCCTGTACCGCATCGGCACGCCACAGCACCTCGGGCTCGCCGCCTACGCCGGCTCGGTGCCGTCTCCGGCCAGCCGGGCGGCCCTCGCCGCTACCGCGATCGGGCAGGGTCAGGTGCTGGTGTCGCCGCTGGACATGGCGATAGTCGCGGCGGCTGCCGACAGCGGGCAGGTCCGCGCGCCCCGGCTCGTGGCGGGGGCGGCCGACGACAAGGTGGCCCCGGTTGCCCTGGCGCCCGCTGTCGTGACCGGGCTGCACGCGCTGATGGCTCAGGTCGTGGCGGCCGGCACCGCCACCGGGACTGGGCTGCCGGCGGGCACCTACGCCAAGACCGGCACGGCCCAGTACGGGCACGGCAACCCGCTGCCGACCGACGCCTGGCTGGTCGGCTTCAACAACGACGTGCTGGCGGGCACCGACCTCGCGTTCGCGATGGTCACGGTGAACGGCGGCGAGGGCGGGCCCACCGACGGCCCCGTGGTTGCGAGATTCCTCGACCTGCTGCATCAGTCAGGCGGCTGACGGCGCGGATGCCCCTGGCCTTTCGTGGGTATCACGGTGAACCGGGGGTCTACGGGGGCAGGGGGCTGACCTATGAGCTTCGACCGGCCGCGCCGTACCGGCCAGCGGCCAGGAGCTGATCTTCCGGCCGCAGAGTTCAGGAGACTGGGCAAGCCAGGCGCCTACCGGCTCGGGCTGCTGCGCCGACAGGGCGTGCCAGGGCGGCCGCAGCCAGCGCTGTTCCGGGCCCGGTTCGCCCGCCGGCGCGACCACCAGTGGCCGACTCGGGTGTGGCTGCTCGGCCTGCTGGCCACCGGAGTGGTGGTCGCCATCGGCACCGCCATCGGCCTGGTGTTCGTTCCGCTGCTGGCCGGGCTGGGCGCCGGGGTCGCGAACCGTGCAGGCGGCTGGCCGCCCAGGGTCGCGCTGCCTGCGGTGGCCGCGACGGCAGCCGCGGGCTGGAGCCTGCCGTTCTTGATTGGCGGTGTGCACGGCGACCCTGGCGGCGGGCTGGCTCGCGCTGTCGCGGCGCTGACCGCGCTGCCGGGCGATGCGGCCGGCGTGGTTGCCCTGACCGCTCTGATCGCCGCGGTTCAGGGACTGGCCGGGTACTGGGCCGCCAGCGAGATCATGCCCCGCCTGCTGAATGATCACCGCTGACGCTGACCGGGCAGCACGAAGGTGGCGCCCGCGGGGGTCAATCATGGTCCTGTGATTGATGCAAAGCTCAGCGAGCGAGCCCGGAATGCCGGCATTACTCCGGAATACCGCGACTGGGAAGGGCGCCTTGTGCCCGTCCCGGACGAGACGCTCGCCGCGATCCTGGCCGTGCTCGAGCAGCCGGAACCGGAGCCAGCACCAGCAGCGCGGCAGCCGCGGCCTGGCCGGCTGGAGCTGCCGTCCACCCGCCAGTGGGGCTTCACCGTGCAGCTGTACTCGCTGCGTTCGGCACAGTCGTGGGGCCACGGCGACCTGCATGACCTCGCCGAGCTGGCCAGGTGGAGCGCCACCGAGCTCGGAGCCGGGTTCGTGCTGGTCAACCCGCTCCACGCCGCCGAGCCGCAGCCGCCGGTGAGCGCGTCCCCTTATCTGCCAATGACGCGGCTGTTCACCAGCCCGCTGTATCTGCGGGTCGAGGACATTCCCGAGTACGCCGCGCTGCCGGCGGGGCAGCGCCAGCAGATTGCCGAGCTGGCCGCTCCGCTGCGGGACAGCAACACCACCGCGGACCTGATTGACCGGGACGCGGTCTGGCGGGCCAAGCGCCAGGCCCTGCAGCTCGTCAGCGAGGTCCCGCTGCCGCCAGACCGCGAGGCTGCCTTCCGAAGATTCCGAGCCGAGCGCGGCCGGAATCTGCGCCACTGGTCGCTGTGGTGCGCGCTGGCTGAGCGACACGGGCCGGACTGGCGCGAGTGGCCGGCCGGGCTGGGCGACCCCGCCGCCGCCGAGCAGCTGGCGGCTCGCGACCCCGAGCTCAGCCGCGCCGCGGGCTTCCACGCGTGGCTCCAGTGGCACGCGGACGAGCAGCTCGCGGCCGCCCAGGACGCCGCCACGGCGGCCGGGATGGCGCACGGCATCATCCACGACCTGGCTGTCGGCGTGCACCCGGGCGGCGCTGACGCGTGGGCCCACCAGGGCGCGCTGGTCGCCGGATTCAGCGTCGGCGCGCCGCCTGACGGCTTCAACCAGATCGGACAGGACTGGGCACAGCCGCCGTGGCATCCTTTCCGCCTCGCGGCGACGGGCTACCGGCCGCTGGCCGAGCTGTTCAGCGAGCAGCTCCGGCATGGGGGCGGCATCCGCGTCGACCATGTGATGGGGCTGATGCGGCTGTGGTGGATTCCCGCCGGTCAGAGACCCGACCGCGGCGCGTACGTCAGCTACGACCACGAGGCGTCCGTCGCCGCGCTGACCGGGGCAGCCGCGCGCGCGGGTGCGGTCGCGATCGGCGAGGACCTCGGCACCGTCGAACCGTGGATCAGGGACTACCTGGCCCGGCAGGGCATCCTCGGCACCGAGATGCTGTGGTTCGCGAGCGACCGGGCAGGCCGCCCGCTGCCACCCGAAGGCTGGCGCCGGGCCTGCATGGCCACGGTGGGCACGCACGACATGCCGACCGTCGCAGGGTTTCGCACGGGCGAGCAGGTGACCGTCCGCGCCCGGCTGGGGTTGCTGACAAAACCCGAGGAGAGGGAACGGGCCGGCTCGGCCGAGATGCTCGCGCGCTGGCACGCGGCGCTGGTGGCTCATCATCTGCTGCCGCCGGGCGAGCTGCCGGATACCGCTCAGTTCACTGTGGCGCTGTACGGCTACCTGCACAGGACGCCGGCGCTGCTGCTCGGTGTCTCGCTGGCCGACGCGGTCGGCGAGGTCCGGGCGCAGAACATACCCGGCACCAGCACCCAGTACCCGAACTGGCGGATCCCGCTCTGCGATGACCAGGGCCGGTCCGTGCTGCTGGAGGAGCTGCGGGACAGCACGCTGCTGCAGCAGGTGTGCGAGGCAGCGCGCGACGGCTGACGCAGGGCGGAATTCTCGAACAACCCCCGATTGACGGTAATAGCGCTGATTTGTGGACGTGTGCACCCGTGCCTGCCGACCTCGCGGATGCTTGGACGATCTTCGACTGAGGCTGTTCCAGGCCGCCGGCAGAGCCCGTGCCAGACTTGCGCTGTGCGCGTATACCTCGGATCTGACCACGCCGGGTTCGAACTGAAGGCGCGGCTGGTGGAGTGGCTCAAGCAGGCCGGGCACGATCCGGTCGACTGCGGGCCGTCGACCTACCAGCCTGACGACGATTACCCGGTCTATGTCATGCGTGCTGCCACGAGCACGGTCGGCGATCCGGGCAGCCTCGGCATCGTCATCGGCGGCTCGGGCAACGGTGAGCAGATCGCCTCCAACAAGGTCCGCGGAGTACGCGCCGCGCTCGCCTGGACCGCGGAGACCGCCCGGCTCGCCCGGCAGCACAACAACGCCAACGTGCTGAGCCTTGGCGCCAGGGAATACCCGGTCGAGGATGCCATGGGGCTGGCCAGGGTGTTCGTCGAGACGCCGTTCTCTGATGACCCCCGGCACGTCCGGCGGCTGGCCATGATCGCGGCCTACGAGGATTCAGGCGAGCTGCCTGCCGAGCCGTGACTGAGCCGGGACCCACCGCCACCGCGCGGTCGGCGGGGACGTCCCCGCAGGTCACCCGGCCGGCCGAGGGTATCTCCGGGGCCGTCGGTGACCGGCTGCACCACGGCGAGCTCGTCCGCGGCAGCGGGCCTGGACACGTCGCGGGCACGCATGGCCGCGTCCAGCGAGATCTTCATTCCCGGCATTTCCGCCACGTTACCTTTCATGATCGAGTCGGGCCAGGGCATTTCCGCGTCTTGCGCCGGACCGGTACAGTGCCGGGCAAGATGGTTGGGAAAGTCGGCCACCAGCTGTGGTCCGCGGTCACGACGGCCACGGGGCGCCAGCGCGCGCGGATCACCAGCCAGCTCCTCACCCGCAACCGCCGGGTAGCGGCGGGGCTTGCGCTGCTCACCGTCGCGATCGGGGTCGGCGCGCTCAAGACCACCGCGGAATATCTGTCGCCCGGCGTGATGATCCTGCCGGTGCTGGCCGGCGGCCTGCTCCTGTGGCCACGGGCGCTGCGGATCCTGTTCGGGCTGGTCGCGGTCATGCTCGCCATCGACTGGCTGTATGGCAAGAAGGCGGGCCTGTCGATCGTGGCGGCGATCGTCGCTACCGCGGTCTTCTCCGACGTGCTGGCGCGCTACCGGGCCAAGCTCGGCCTGCAAGGGCTGCGTGGCGACCGGATGCTGATCGAGCTGCGGGACCGCATCCGGGCCCAGGGCCGGATGCCTGAGCTGCCAGACGGCTGGCGGGCGATCTCGGTGCTGCGGCCGGCGGGCGGCTCGTCGTTCGGCGGAGACTTCCTGGTGTCCTCCTGCGACGGCAAGGTGCTGGACCTGGCCCTGGTCGACGTCGCCGGGAAGGGCATCGAGGCCGGCACGCGGGCGCTGCTGCTGTCGGGCGCATTCGGCGGGCTGCTCGGATCTGTGCCGCACACGGAGTACCTGCAAGCCTGCAACGCTTACCTGCAACGTGGCGGGCCACCGGAGGGTTTTGTCACCGCGCTGCACCTCACGCTGGATCTTGTCACCGGGGACTATCTCATCTCGTCGGCCGGGCATCCGCCCGCGGCGCAGTTCGAGAGCGGAACCGGCCGGTGGCGGCTGACCAGCGCGCGCGGAGTCGTGCTCGGCGTGGTACCGGAGCTGCGCAGTACGCCAGAACGGGGGAGCCTGCGGCACGGCGACGCGCTGATGCTCTACACCGACGGCCTGGTCGAAGGACGGAGCCGGGACATCGACGCGGGCATCGACAGGCTGCTCGGCGCGGCGGACCGGCTGGTCACCAGTGGATTCGACACCGGCGCACCCGACCTCGTGCAGACCATGCAGGGCGGCGGGCCGAACTCTGACGACTGCGCGCTCGCGATCATCTGGCGCAGCCACTAGCCCGCTGAAATAACCTCGCTATCGCGGATCAGCCGGATTGCGTATTCCACGAGCGTGACCAGTACGTCACGGGACGAGGTGCGCTGCCGGGCGTCACACAGGATGACCGGGACACCGGGGTTCAGGTCGAGCGCCGCCCGGACAGTCTCCGGGTCGTACCGCTTGGCTCCGTCGAAGCAGTTCACGGCGACGACGAACGGCAGCCCCCGCCGCTCGAAGTAGTCGACCGATGGGAAGCTGTCGGCCAGCCGGCGGGTGTCGGTCAGTACCACGGCGCCGAGCGCACCCAGTGCGAGCTCGTCCCACATGAACCAGAACCGCTGCTGGCCTGGTGTCCCGAACAGGTAGATGACCAGGTCATCACGGACGGTGATCCGACCGAAATCCATCGCGACGGTCGTCGTTTCCTTGTCCTCGACGCCATCCAGCGCGTCGACCAGCGCGCCGGGCGCGCTCAGCACCTCCTCTGTTCGCAACGGCCTGATCTCGCTCACCGAGGAGACAAGTGTGGTCTTCCCGGCGCCGAAGCCGCCGGCGATGAGGATCTTGATTGATACCGGTCCCGCGAAAGCGGGCTCGGCATCAGAGTCTTCGAAGAGCATCAGCGACATCCTTGAGCACTTGCGGGTCGGTCAGCCGGCCCTTGGCCGGCGGACGGATGGTGATCAGCCCGTGTTCGCGCATGTCGGAGAGCAGGATCCGGACGACGCCTAGCGGGAGGTTGAGGTCGGAAGCCAGGTCGGCGACCGGCTTTGGGGGCCGGCACTGACGCATGACCGCCAGGTACTCGGGCTCAAGGATCAGCTCGTCGACCGGGGTGTCGGTCGAGCTGACGAGCGCGAGCATGTCGATGGCTTCGCCGGTGGGCCGCGTGCGGCCCCCGGTCAGCGCGTACGGGCGGACGACCGGACCTTCGTTCCGGTCGAGCCAGCCATCGTCGCGCACGGTTGGTCACACTGCCTCAGCGGCGGACGGTCGCGGGTTGACCGACATGTGCTCGCCGACACGCCGGACGAGCACGGCCATCTCGTAAGCGATCTGCCCGGCCGCCTCGGCGTCGGCCCCCGCCAGCACCGCCAGGCAGCTTCCCTCGCCTGCGGCGGTCACGAACAGGAACGCCGATTCCATCTCCACAATCGTCTGCCGGGGCTGCCCGCAGCCGAACTGCTGGCCGACGCCGCGGGCAAGGCTCTGGAATCCCGCAGCGCAAGCCGACAGATGCTCGGAATCCTCACGGCTCAGGGTTCCCGACGAGCCGATCGCCAGCCCGTCCCGAGAGAGGATCACTGCCTTCTGGATCGGCGCGACTCGCGAGACCAGATCATCGAGCAGCCAATCCAGTGTCCCCGTACGGCTCATGTTGTCCTCCCATCGGCCGGAGCACTCGGCTAGTCGTCGTCCTGGTCCCTGGCGTCGCCATCGGCCTCGTCGGAAGCGGCGGGCTCGGGCACTGGTCCCGCGCGTCCCAGCTGCCAGCCGCGCTGAAGCGCGCTGACCATGTCCCGCGCGGCTTCCGGCGACGTCGGCTCCGGGCCGGCCTCTCCGGGCGCCTGAGCGGCGAGTGAGTCCGGCGCAGGAACGCCCCGGCGCGGCAGGGCGAACCCGCCGGCTGGACCGGCCTCGGCGATGGCGCGGGGCGGGGTGTCCCGCAGTTGCGGCGCGATGCTGGCCTGCCTGACCCGGATCGGCAGGCCAAGCTCGGTCACCTCAGCCGCGGTCGGCACGCTCGCATCGGCCGCGGGCTCGCTCACTGCTGGCTCACCGCCAGCATCGCCGCTCACAATCGGCACGTCTGCGGCGCCCGAGTCGGCCTGCGTCGCCCGGCTGAAGTTGAATCCGCCACTGGTGCGGTGACCGTTGCCCGCCGCGATCGCCGTCCGAGAGCCGCGGCGGCCGGACGCGCGGCCAAGCTCGAATGCGTCCTCGTGCCCGGCCGGCCCGATGCTATCGGGCACGATCGCGTCGTCGTCTGCCACGAGCGCCGCGGGGAGGTGCACGATCGCCGTGGTGCCGCCATAGACCGACGGCCGCAGCGTCACCGTGATGTCGTGCCGCCGGGCGAGCTGGGCTGCGATGAGGAGGCCGAGCCGGTCACTGCCGGACAGGTCGAACTGCGGCGGGTTCGCGAGCCTGGCGTTGATCTCCTCCAGGCGGGTCCGGGAGATGCCCAGCCCGCGGTCTTCGATCTCGACGACGAAGCCCTGGCCCACGCTCTCGCCCTGCATCCGGACCGGGGTGTTCGGCGGCGAGAAGACGGTGGCGTTCTCCGCTAGCTCCGCGAGCAGGTGCACGATGTCGGCGACGGCATGACCGGTCACCGCGCCGGTAGTCCGGCACTGCACCCGCACCCTGGTGTAGTCCTCGACCTCGGCCACCGCAGCGCGTAGCACGTCCACGAGCGGGACCGGCCGCCGCCAGCCGCGCGTGGGTGTGTCACCGGACAGGATGATCAGGCCCTCGGCGTGCCGCCGCATCCGTGTGGTGAGGTGGTCAATGCGGAACAGGTTCTCCAGGTCGTCCGGGTCGCTAGTCCGCCGTTCCATGGCGTCGATCAGCGAAAGCTGCCGGCGCAGCAGCGACTGGCTGCGGCCGGCCAGGTTACGGAACACGTCGCTGACGCCGCGCCGCAGCCGCGCCTCGTCCGCGGCCGACCGGATAGCGGCGTGCTCGAGAATGCTGACTGCCTGCCCAACCTGCTCGATCTCGTTGCGCGTCCGGACCTGCGCGGGCTCGTGCTGGCCCAGGTCGACATCTTCGCCGGACCGCAGCCGGTCGATGACGCGGGGCAGCGTGTGGTGCGCGAGGGTGAGCGCCGATCCGCGCAGGTCGCGCAGCTGGCGCACCAGCCCGCGGCCGAGCACCAGGGACAGCACCACGGTCGCGATCAGGGCTATCAGCCCGAGGCCGCCAGCCAGGATGAGCTGTACCAGCACGGCATTGCCCTGTCGCTGCGAGGCCTGCTGCAACTGCGCGGCTGCCGCTAGCAGCCCAGGCTCCAGGGCGGTCGCATAGCTGACGAAGGCCTTGCTCGCGCTGACAACCCTGGGCGGCGCGGCACCAGAGTGCCATGACGTGGTCGCGACCGTCGCCTCAGCGGTCGCGAGGGCACCGCGTGCTCCCGCCGTGACATACCTGTCGATCGCGGCTCGGTAGCCTGCCTGCATATCCGCCAGCGAGCTGGTGACCAGCTGCTGCCGGGTCGCGGCCAGCGAGACTATCGTCGTGCGGTCGGCTGGCGAGAACCTGCCCATGGCCATATCACCAGCGAGCAGATCGCCCTCGGCGAGCGTCGTCTGCCGCGCCCGGTCGAGATTGACCAGGGCGATCGCCTGGGTTACCTGCTGGACGTTGGCCTCGCCGTAGAACACCCGGTCGAGGACGACGTAGCCTGACTCGAGGACCGAGTCGTAGTCGGCAAGCGCGGTCCGCATGGCGATCGAGTGAGCGGCCACGGCGCTGCGGATCCGGTTGAGTTCTGCACCCTGCCTGACCACGGTGCGCATCGCGGCCAGCTCCGCGCTCGAGGCACTCGCCGTGACCGCGGGGGAGCTGAAGGCTGCCTGCAGCTGCGCGAGCGATTTGTTGGTGGCCGTCTCCTGGCTGCGCAGCTCACGGGCGACCTGCTGACTCCCAGGCGCCGCAAGACTGAGCACAGCGACGCCGCGCTCGGCTGCCACTTGCAGCTGGAAGAAGGCGACCGGGTTGCCCACGTCGTTCCGGACCGAGTTCGAGCGCGTCTGGGTCAGGGCGTTACTCAGCGTGAGGCTCGCCACGAAGGCGTAGAGCAGCACGAGGCTGAGCGCCGGAACCGCGATCAGGAGCCCGACCCTCAGACCGATGGATCTGTGTCGCATTCCCATGGCTGCAGGCCCCAGAGTGGTGAGTCGCGTGATCGGCATCGTGCCCGCGGCGCCACGAATACCGGGGCGATATTGCAGCGTAACATCCTATTAGAAGGCCGAAATATGAAACTGGATTCGTGGTCCGAATTCCGGTGAGAAATCACCACCGGCGGAGGTGTTACGGCACCAGGTGAACCCGCGAAAATCATTCGAAAACCATCAAACTCAGAAATCCAGTCCCTTAAAGGTTCAAACCGAAACAGGGGTACCGCGCCCCGTCTCCTGAGCAGTGGTCTCGGGTGGACCGCAGACGCTGCGCGTGCGCGGTAGAGTCGGCGAGGTAGTGCTCTTACCGACGGGGGTCGGGCAGGACGGGGGATTGGCCATGACGCGGGCGGATGACCGTCCAGACGTCGTCGTGATCGGCGGGGGACTCGCCGGAATCAGCGCGGCACTCGAGTTGGCCGGAGCCGGGCGCGCGGTCACGTTAGTCGAGGGTCGCCCGTGGCTCGGCGGCGCTACCTGCTCTTTCCTGCGGCGGGGTCTCACGATCGATAATGGTCAGCACCTTTTCTTACGATGCTGCACGGCCTATCGTGATCTGCTAGCCAGGCTCGGGGTCACCGACTCGTGCGTCATCCAGGACAGGCTTGATCTCACGGTTCTCGCGCCAGGAACGTCTGGCGGCCCGGCACAGGCGACGCTGCGCCGATCCGGGCTGCCGTCACCCGCGCACCTGGCTGGAGCGCTGGCGCGATTCCGGTTACTGTCGGTAACCGAACGCGCCCGGGTGGCCGCCGCAGTGGCGAGGCTGCGGTTCGCCGACAGGGGCGCGGGCAACGACCGCAATCTGGCGGGCTGGCTTGCGGATCACGGTCAGCCCGAGCGGGTCCGGACGATGCTGTGGGACTGGCTGTGCGCCGCAGCACTCAACTCCCCGCCGGAGCGGGCCGATCTCGGTCTGGCGGCGAGCACGATCCGGACTGCCCTGCTTACCGGGCGGGACCACGCTGACATCGGTGTGCCCTCCGTGCCGTTCAGCCAGTTGCATAGCGCTCCCGCGGCCGCGCTGCTTGGCCAGCTCGGCGTCACGATCATGCTGAGTAGCCGGGCGGCAGCGCTCGAGCCGGACCCGGCCGGGGGATATCAGGTCACGGTCGTCGCCGGCGCGGCCCGCCCGGATGCGGAGGGCGGGGCGACCGAGCTGATCCGGGCCAGCGCCGTCGTGCTGGCGGTACCCCCCGGCGACGCCGTGGGACTGGCCTCGGAAGTGCTGCCGGGCATGATCGCCCGGTGGTCGCTGTTGCGGACGTCACCGGTCGTGAGCCTCCACGTGGTGTACGACCGCCGGGTGACCAGGCTGCCGTTCGCAGCGGTGGCCGGCTCGCCGGTGCGATGGGTGATCGACAAGTCCAGCGTCGCCGGGCTGCACGGCGGCCAGTACCTTGCCGCCTCGGTCCCGGCCGCGGACCGCTACGTGGACACGCCAGGGGCCGCGCTGCGGGAGAACGGCCTTGCGCTGCTGGAACGGCTGTTCCCGGACGCGGCTGAGGCCAGTGTCGAGGACTTCTTCGTCACCAGGGAGAGGCGCGCCACGATCTGTCACGAGCCCGGCGTGCGACGCCTCCGCGCCGTGCCTGATGCCGGGCCGCCCGGGCTTGCGGTCGCTGGCGCGTGGACGGAGACCGGCTGGCCGGACACCATGGAGGGCGCCGTGCGCAGCGGGCGGTCCGCCGCGCGCAAGCTCATCGCGGACACCGCTGGCGGCATCGCACCTGCGGACGAAGAAATGAGGGCGGCGGCCGCGGTGCCGTCAGCAGGCGGCCGGTGACAGCGGCCGCGCTGCCGGCGGCGGGCCACCGCGCCGCCGCCAGCGTGGCCGTCCAGCGAGCCAGCAGGGTCCTGCTCGTGTGCCAGGATCCGGGCGGCTGGTGGCCTGACAGCGCGGCGGCCGCTATCAGCTTCGTCGCGGAAGCACTCCTGGCCCGGTGGTTCCTGCGGGCAGGGCCGGTGCCCGGTCAGGACGCCATGACCCAGCAGATCAGGTCCGGTCAGCGGGCCGACGGCAGCTGGGCCGGGGCCGAGCCAGGACCCACCGCCGATCTGTCCGCCTCGGTCGTGGCCTATCTCGCGCTGTCGCTGGCCGGGGACTCACCCGACGCCTACCACATGGCCGCGGCGGCAGGCTGGATCAGGGATGCGGGCGGCATCGACGCCGCTGGCGTCACGGCCGGGGCATGGCTGGCGCTGTTCGGCGTGACCGCGTGGTCGGACGTGCCCGTTCCCGCCCCTGAGGTCTTGTGGTTTCCGGTTCGCATTGGACAAGGGGGCAGTCCCGTGGTCGCGGTCACCCTCGCGATCCTCGGCGCGGTCCGGCCAGTGTGCGCGACAGGGCTCGGGCTCGCCGAACTGCGCGCCACGCCAGGTCGGCCGGCTGGCGACTCACCTCGGCTGGCCGGCGCGCTCAGCTCGGCCCGATCGCCGGTACGACTGGCCGCGCTGCGGCGGTGCGGGAGCTGGCTCGCGGGTTGGCAGCAGCACGGCGCTGATGCTGGCGGCCTGCGACCGGTCTGGCCGATGTCTCTCGTCGCCCTGCAGGTGACGGGCCAACCGGCTGGCGACCAGCCGGACGCGACGAGCTTGCCTCCCATCGCGCAGACCGCGCTGGCGGTGGACGCGCTGCGTGCTGCCGGGCTGTGCGGCGATCATCCGTCGGTCGCCGCAGCGGCGCGGTGGCTGCTGGCGCGCCAGATCGAGGCGCCTGCGTTCGGTGCGAGAGCACGAGCCGGCGCAGCGCCGTGCGGCTGGTCGTTCTGCCCGGACGGCTACCCGCGGCCAGCCGACACCGCGGTTGTGCTGGCGACGCTGAGCGGGATCGAGCCGGCCGCCTCGCCGGCGATCGCCGCGGCCACCCGGTGGCTGGCGGACACGCAGGACCGGGACGGCGGCTGGGGCGATACCGCTGCGGTCACCGCATACTGCATCCGTGCGCTGGCGACGACCGGGGCTGACGACCCTGCTGTCGTTCGGGCCATCCGCCGTGGGGTCATCTGGCTGCTGCGCGCGCAGCGGCCCGCCGGTGCGTGGTCCGGCCGCGCGGGCGCGAGCGACCTCCTCGCCACCAGCATCGTGCTGCCGGCGCTGCGGTCGGCCGGGGTGCGGGCGGGCAAGCCGTGCATCAACGGCGGTGTCAGCTGGCTGATCGGCCAGCAGAACGCCGATGGCGGCTGGCACCTCGGCGGCGTCACTGGACTTCCAGGCGCCGGCGGTTCGGATGAGGCCGGGACATCGCTGGCGCTGACGGCGCTGCTGGCCGCAGGCCGCCACCCGGTGGCCGACAGCTCGGCTGACGGCGCCGTCGAGGCGGCAGCGAGCTGGCTCGTCCGCGCTCAGCTGGCCGATGGGAGCTGGACCGGCGGGCACGGGACCAGCGGGCCGGCCCGTGGCATCCTGCTGCCGCTGGCTGCGCTCGGGCACTACGCCGCCATGGGCGAGAGCCCTTTCCTGCCCGGCAATCTCGCAGCCGGCATTCAGCGGCCGCCAAGGAAGCTCCCCGATCATCGGTAACCGGCCGCGGCGGTGATCTTTGCCGCGGCCGGGTCATGCGGAGCCCTTGCATCAAGGAGTTCGGATGTTCTGGACCTATCTGGGTCGTGAGCTGCGCCGCCGGGCGCGCCAGGCCAGCATCATCGCGCTCGGGCTGGCGCTGGGCATCGGGCTGGTCATCACGGTGACCGCACTCTCCGGCGGAGTGAAGAACGCCCAGGGCGAGGTGCTGCACTCGCTGTATGGCCAGGACACTGACATCACCGTGACCAAGGCACCGACTGCGGGCAGCGGCGGGCCGGGACCGTTCGGATTCCGCGGCGCGTTTGGCACACAGCAGCGGCCTGCGGCCGGCACGACCATCGACATCGACACACTGCGCAGCTTCGGGCTTGGCTCTATGACGAACGCCAACCTGGCGTCGGTCACTGGCTTGCACAACGTCGCCGCCGCCGCGGGCGGCCTGACCCTGACTGACACCAAGATCACCGGTAAGATCCCGGCGATCAACTCAACCGGCGGAGGCAGCGGGTTCCGCGGTGGTGGCGGTGGCGGCTTCTTCAACGGGTCGCTGACGCCGACTTCGTTCAGCGTCGACGGTGTGGACCTGGCCAAGAACGCCGCCGGCCTCGGCCCGCTGAGCCTGGGCACGCTCGCCAACGGCCGGACGCTCACCGGTGCTGACGGAACCGCTGACGTGGCGCTCGTCGATACGAACTACGCCAAGTCCAACAAGATCGCGGTGGGCTCGAGCGTGACCATCGCCAAGACCAGTTTTAAGGTCGTCGGCATCGTCAGCATCCCGGCCAGCGCGAGCTCGTACGACTTCTACATCCCGCTGGCGAGGGCGCAGGCACTGGCCAGCATGAAGAACGACGTCAACACTATCTACGTGGCCGCGGACAGCGCCACGAATATCAGCACGGTGTCGAAGGCGATCTCCCAGGCGGTGCCTGGTGTCAGCGTCGAGAACTCGCAGAGCGTGGCGAACCAGATCACCGGATCGGTTGCCAGCGCGTCGAGCCTCGCCAACAACCTGGGTCGGTGGCTGGCCATAGCGGTGCTCGCTGTCGCGTTCCTGCTCGCCTGCCTGCTGACGACCGCGGCGGTGTCCCGCCGGGTCCGCGAGTTCGGCACGCTGAAGGCGCTCGGCTGGACCAGCCGCCGGATCGTTGGCCAGGTGGTCGGCGAGGCCCTCACCATCGGCATCGTCGGCGGCGTCGTTGGCGTCGGCCTGGGCTACCTAGGGTCGGCCCTCGCCGGTCACTACTACCACACGGTCACTGCCACGCTCGGCTCGACGACCGGCTCGGCGACGCCGGGCGGCGCCAGATTCTTCGGCGGTGGTGGCGGCGCCTTCGCCGGTGGTGGTGGCGGTGGCTTCCCCGGCGGTGGTGGCGGCGGCTTCGCGGGCAGCGGATCAGCCGGCAGCGCGGCCAACAGGTTCCGTGATCTGGCCACGGCTGGCGCGCACAGTGCGACGGTGCACCTGACCCCGCAGGTCACTGTTGGCGTCATCGTGGCGGCAGTCCTGCTGGCGATAGCGGGCGGTCTGCTCGCCGGCGCGTTCGGAGGCTGGCGCGCGGCACAGCTTCGCCCCGCCGCGGCCCTGGCGAGGGTCGAGTAGTGCGGGTGCGGCAGCAGGAAATCCAGGGAGAATCGTGATGTACAAGCTGACCGGTGTCACGAAGGACTACCACAAGGGCCGCAGCGTCGTGCAGGCCCTGCGGGGCGTCGACGTGGTGATCGATGATGGAGAGTGGCTCGCCATTCAGGGGCCGACCGGCCACGGCAAGTCGACCCTGCTGCAGATGCTGGGCGGCCTCGACCGGCCCTCGGCCGGGAGTGTCCTGTTCGGCAACGGGGTCGACGGCACGGCTGGCAACGCAGACGGTGACGACCTGGCCCTGCTGCGGGAGAGCCAGGTCACGAAGGTGCGCGCGCGGTCGATCGGGTTCATATTCCAGACGTTCAACCTGGTACCGACGCTGACCGCGCAGGAGAACGTGGAGACCGCGCTGGTGCCGTTGCACGTCCCTGCGGCGGAGCGGCGCGAGCGCGCGGCGGCGGCGCTGGAGAGCGTGAGCCTGGCCGACCGGGCTAGGCATCTGCCCTCGGAGCTTTCCGGCGGTCAGCAGCAGCGCGTCGCCATTGCGAGGGCGCTGGTCAAGCAGCCGAAGGTACTGCTGGCCGACGAGCCGACCGGCAATCTGGACGAGGACACCAGGGACGACATCATCGGCTTGCTGGAGCGGCTGTGGCGCGACCAGCACCTCACCCTGGTGCTCGTCACCCACGACTCCAGTGTGGCCCGCCGAGCGCAGCGGCTCGGCGTGATGCGGAACGGGAAGATCACGATCAGCAAGGACAGTCGCAGCCAGGACAGGGTCGCGGGTCAGTCATAGGGGAGCGGGAGCTCACACCAGACCACCTTGCCGGACGCTGCCCGCCTGGCCCCCCAGCGCTGTGCGACCTGGCTGACCACCTGAAGGCCACGGCCGCGCTCGTCATGATCGTCCGGATGCCGGAGCCTGGGCAGCGCCGCCGAGTCGTCGAGCACCTCGCAGACCAGCGCCTTCTCGAGCACCAGCCGGAGCCCGATCTTGCCCTGCGCGTAGCGGACTGCGTTGGTGATGAGCTCGGAGACCAGCAGCTCAGCCGTCGGCACCAGGTCGGCCAGTCCCCACCGCTTCAGCGGCCGCCTGATCACCGACCGGGCCCGGCTGGCACTGGTCAGCTCCGAGGGGAGCGTCCACGTCACGATGTTCTCCCGCGGCAGCCGCCGCAGCCTGGCCATCAGGACGGCGATGTCATCGCGGTGCTCGTCGGCGTAGACGCCGGCCAGCGTGTCCTTGCAGAGGTCCTCGAGGGGCATGTCGGCCGACCCCGGCCCGAAGATCTCGCGGAGCCGGCCGAGACCCTCGTCGATGTCCCGGCTGCGCTTCTCTACCAGCCCGTCGGTGTACATCACGAGAAGGCTGCCGTCCTCGATTGTCAGCGTCCGGCTCTGGATCAGCCCGGTGCCCACCCCGAGCGGCGGGGCCGGCTGCACGTCGAGCAGCTCGTTCGTGCCGTCAGGGCGGACCAGCAGGGGCGGCAGATGACCGGCGGACGCTACCTCACAGGTCCCGCTCACCGCATCAAAGATCGCGTACACGCAGGTGGCGAAGTGCGGCTCGCGCACACCCAGTTCCTGCATCAGCTCGTTGAGCTGGAACAGCGTCTCGGCCGGCGGCAGCTCGAGCATGGCAAGCGTGTGGATGGCGGTGCGCAGACGGCCCATCGTGACGGCGGCGCGCACCCCGTGACCGGCCACGTCGCCGACCACCAGCGCAACCCGGCCGCCGGGCAGCGCGATTGACTCATACCAGTCACCGCCGACCTCGATGAGCTTGCTACCGGGCAGGTAGCGGTGCTGTACCTCCACCGACGTCGGGTAGGACAGGCCGGTCGGCAGCATGCTGCGCTGAAGAGTGAGCGCGGTGGCGCGTTCCCGGCTGTAGCGCTGCGCGTTGTCCATGAAGATCGCCGCACGCGCAGCGAACTCCATGCCGATCTCGACGTCGTAGGCGTCGAACCGGCGGTAACCGGGCCGCCGCACGCAGACGATGAAGCCGAGCATCACGTCCCTGGCGATCAGCGGCAGCAGCAGCATCGACACGCCCGATAGCAGCTCGGCGACGGGCCGCCGGATCCACGCCGCGGCCATGGCGTCCGCGCTGTCCTCGCTGAGCACCTCGCAGACCGGCTTGCCGGTGTCCATGCAGCGCGTGTACGGCGTGCCCGGCGGGTACCGCAGGAGTTCCCCGGTGGGGAACGTGGAGTCCCAGGCAGTGTTGCCGTCGTCGTAGGCCACCGCGAGCCGGCGCACGATCTGCGTTCCGTCCATCGGCTCGGACGGGAACTCGTCCTCCGCGACCAGGCTCTCCAGCACCACCAGGCCGGCCGCGTTGCAGAAGTGCGGAACGATGATGTTCATGAGCTCGGGGGCCATCTGGTCGATGTCCAGCGCCCCGCCGGCCCGCCGGACCGCGCCGTCGATCATGACCTGCCGCATCACCGCCGGGTCGAGGAATCGTTCCTGCACCGGTGGTGCGATGCGCATGATGACCTGGGCAGCTAGCTCCGGGTCGGCCGAGCGGATCGGTTGCACGGTGACAACGGCCTCAGCGATGGCGTCAGCGGCGGTGCGGAACGCGAGAACCGTGGTGCCCTCGCGGTTGGAGCAGGCTCCGTCGATCATCGAGTGCAGCACGGTCGCCGCCGGTCCGTCGGGCGCTGCGAGCAGCGAGGCTAGCTCGACCCCGATGAGCGGGCTCGGCTCGCCGGCGAGCACGCCGCCGGCCAGCACGTCGCCAGCTCCGCGGTCATGCTGGCGGATGCGACCGGCCTTGTCGATGCCGAGAATTAGCGTCCGCGTCGAGGTATTGGCAAGGACTGCCGAAGCGGAAACCTCGGCCACGACTGCGGATGCCACGCCTGCTCCTTCCCGGCACAGCGGACGACGGCGATTCACTCATTATGGAGCACCTTTTAGTGCATCGGGAGTGAACAAATACTGTGACTGCCGGGGCAGCAACGCCGCTGATAAGCGCCGC
>DASQIW010000110.1:0-3926 GCA_035631375.1 Streptosporangiaceae bacterium
GCTGCGACCGCGCGCGTCGCACTGCATGATCGGAACACGCGGGCTGATCGAGAGCGCCTCCTGCACGTCCGACAGTTCGTGCGGGAAGTACCCGTTGAAGCCGTTGACTGCCACGATGAACGGCAGGCCAGCTGACTCGAAGTAGTCGACGGCCGGGAACGAATCAGCCAGCCGGCGCGTGTCCACCAGGACCACCGCACCGATGGCTCCCTGGATCAAGTCGTCCCACATGAACCAGAACCGGTGCTGGCCGGGCGTTCCGAACAGGTAGAGGATCAGACCCGCGTCGAGAGTAACGCGCCCGAAATCCATTGCCACCGTTGTCGTGGTCTTGTCCGGGGTGTGGCTCAGGTCGTCAAGGCTTTCGCTTGCGGTCGTCATGACGGCCTCGGTTGTCAGGGGAGTGATCTCCGAGACCGAGCCCACGAACGTGGTCTTGCCGACACCGAAGCCACCCGCGACGACAATCTTGACCGATGTCATCGCGTTCTCGGCCGTGGTCGGCGTTGCGACCCTAGAGCTTCCGAAGTCCACTGAGCACCCTTTCGAGCAGGTTGATATCCGGGCGTCCCTGCGCATGGTCGATCTGGTGCACCCGGACCAGTCCTTCCATGGCCATGTCGGCGATCAGCACCCTCGCGACACCCAGCGGCATGCGCAGCACCGCTGAGATTTCCGCGACCGACCGCCAGTCGCGGCAGAATCCGAGGATCGCCTGGCACTCAGGGCTGAGCACCGACAGGTCACGCGCCTCATAGTGCGAGGCTGCGACCATAGCTTCAATCTGCAGTTGATAGCGAGGCTTGGTACGCCCGCCCGTAACCGCATACGGCCGCACCAGCGAGCTGGCCTCGTCCCCGCCGACCGGGCCTGGGTTGGAGTCATGCAGCCATGGATCTCTCGGTGCCGGCGCGTGGCCGACGCCCGGGCCGCCGAAGCCGTCACGATCAGCCGGCTGCAGGCGCCCGCCCGCATCCCAGTCATCGCGACCGCGGCCAAACACGGCGGCCTCCTGTCACTATCGGCCGCCCTCAGCCCAGCCCACCTGGCCCGACCGGGCCTCGGGCGTGAGCGCGCTGCCGACCCGCTCCACCAACAGTGCCATTTCGTAAGCCACCAGGCCCATGTCGCAGTCGGCTGCAGCCAGCACCGCGAGGCTGGAGCCGTCGCTGATCGCCATGATGATCAACAGGCCCCGTTGCATCTCGACGACTGTCTGCGTGACTGCCCCGCCCTCGAACACCCGCGCCGCGCCTTGCGTCAGACTCGTCAGCCCCGACGTCACCGCCGCAAGCTGATCGACTCGGTCCGCCGGGAAGCCGTGCGAGAACGCCATTGGCAGGCCGTCCGCGGAGACCACGATGGAGTGCGCCACTGATGGCACGCGCTCGACAAAGTTCGTGATCAACCAGTTCAGGTCCTGAGCCGGTCGCACAAGCGGACTCACAGGAGCACCTTCCTCTCGCGTCCCGCGTCCAGTCCGGTACGACGCGTTCCCGCCATGACCATAAGCGGACCTGCCGGCTGGCACATCCGCACACTCAGACTAAGCATGACCGGCTATTCAAGATCGTGTCACCCTCATCAAGAACCGTCGCCCCCATCGGAGTCTCCCTCGTCACGGGACGCCGCCGCACGACCTTCCCGGATTCCGCGCTGGAAGCTTGCGAACCTGTCCCTCGTGGAGGCCGCAGACCGTACCGGAACGGGCGCGGCTGGCGTGGGCGGCGCTGTGCCGGGGACGAGGTTGGCGCTCGGAACGCGCTTGGGCAGACCCGCCTGGGTCGTCCCGCCGGTGGTTGGTGAACTCGCCGCCGCCGCCGCCGCCTCCCAGCCCTGATCGGCTGCCGACGTTCGCCATTCGACGTCGCTCGGCGGCGCCTCTGGCGGCGCAGCCCAGCTGCCCGACGCGCTGGTCGCCCCGGTTGCGGCGGCGCCATAGTCGGCTGCAGGCACGCCACTGCGTCCTCGCCGGAACCAGTCCGACTCCACCGCCTCGAAGATGGGCAGGCGATTACCTGTGGCGGGTTCCGGGGGCGGCACGACGACGCCGCCCGGCGAGCTGGGAGTCATCAGCCCGAAGCTGCCGGTCGGGCTCTGGCGGCCGACCACGCTTGGCTCGCCGAGCGGTATGGCCGGCGGCACAGGGGTCGCCGCCTCCGCTGATTGCGCAGAGTCGCCTGCGGCCCGTGCAGCGGCTTCCGCAGCGAGCTGTGCCTCGGCTTCCTCTGAGCCGACCGCAGGCAGCGGATTTGTCGAGCTGACCCGGCCGCCAGAGCCGGGGTGCGGCCCGGTGCCGGGCACCCGGCGGCCAAGCCCGGCCGGGCCGGCCGGTTCTGGCGCGGAGGACTCGGGCGGCAACGCCTCGAGCTGGGATGGCGCCGGTACGGACCCGAATCTCGGGATGCGTGCGGTGTTGATCTCCTGCTCGGTCGCTGACACCGCGGCTTCGCTGGCACCGTTGCGGCCGTATGCCATCACAGCCGCGAGCCCGGACTGGGCTGTGGTGGGCGCGCCGGGCAGTTCGAATCTGGCCGGGCCGCCCGCTTGGACGTCCGCCTGATGGCTGATGACCTCGTCCGGAAGCCAGACCAGGGCCGTCAGGCCCCCGGCCGGAGCGGGCCGCAGCCGCACTCTGATCCCGTGCCTGGCTGCTAGCCTCGCGACCACGAACAGGCCCATACGACGGGAAACAGCCACGTCGACGACCGGCGGGTTGTCCAGCCGCCAGTTGGCATGCGCCATCTCCTCCGCGCCCATGCCGACGCCCTGGTCCGTGATGTCCAGCAGCACGCCGCCACTCGACAGCAGGTGCCCGGCAACCACCACCGGGGTGTCCGCGGATGAGAACGACGTGGCGTTCTCGGCAAGCTCCGCGAGCAGGTGCACGACGTCGTTGACAGCGTGACCGCGGACCGCGATGCCCGGCTGGACGTTCAGCCGGACGCGCTCGTACTGCTCGATCTCCGATACCGCAGCCCGCAGGACGTCGACCAGGGCCACAGGCTGGTTCCACCGCCTGGTGGCCTCGTGCCCGGCGAGAACCAGCAGGTTCTCGGAGTTGCGGCGCATCCGGGTGGCCAGGTGGTCCATCTGGAACAGGCTGGCGAGCCGGTCTGCGTCCTGCTCGCCCTGCTCCAGATCGTCGATCAGCCTGATCTGCCGCTCGACCAGCGACTGGCTCCGTCTGGACAGGTTCACGAACATGGCGTTGACGTTGCCGCGCAGGGCCGCCTCGTTCGCGGCCAGCCGCAGCGCCTCCCGGTGGACCTGGTCGAAGGCCCTGGCAACTTCACCGATCTCGTCGAACGAATCGACGTCGATGGGCTCGACGTCGAGTGGCACCGCGGAGCCGTCGGTCTCGCTCATCCGCCGGACCGTCTCGGGCAGCCGTACGCCGGCTACCTCGAGCGCGCCCGACCGCAGCCGTCGCAGCGGTCGCACCATCGAGCGGCCGACGACCGTCGTCAGGAGCAGGGCGAGCAGCAGCACAATGAGCACGGCGCCGCCGATGAACGACGCGGTGAGGATCGCGCTCTGCCGCAGCGCCGTTGCCCTGGCGATCGTCGAGCTCACTAGATTCTGCACAACGCCGCGGATGCCAGTGATGGTGCCTGTCGACATGTCGCCGTACCACTCATTGGCGGTGATCGGCGACACATTCAGTTTCTGATTGGCGAGGCCAATCTGGATAGCCTGAAGCTCCTGGCTGCTGGCGAAGTCCACGAGACCGCCCTGCACCTTGTTCTGGTACAGGTTCACCTGCTGCGGGGTCGCGACCCGGTTGAACTCGGCGAGGTTGGCGGCCTGCTCCTCCTGCGCGGTCTGCAGGTCGGCGAGCACAATGGGCTCGAATTTCTGGTCCTGCGCGAACGAATACGCCAGCAGGCCTCGCTGCTCGGACGCTTGCTCGGCAATCAGCGAGA
>DASQIW010000111.1:0-9753 GCA_035631375.1 Streptosporangiaceae bacterium
GCCACGCTTGACGCGGCGATGCGGTCGGCGGGCCTGATCGATGGAGTGACCTCAGCTACCTGAGTGCACCGCGTCGGTGAACACGACGCCGCAGAGAGCCTGGCTCAGCTGCCCTGGAGCCAGGCTCTCGTCATGCCCATCACGGCCAGTCCCGCCGTGGAGAGCTGAGCCGATGCTGACGGCGGCCGGTACGATCTTGCGCATGGCCACTGCCGCGTTGTCCGGCGACCCGGCTCGCGCCGGGGACGCCTGACATGAGATCGGCGGAAGTGACCTCGCTGCGGATGCTGCGCCTTGCCAGGGACCGGATCGACCGCGCCTATGCCGACCCGATCAGCATCCCGGTCATGGCTGCGGCCGCAGGCTTCTCACGTGAGCATTTCATCCGGGCTTTTCGCGACGCTTACGGCGAGACGCCTGGCCGCTACCGGACAAGGCGGCGGGTGGAGCGGGCCTGCGACCTGCTCCGGTCTGTCAACCTGACCGTGACCGAGATCTGCCTGCTGGTCGGCTTCACCAGTCTCGGCACCTTCAGCGCCCGGTTCGCTGAGCTGACCGGCATGTCCCCCTCCGCCTACCGGCGGTGCGCTGCCGAGCGCGGCGGACCCGCACCGATCCCCGGCTGCTTCGCGCTCATGTGGCGCACAGGGCTGCCGGTTGCCGACGATCAGAGCCCTGAGGAGGGCTAGCTGCGCTTATATTCCTGGACGGCCCACATGTTCCCGTCAGGGTCTTCGAAGAAGCAGTAGCGTGAGCCAGGCGTTCCTGCTGGGCCCATCTGCTGTACTTCGCTGATGGCGACGCCTCGCCCGGCAAGATCGGTGCGGACGGAATCGAGATCCTCGACCACGAGCTGGACACCCCGGACAGAGCCTGGCTCACCCAGCGGCAATCCCTCGCCGATCACTACTGAGCATGCCGAGCCGGGTGGGGTCAGTTGCACCACTCGCATGGTCTCACTGGGCCTCGCGTCGTGGTCGAGGTGGAAGCCGACCTGGCGGGTGTAGAAGTCCTTGGCGGCGTCGACATTGCGCACCGGGATGGGAACAACTTCGAGCTTCATGTCCATGAGTCCTCACGCTAACCAACCAGTCGTCTCCGCCCCGCACCGGTCGGCCAGGCGCTGCGGCGTGACGACGACTACATGCCCGGCGAGCCATTCCAGTAGCGGACGCAGCTGCTCGCAGGCTCGGTACACAGGCTCGACATCACGCACGGCATCGGATTCGAGGTCGCGAGCCGCGATAAGCGAGCGGTGCCTGAGCAGGTCGGCGCGGAGGTGGTCGGCCGGGTAACCGCGCGGAATTCGCTTCATGACGTCGCCCAGGATCTCGTGTCCGCCGGCGGCAAGCGACGACACCAGATCCGCCAGCGCGTGCCCGCTATCATCGGCGGCGACCGCTGCACGAAACAAGGCGATCTGCTCGGCGCCGGCATACCACCACGCGGCCCTGATTCGCAGGCCGTCGAGGTTGAAGCGGAATCCGATCTCGATGTTGCGTGCCACTCGCACCACGGCGCACTGGTTCTGCCACCAGTACGCGGTGCTGGCGTAGCGCCACACCGAGAAGTCTTCATACCACGGGTCCACGTCGGCAAGGTCGTTGAGCAGATTGATCATCGGCTGCCGGACAAGCTTCTCGCGGTCATGCCGCACCTGCTCCCGCGTCTCCCGCGACGGCTCGCCGCCCAGCCGCAGGAGCACGACGTACGCCTGCTCCGGCCATCCGTGGAAGCGCGTTCCCACGCCCGCATGCTAGCCGCGACGCCGGAACAGGTCACTTACGGAGAAGCGCCGGCGGCAGGCGGCTCGTAGGGTCGAGCCATGAGTCGCACAGACATGCGGAAAGGCGGAACCCGATGATCAACGGCATCTCGATCGTGTCGGTCTGGGTGCTCGACCAGGACGCCGCCAAGGAGTTCTACGTCAGCAAGCTGGGCTTCACCTGCACGAACGACATCACGATGGACGGCGGCATGCGCTGGCTGACCGTCCGCCCGCCGGGCAGCGACGGCCAGGAGCTGGTGCTCATGGACCCGGGGAACTCGATGCTCGACGACCAGACGGCGCAACAGGTGCGGGCGCTCGTCGCCAAGGGCGCGCTGTCGCCCGGGGTCATGGCGACCTCGGACTGCGTGGGCGACCACGCGACGCTTGCTGGCCGTGGGGTGCAGTTCACTCAGGAGCCCGCCAAGCGTCCCTACGGCGTCGAGGCGGTACTCCGCGATGACTCGGGCAACTGGTACAGCTTCACTCAGCGGGGCGCCTAAGGCACGAGCTCGCCGCCGGCCGGGAGCTCGGTCACCAGCACGTCAGCCAGCCTCGACCCGGCACCGGGGTCACGTGTCCGGGCGATCTTGTGCCAGCCCCAGCTCTGGAAGGCACGCTGCGCGGCCGTGGCTTCTGGCCAGACAACGAGCGTTGCTCGCTCCTCACGCCGGCCTCGGAGCAGGAGGTCGTGGAGGGTCTGCCCGATGCCCTGCCGGCGCCAGGCTGCCCGGACGAGCAACTCGATCACGCTGAAGGTGCGGCCGGGATACTCGGTGACGATCTCCTCGGGCAGCGGGCTCGTCAGGGCCCGCCACCAAGAGGTGGACGGCCGCAGTGGCATCCCGGCCGCGTAGCCGACGAGATAGCCGCCGCTGCGGGCCTCGGCGAGGACAAACCCGGGCTGGCGGCACTGCACGCGAAACCGGCGGCCGAACTCGCCTGCGTCCGCGGATAGCCCATAGGGCGGGGCCTCGTACACCTCGGCGTGCAGGGCCTGCAGCTCGCCGGCGTGCGTCACCGCGTGCTGGCCGCCCAGAAGCTCAAACTCTGTGTCAGCACCGGCCACAACAGCCAGTATCTGGGTAGGCCGCCACCAGGCGCCGTGAGGGAGGCAGGACCACGTGAAGTTCGGGCTGGCCTACAACACCGCCTACTACGGCACCGACCCCGAACTGATGGCCGCGGTAGCGCGGCACGCCGAGGAGTGCGGCTTCGAATCGTTCTACACCTCCGAGCACATCGTCATGTACCCGGGCGCGGCAGCCGGCCCGGTGCAGTTCCCGCCTGATCTGGCGGTCGCTGACCCGCTGGACTGCCTCGCATACATCGCGGCGGCGACCAGCGCACTGCTGCTCGGTACGGCTGTCTTGCTGCTCCCCTACCATCACCCGGTCGTGCTGGCGAAGCGGCTCGCGACGATCGACCTGCTCTCGAATGGCCGGATGAGCCTCTTCTCGGTTGGCCTTGGCGTGCTGCCGGGCGAGGCCGACGCGGTCGGCGTCGACTTCCGGACCCGCGGCCGGCGCGCGGACGAGGCGATCGATGTGCTCCGCTTGCTGTGGGGCGGGGACGCGTCGGGCGTCAGCTACCAGGGCGAGTTCTTTTCCCTCACCGCAGCCTGCAGCTTCCCCAAGCCGCATGACGGGCGGATCCCGCCGATCCACGTAGGCGGATCGAGCCTGGCCGCCGCCCGGCGAGCGGGCCGCCGCGGCGACGGCTACTTCCACGGCGGCCGGCTGACGCAGGCGCAGCGGGAGCAGCAGGTCGCCGTGATGCGGGCGGAGGCAGCTGCAGCCGGGCGGGATCCCGCGGCTCTCGAATACACCCGCTGGGGCCAGATCGACATGACGGCCGACGAAGTCGGGGCGCGGGAAAGCCAGGGTGTCACCCGGCTGGTCGTCGGCCCGGTGTCGACCGAACTGAAGGACATGCGGGAAGAGATATCTGCATTCGCCCGGCGCGTGCGGCTCGGCTGACGGCCGCCCTGGCACGAGCTGGCCGAGGCACCCTCATTCCCGCGTTGTTCCGATAAGTCCAATCCACGCGGCCAGCGGGCTGTCAATCTGAGGTTGTGACCAGAAGAATGCCGTCGGCCGTGTCGTGGCTGCGGAGGCTGCGAGCGCGGCCGGAGTTGGAGCTGGCCGCCGCGCTGATCAAGGCTGACCGCCAGATGGCTGGCGGATGGTGGGCACTGCTCGGGCTGCGCGGGCTGCTGCCGGCCGGGTTCTCGATCGCCACTGGCGTGCTCGTCGCCGCCATCCAGCACAGATATAGCCTGGCGCTCCCGCTCGTCATCGTCGGCGTCCTGTTCGTCCTGCTGCAGGTCCTCGGTCCGCTGCACACCGCGCTCAGCGCCAACCTCGGCGACCGGACCGCGGCCTGGCTCTACGACGAACTGACCGGCGCCTGCACGGCGGCACCAGGTATCGGCCACCTCGAGGATCCCGATTTCGCCGCCGACCTGCAGATTGCCCGCGACTTCGATCGGGGCATGACGGCCCCGCCGCTCGCCACCTCGATGGACTTCATCGCCGGCGGGCTGGTGGACATGGTCGCTGGCCTTGCCCAGGCGTGCGTGCTCTTCGGGTTCGCCTGGTGGGCGCCGCTCGTACTCGCCGGAGCGTGGCTCTCCACCCACTGGCTGCTGCGCGAGAGCGGCGTCTGGAGGGACCGCAACACTGACGAGGTCCGGCTGGCGGCGCGCGACGCGGACTACGCCTACCGGCTCGCCGTGGATCCGCCCGCGGCCAAGGAACTGCGTATCTTCGGCCTGCCAGACTGGGTGCTCGAGCGCTTCATCACGGCCCGGCGGCGCCTGCACCGGCTGCAATACGAGGCGACGCGGATGCGCGAGCGGTCCGTGCTGGCGAGCCTTGCGCTCGTCCTCGCCGCCAACGCACTGGTGCTGTGGATGCTCGGCGCCGCCGCGCTGGAGCACCGGCTGGCGCTCGGTGGGCTCGTGGCTTACGCGTCAGCCACGATCGGCGCGTCCATGATCGCATTCGGCGGGCTCAACTGGGCGCTCGACGGTGCTGCCGCACCGGTCGCCGCGATTGCCAGGCTGAAGGCTGCGATGCCGAGCGCTGGCACGATCGCGTCGGGCACCCGGCTCCCGGGCGGCATGCCCGCGCGGCACATCAGGCTCCGCGACGTCACCTTTGCCTACCCTGCCGCTCCTGATCGGCCGGTGCTCACCGGTCTCGACCTGGAGATTCCGGCCGGAAGCTCGCTGGCCATCGTTGGCCAGAACGGCGCAGGCAAGACGACGCTGGCCAAGCTGCTGTGCCGGCTCTACGACCCGCAGTCAGGCGCCATCGAAGTCGACGGCGTTGACCTGCGCGATCTCGACCTGACGCGCTGGCGCCAGCGTGTGACGGTCGTGTTCCAGGACTTCGTGCGCTTCGAGATGACGCTGCGGGACAACGTGGCCCCCCGCGACGGCTCCGGCGGTGCGTCCGCGACACCTGACGGGGATGCAGCACGGCGGGACGAGCTGATCACGGCAGCGCTCGCGGAAGCTGGTGCGCCAGGGCTTGCCGACCTCGACACCGTGCTCGCCAAGGGGTACTCGGGCGGCACCGAGCTCTCGGGCGGGCAGTGGCAGCGCGTGGCGCTGGCCCGGGCGATGCTGGCTGTCCGGCGCGGCGCCGGCCTGGTCGTGCTGGACGAGCCGACGGCACAGCTCGATGTGCGCGGCGAGGCGGAGATCTTCGAGCGAATCCTGGCGGCCACCCGATCGTGCACGACCATCCTGATCTCGCACCGGTTCTCTACCGTCCGGCACGTCGATGCGATCGCGGTCGTGGAAAACGGCGTGGTGGCTGAGCTGGGCAGTCACGACGAGCTGATGGCGCAGCGTGGTCGTTACTGGACGATGTTCACGCTGCAGGCTCAGCGATTCGCCGCCGGCACGCCGGAAGAAGGCGAGGAAGAGATGACCTTCGATGTCCTCGCCTGACACTGCGCTGCCGACCGGAGAGGTGCCGGACAAGCTCCCGCCCGCGCTGTCGTCGATGTGGCGGCTGTGCCGTCTCGGCTTTCGCTATGAGCCCGCGCTCATGGGTATGTCGCTCGTGCTGGCCCTGGTGGCCGCCTTGCCGGACGCATTGCTGGCTGTCTGGCTCAAGCTGCTCGGCGAGGGCCTGATCGAGGACAAGCCCGGCCTGCTGCGATTTGCGGTCATCGCGCTCGCGGTCTCGGCGGTCGCCACCTGGCTGCTGCAGACTGTCTCCACCAGAATCCAGCGCCGGTTCCGTGACAAGGTCACGATCGCGCTCGAGGCCCATGTCGCCAGGCTGCAGGCCACCGTCGCCACGATCGCGCACCAGGAGCGGCCGGATTACCTTGACCGGCTGTCCGTGCTCCGCGAGCAGATTTTCACGCTCGACCACATGTATATGTCGGTGTTCTCGACCGCGGGCTGGATCCTGCGGCTGGCGGTTACGGTGGCCCTGCTCGCCAGCGTCAACCCGGTGCTGATCCTGCTCGTCGTGTTCGCGGTGCCCACGGTCGCGGCGACGAGCTGGCGGCCGGTCGTGGAGCGGACCGCCCAGGAGCGCGGTTCGCAGGCAGACCGGCTGGCCCGGCACCTGTTCACGCTGTCGACGACTGCATCTCCGGCCAAGGAACTGCGCGTCCTCGGAATCAGCCAGGCTGTCGCCGACCAGCGCCGGGCTTCCTGGGAACGCTGGTACGGGCCGGTCGCCGCGGCGCGCTCCCGGTCGGCGGCGTGGTATGCGGGCGGGTGGGCAATCTTCGGGCTGGCCTACTCGGCTGCGATCGTCCTCGTGGCCACGGGGCCGCACGCGAACCCGTCGGCAGCAATCCTCGTGCTGTCGGCCGGAGCACGGCTGTCCTCCTACGTCGGCGCCACCGTGAGCGAGATCGGATTCCTGCGTGGCATCTGGATGGACGGCTCCCGGCGCCTGGCCTGGCTGGAGGACTACGCCGCCGCCGTCACGCGCAACGCGGACCTGCTCGCGCCCGTCCGCATCGCGCACGGTATCCAGTTCGACCACGTCACCTTCACCTATCCGGGCTCCGACCGGCCAGCGCTGCAGGACGTCAACCTCTTCCTGCCCGTCGGCTCGGTCATCGCGATCGTCGGCGAGAACGGTGCAGGCAAGACCTCGCTGATCAAGCTGCTGGCGAAGCTCTACGCCCCGACATCGGGCCGCATCCTGATCGACGGTGTCGATCTGGCCCGCATCGAGCCTGCCAGCTGGCGGGCCCGCCTCGCCGGAGCCTTCCAGGACTTCTTCCGGTTCGAGTTCCGCGCCGCGCAGGCGATCGGCGTCGGCGATCTGCCGCGGATGGATGCCGAGCCGGCGATTGTCACCGCCCTGGATCGGGCCGGCGCCAGGGACGTGGCCGAGAAGCTGCCATCAGGCTTGCGGACGCAGCTCGGCCCGACCTGGCCCGAAGGTGTTGACGTGTCGTACGGCCAGTGGCAGAAGCTGGCCCTGGCCCGCGGTTTCATGCGCGACGAGCCGCTGATCACGGCGCTCGATGAGCCGACGGCGGCGCTTGACGCAGAGACCGAGCACCAGCTATTCGAGTCCTACGCCGCCCGCATGTCGGAGCGTCCGTTCGGGAGCATCACCATCCTGGTCTCACACCGCTTCAGCACCGTGCGGATGGCCGACCTGATCGTCGTGCTCGACGGATCACGCGTCGCCGAGGTAGGCACGCACGACGAGCTCCTCGCCCGCGACGGGCAGTATGGCGACCTGTACCGGATCCAGGCCCGCGCCTACCAGTAACAGCTGGCACGCGGTCAGCCGGCGCCAGGGCGCTACGCGGCGGCCTGGGCCGAGCCGTTGGTTATGCCGTGGTCATGCACGATGAGGACAGGACGCTTCGAGCGGGTGCCAACGTCGCCGGCAACGCTTCCCGTGACCCGGCCGCCGAGCCCGCCGTGGCGATGCGAGCCAAGGACGACCAGGCTGGCTTCGTGCTCCTCAGCGGTGTCCAGGATCGCCTTCCAGGCCGGCGTTCCCTGAACGGTCACCGAGTCCGCGCGGAATCCAGCGGAGTCAGCGAGCGCGGCCCCTCGGGCGGCCGTCTGCTCGGCAGCGTAACGGACGTCGTCAGCGCAGGCCGCGTCGAACTGCGCGCCGTCCTCCGGCATGAACCCGACGCTGAACGTCCGCCAGACGGTCAGTACCAGGGCATCGCGACCCCTGGGAAGCTGTTGACCCGCCTCGGCGATCGCGGCCTTGGCCATCTCGGAGCCGTCGTAAGCAAACAGCACCGGACCGACCCGGTCGCCATGAGCGCGGACGACGCGCCTGCCGGGGTGACCTGTGAGCGCCGCAGCCACCCGGCCGCCGGTGCCGCCGGCCGACATGACGGCCGCCGATGCAGCCGCGAAGGCGGGCCGGGCCTTTCCGCGGAGCGCAGCCAGCAGCGGCGGTGAGTACCAGGCCGGTTCCTGGCCGGCCATCCATGTTTGCAGCGCCGGGGCCGCCGGCCGGACCCGGCCGAGTACGTAGAGCAGGACGCCGATGACGGCGCCGCCGACAGCTATGCCAAAGCAGATCCAGAGGACCGTGCCCATCGCCGGCGTCGGCAACCCCGTCAGCGTCGTGCCGAAGTGCAGAAGGATCGGCACGATCATGAACGCAGCCACCGCCCGCAGCAACTCGAGCATCGCGAACACGCGCTGGATCGAAGCCGAGCGCAGCGAGAAGCCAGCTAGGAATAGCGCCGGGGTCACCGACGCCCCGATGCCCACACCGGTGAGACCGGAGCCGACCAGCGTCAGCGTCGAGGTGGGCGGGATAGCGCCGCGGAGCACGAGGATTCCGGCGACCAGGAACACCAGCCCGGTCAGGGCGAAGTAGTGGATCAGGCGCCTGCTGAAGACTGCCCCGAAGGCAAAAGCGGTGACGATGGCGGCCACGAGCTCGGGAATGTAGAGCACCCCGAGATGCAGGGGCGTGTAGTGGGGAGCGAGTACCGTCGCGGTCAGCCCGATCGCCGACGTTGAGGCTGCAGCCGCGCAGACCGCGACCACAACGCCCGTCACCGGGATGGTGCTCGCCAGCATGCGGACCGTGAGCAGCGGGCGGCTGGCGCGGTATTCATAGACCCACAGAACGACGATCAGGAACAGCCCGACCAGCAACGGAACGATGGCAACGGGGCTGGCGAACCCATGGGTCAGCAGCTGCGACGTTCCTGTGAATGCAGCGACCGAGCCGACCGCTGCGAGGCTGATGGCCGCCCAGTCGCGCGGGGCGCTGCGGTCCGCGGGCGGCGCGTCCGTGAAGGTCAGCAGCGACATCACGAGGCCAGCCGCGGCGATCCCGGTCACGATCCAGAAGAGCGGTCGCCAGGCGTGGAACGATGCCTGGGCTCCGCCGATCAGCGGACCGGCCGCGATAGCGCCGAAGATGCACAGATTGAAGATCACTGCCGTCCAGCGGAGCCTCGCAGTCGGGAAGCCGAGGAACAGCGGCGGCGCGGCGGCGATCAGCAGCATGCTGGTGCACAAGCCCTGGAGCACGTGCCCGACGATGAACATCGCCGCGCCCGTCGCGGCTGCGGCCAGCACCGAGCCGATCACCAGGGCTCCGGCGTATGCGATCAGGAGACGGCGCTGCGGCAGCAGCTGCGCCAGCTGCACCGCGAGCACTGTGCCGACTGCATACCCAGCGTTGGCGAGGCCAGATCCGAGGCTGAGCGTTTGCGGGCTCGTGTGCAGCTGCGCGGCGATGATCGGCGCCAGCGGCGGCACGGCGGCTGACAGGCCAAGATAAGGAATGAGGAAAAAGATCACCATGGTCGCCGCGGGACCGTACCGTCCGGCGAGCGGTCCTGGCTGCAGTGGCTCCGACCGCCGAGCCGGCGTGCTGGGAGACGGCGGATTCAGCAGATTCTGATCACTGGCCATTCGCGCATGCTTGCCGGCTGGCTGCACGATCATGCTGCCGGGTCGGCCGCGCGGGCGGAGTTCGCCGTTTACCGCAGAATGCCCC
>DASQIW010000112.1:0-31949 GCA_035631375.1 Streptosporangiaceae bacterium
AGCGTGACCTGGTTACCGGTCTTGCTGCCGACGTACAGCACGACATCGGCTTCGAGCAGCACCTGGTTGGCGCTCGCCCTGGCGTAGACGCCGGGCACGCCCACATTGAGCGGGTGGTCGCCGGCCAGCTGATCCTTCGCGTTGAGTGACGTGGCCACCGGGATGTTGAGCTTCTCCGCCAGAGCCCGCAACTGCGCGCTCGCCCCGGACGCACGCACCCCGCCGCCGGCGACGATGACCGGGCGGCTGGCCCCCGCCAGCAGCGCCGCCACCGCGGCGATCGCCTCCGCGGGCGCTCGGGTCCGGTAGGCCGGTACCACGAACGGCTGCCCCGCCGGCACCTCGACGCCGACCTCGCCATCCTCGACGTCCTCGCCGGAGTGGCCGAATACCTCCAGGTGCGTCGGTCCTGGCTGGCCGGCAACCGATGCCGCGAACGCCTGTGCCAGCAGATCGGGCAACCGGCCCGGATCGGTGACCTGCGCGCTGAACTTCGTCACCGGCTTGAACAGCGGGAAGTCCTCAATCTCCTGGTAATAGCTCCGGCCGCGGCTCCAGTTGTACGGCCCGCCCGTGAACGCGACCACCGGCGAGCCGCCGAGGTAGGGGTCGCGCAGCCCCGCGGCGAGATTGGCGGCGCCCACGGTCTGCGCCATGCACACGCCAGGCCGGCCGGACGCGCGCGCATAGCCGTCGGCCATGTAGACCGCGGCCTTCTCGCCGTGGGTCAGAACCCGGTCGATGCTGGTACGCGTCTCCAGCTCATACAGCGTCTTGCTGAGGATCGTCGGGACAAAGAACACCGCAGTGACCCCGTACACATCCAGGGTTCGCGCCAGGTACTCTGCGCCGCTCATCTTCGTGGTCGTCATCGTCTCCTCCTGCGCAGAATTCCTTGAGTAACGGGGTTCGCTGGTGGCTAGTCGCGCATCGGCTGGAACCGTGGCAGGGCCGCGCCGTCACCGGTGTCGTGGAACACGACCTCGACCGGCAGGCCGACGGCAAGCTCAGCGTTGTCAGCGCCGACGATGTTGGTCATCAGCCGCGGGCCCTCGTCCAGCTCGACGTAGGCCAGCACGAACGGCGGCAAGCCGGTGTAGGCACCCTCGCCGCGGTGATTCACCGTGTAGCTGTAGATGCGGCCGCGGCCCGCCGCCGGGAACCACTCGGTGTTCAGGCTCGCGCACTCCGGGCAGATGGCGCGCGGGTACCAGATCACTGCGCCGCAGTCCCGGCACCGCCGCAGCAGCAGGCGATCCTGCGCCGTCGCATCCCAGAATTCCCTGGTCTCCGGGTTGACGGCCGGCGCCGGTGCCGGCAACGACTGCGCGGGCAGCGATGCTTGTGTGGTCATGCGTCCTCCCGGCCGAGGATGAGCGTCGCGGCGGCCGACCGGGTACCCAGGGACCCGCCGTTGCCGTGCGCCAGCGCGATCTGGCAGTCCGGCACCTGCACGGCCCGGTTTGCCTCTCCCCGCAGCTGGCGGACGGCCTCTATCACCTTGGTCATCCCGCCCCGGTTCACCGGGTGGTTGTTGCACAGCCCGCCGCCGTCGGTGTTGAACGGCAATGCGCCGTGCGGCGCCAGCAGAGCGCCATCGGCGACGAACGCGCCGCCTTTACCTTTCGCGCAGAATCCCAGGTCCTCGATCGTCTGCAGGACGGTGATAGTGAAGGAGTCGTAGATCGAGGCGTAGTCGACGTTGGCCGGCGTGATCCCCGCCTCCTCGAACGCCCGCGGCCCTGACCACACCGCCCCGGTGTACGTCAGGTCGATGGGGCCGCCCGCCGAGACCTTCGGGGACTCGCCGTGACCGAGCACCTTCACCGCCTGGCGGGGCAGCGCAGCGGCCACCTCCGGCGCGACCACCACCAGCGCCCCGCCGCCGTCACTGACGACGCAGCAGTCAAGCCGGTGCAGAGGGTCGGAGATGATGGGCGACTCCAGCACCTCCTCCACAGTCACGGCGCGCGGCAGCATCGCGTTCGGATTGTGCTGGGCATGCTGCGACGCTGCCACCTTGATCGCCGCGAGCTGGGCGCTCGTGGTGCCGTACTCGTGCATGTGGCGGCGGGCCGCCAGCGCGTACATCGAGACGGTCGTGGGCCCGAACGGCTGCTCGAACCCGGCCTCTGGTGCCTGCGCCGACGCCGACGGCCGGGGAACTGGCTGCGATCGGGGCAGCCCGGCCAGCGTGATCAGCGCCACGCGGCACTTCCCCGTCGCGATGGCCGCCGCCGCGTGGCCGACGTGGGCGATGTAGGACGACCCGCCGGTCTCGGTCGAGTCCGCGAAGGTCAACCGCTTCAACCCGAGGTAATCCGCCATGGAGATGGGTCCGAAACCCGGCGCGTCGCCCGCGCAGAAGTACGCGTCCACGTCGGACACGGAAAGGCCCGCGTCGGCCAGCGCCCCGAGTGCCACCTCGGCGTGCACCTGCGCGATCGACTTGCCCGGGATCTTCCGGTCCGGGTGCTCGTAGGCGCCCGCGATGAAAGCCGCGCCGCGGATCGTCACGCGCCGCTCCCGGCGACGGCCTTGCCTGGCTCCGGCGCATGCCCCACGTAACTGGCGACCAGCAAGGACGGGTCCTTGATCAATCGCTCGCCAGTCTCGTGCAGGACGATGTCGCCGTGTGACAGGACGTAACAGCGGTCGGCGATCTCGGTGGCCAGCTGAACGTGCTGCTCGACGAGGAGCACTGCGCAGCCGCTGTCCCTGGCGTACTGGCGCACCACAGGCAGCAGCCGCTCGACCAGCAGCGGTGCCAGGCCCAGGCTGAGCTCGTCCAGCAGCAGAAGCTTCGGGCGCCGCCCGAGGGCCCGGCCGACTGCGAGCATCTGCTGCTCGCCGCCTGACAGCAGCCCGGCCCGCCGGTCCTTCAGCGGCTCGAGCGCCGGGAAGTACTCGTAGACGATCGCCGGGTCGATGTGCTCGCCCCGGTAGCCCAGCCGGAAGTGCTCGGCCACGGTCAGGCTGTAGAAGATCCCGCGACCCTCGGGCACGTGCGCGATCCCTGCCCGGGCGCGCATGGTCGGCGACTGCTTGGTGAGATCGGTGCCGTTAAACGTAATCGTGCCGCGGCTCGGGCGGATGATGCCGGAGACGGCCCGCAGGGTCGTGGTCTTCCCCGCCCCGTTCGGCCCGAACAGCGCGACGACCTCGCCGCCGCCGACGGTGATGCTGATATTCCTGATAACCTCGGCGCCCGCGTAACCGGCCGACAGGTCGTCGATCGCCAGGACGGTGTCGCTCACTAGTTCGCCCTTCCGGTCTGGCCCGCGGGGGTCGGCTCAGCGCCGTCCGCCGCAGGTCCGGCCGACTCTGACACCGTCGCCACGCCGCCCAGGTAGGCGGCCAGCACCTTCTCGTTGGTGCGCAGTTCGGCGGGCACCCCGTGGGCCAGCATGCGGCCGAAGTCGATGACGTAGACGTAGTCGCAGACGTTGAGTACCAGGGCCATGTCGTGATCGACGAGCAGCATCGATACGCCCTCGTCGACGACGCGGCGCAGGCGGCGGCCGAGGTCGTTGCTCTCCTGGCTGTCCAGGCCGGAGGCGGGCTCGTCGAGCAGGATCAGCTTCGACTGGCCGGCGAGCGCACGGGCGACGCCGACCAGCTTCCGCTTGCCTTGCGACAGGTCGCTCGGCATCCGCTCGGAAAACTCCTCCAGCTCCAGGATCCTGATCGCGTCGTCCACCGCCGCCCTGGTCTGCTGGCGGCGGCCGAGCACGATCTGCGCCAGCGAGCCCCCCGTGGTGGGCCGCCGGGACGCGACGACACAGTTCTCCCTGACGGTCAGGTCGTCGAAAAGCTCCAGGGTCTGCCAGGTCCGGGCCAGGCCGAGGCGGCTCCGCACGTGCGGAGGCTCAGCCGAGATGTCCCGGCCGTTCAGCACCACCGTCCCGGTAGCCGGCACGAACCCGGTGACCGCGTCGATGAAGGTCGTCTTCCCCGCGCCGTTCGGGCCGATGAGGCCGACGAGCTTGCCCGCCGGGACTTCCAGATCGACGTCGACCAAGGCCTGGACCGAGCCGAAGCTGACGCTGATCTTGCTGGCTTCCAGCACTGCGGTCATCACGCCACCTTTGCCTCGTCGATGGATTCGGCCAGCGCCGGGCTCAGCGGCGGGCTGCCGCGCCGGAGGAATCGCGGCACGGGAATGGCTGGCTTGTCGCCGTAGAAGATGGCCGTCGCCACGCCCTGGGGTTGCTGAACCAGCGTGAGGATGAGCAGCGCGCCGCCGGCCAGCGTGAACCACTCGCCCTGGAGTCCGAACCACTGCAGCAGCGCGTACGCCGAGATGCTACCGATGAAGATCATGCCGCCCCAGATGGCGCCCGCCACGGTCGAGATTCCGCAGATGTAGGCGAAGGCGATCAGCGCCAGTGACGTCGCCGTGTCATAGCTCGTCGGCGTGATCGAGCTGTAGGCGTACGCCAGCAGCACGCCGCCCACGCCTGCCACGCCAGCCGAGATCGCGAAGCCGAGCAGCTTGGTCTGCCGGATGTTGATGCCGGCCGCCGCCGCTGCCCGCTCGTTCGCACGGACCGCGAGCATGTCCTGGCCGAGAGCGCTGCGCCGCAGGTTGGATACCAGCAGCCCGACGATGAGCAAGACGATCAGCACGAACCACCCGAACAACGGGCTTGGCTCGGCACCGAACAGCCCGTGTACCGGGGCATTGGGACCCCACTGCCAGCCGAACAGCGCGGGCGCGGGTACCGACGAACCCTTGATGCCGCCGCCCCAGGTCGTATTCCCGAAGCCGAAGTTCTCGATCGCGACGGCTGCTGCCAGGGTCACAACGGCCAGGCTCACGCCGCGCACCCGGAGTGCCGGGATCCCGCAGAACAACCCGAGCAGCACCGCGATGATCACGCCCAGGATCGGTGCCCAGGGGAAGCCGATACCGAAGTCCGTCGCGAAGTGAGAGACGGCGAATCCGGCGGACCCGCCGAGCGCGAGCTGAACGATCGACACCTGTCCCAGGTAGCCCGTGATGATGACGACCGACAGCAGGAAGACCGCGGTGATCAGCGAGACATCCAGAGTGTTGCGGTAGCCGCCGGGCAGCAGCAGGATCGCTACCGCCCCGATGACGCCACAGATGAGCGCGCTGCGCATCGGGTGCTTGGGCGGCGGCGCAGCGGGCAGCCGGCGTTCCAGCACGTCGCCGCGACCAGGGATCTTGCCTGCCCGGAAGTACATGGCGACAACGAGGACCAGGAAGATCAGCAAGTCCTGGGTGCCGGGCAGCGGATAGCCGGGCCCCTGGTCGGTAGGGAACCAGTTCTGGTTCGAGAAGTACGTCAGCAACGACTCGGCCATGCCAAGCACCAGGCCGCCTATGCACGTGACCGTGAAGGAGGTGAACCGACCGAAGATCGCGACAGCCAGGCCGGGGATCACCATCAGCGGAAGAGTGCCCGGGTCAGGCTCAACGACCGATGCCGCGAGCAGCCCGGTGACACCCATCACGAGGGACATCAGCACCGTGTTCGACAGGGAGAGCCAGTTCGGCGACAGCCCCATGAACATGGCGTGCGCCTCGTTCTCCGCAGCGGCGCGGGTACCAAGCCCGAACCGGGTCCACCGGTAGAGCGCCGCCAGCCCGGCCATGATCACCAACATCGCGCCACCGATGATGAAGTTGTACACCGGGACCGGATCGCCGAAGAGTATGACGTTCTGCGACGGAAGGATCACCGGCTGCGGCTGCGCCGACTGACCGAAGGTGATGACGATGAACGCCTGGAATATGAGCAGCGCGCCGAGCGTGGCGATCAGCTTCGCCAGCGGCGTCGCGGTCCGCTGCGGCCGGATCACGAGCAGGTCGAAGAGCACGCCCACGATCGCAGCGAAGATGAGCGTCAGTATCGCGGCCGGGACTGCCGGAATCGAGGCGAACTTCCCGAGCCTGACTGCCCAGAAGAAATAGCCGGCAAGCATGGCGACCGCTCCGGTCGCCAGGTTAATGACGCCGGCGCCGCGGTAGCTCAGTACGACGCCCATCCCGATGCCGGCGATCAGGCCACCCGAGCCGATTCCGAGCAGAAGGAACACAATGACCTGGGACACGCGATGCCTGCCCTTCGTTGGACGGTAGTCGGCGGGCTTACGCCCGGGCTGCGAGGCTTTCTGGCGTGACGTTCTCCTCCTCGGTGACCTGCCTGATGACGAAGTCGTACGAACCGTGCTTGACACCGTTCTCGTCGACCGTGCAGGGCACCAGCAGCGCTGGGTGGTAGAAATCGTCATCAAGATTGCCCGGCTCGCCCTCGATGTAGAGCTGGGTCGTGATCGGGCTGGACAGGCCCTGCACCTTGACGTGGATGTGCTTGGCCTCGCGCGGCTCGTAACAGCCGGGAATGATCGTGGTGACCTCGTACCCGCCCTGCTCGTCGGTCACGACGTAGCCGGTATACCGGTAGCCGAGCATGTCGTAGTTTCCGGCCAGGTCCGATGACCAGAAGTTGACGACGGCACCCGCGATGGGGTTGCCCTTCTCCGTCAGTACCCGTCCGGTGAGCACGATGCCCGGGATGTCACCGGGCTCGAGCAGGTTTGACCGCATCGGGGCGCCCAGCCGGAAGTAGGGTCCCTCGATCTCCTGCGGCGTCTGCTGCAGCTCACCCGGCTCCGGCGCCGGTGTCTCGGGGACGCCCGGCCACTTGCCCGCCTCCTTGCCCGCCTCGCCGCGCTCCATTTCGGCCCTGTCCTGCGCTAGCACTGTCATGATGGTCTCCTTTTCGCGTGTTACTCGGCTCCCGAAAAGGAGTCGAACTCGTTCTTCGCTCGCTGACGTCGTCATGAACCCCAAAGACGCTCCGACGCGATTTGTGCGCCGGCGACCAAGGAGCCGAACTTCGCCCACATCACCTCGGGATGCGTGCGCTTGATGGCGGCCGCCTGCGCGAACCCGCAGTCGGCGCCGCCGATGACGTTCTCCTTACCGACGATCCCCGCGAACCGCTCGAGCCGCTGCGCGACCAGGCGGGGGTGCTCGACGGTGGTGGTGTGGTGCGTGATGACGCCGGGGATCAGCACCTTGCCCTCCGGCAGGCGGGCCTGCTCCCAGACCTCCCACTCCCACTCGTGCCGCGGGTTTGCCGCCTCGATGGAGTAGGCGCCTGCGTTCACCTGCACAATGAATTCGACCAGCGCCGAAAGGGGCGCGTCGGCGACGTGCGGGACGTGCCAGCTGCCGAAGCACACGTGGTACCGAATCCGGTCCGCGGGGATGCCGGCCAGGGCGTGATTGAGCGCATCGACTCGCAATTGCGCCCAGCGCCGGTAGGCATCGTCGCCCTGCTGGACTATGTGGTCGTACATGTTGGCCAGCACCGCATCGTCGACCTGAAGGATGAACCCCGCCTCGTGGATGGCGAGGTATTCCTGCCGGAGCGCCTCGGCGATCGCGTAGATGTACTCTTCCTCGGTCTTGTAGTACTCGTTGATGCCCTGGTACGCCGTGCTCGCTGGCGCAACGCTGGTAAAGAACACCTCGCCGCCTGGCTGGCTGGCGGTGGCTGCCTTCAGATTCGCCAGGTCGCGGCTGATGAGGTCGTGGCCGGTGTACTTGATCGGTCCCAAGCACACCTCGGCGGGTGCCCCCGTCAAAGCAACTGGTATCTCTGCGTTACCAGTGAAGAAGCCCTTGAACCGCTCCCGGTCCCGGCCCAGCCAGTCCAGCGGCTTGAGCTGCTCAGGGCGGACCTCGAAGCCACTGATCCGGCCGAGCACGTAGGCAGACCAGCTCGACTTCCCGAACTCACCGTCGTTCACGACGTCAAGGCCCACGTCCCGCTGCCGGGAGACCACGTCGGCGACGGCCGCCGTGAGCGCCTGCTCATAGTCGGAGCGAGCGTTCGCGGCCGCGCCGGGGGGTGGCTCGGCGGTCAGCGTGTCCGGGCGAATCAGGCTGCCCGTGTGCGTGGTCAGAAACCTTGTCTCGCTGCGATGCACGGTGTGTGTCCGTCCTCCCACTCAAAGGTGCCCGGTCTGCTGCCGAGGCGTGATGGGGCCCGTTTCCTTCTTACCGATCACGGTGGCTTGGCGTGAAGACCCTTTGCGCGACGGGGAAGCCGACCTTGTGGCGCGAGCATTGGTGACCTCATGGCCATGCCGCCGGCAAGTCAGTTGCCCGGACCACCCAGCCGCGTTCGAGTGCGTCCAGCCGGTCGGTCAGACCAGCCGCGGCGAGCACCTGGATGGCGTCCTCACCTGGCCGGCGAGGCGGGCTGCCGACGAGAGCCGGGGTGTCGGACAGCCGCGGCGAGACGCCGGGCATCGTGCAGCTGCCGACACCCTCAACGTCTTGGGTCACGCTCAGCCCGCGGGCCCGGACGCCGGTGTCGGTCATGAGCTCTGCGACCGGCATGACGACGTGAGCAGCGACGCCCGCGCCGGTGAGCCGCGCAACCAGTCCGCTGGCACCTTCCGCCGCGAAGGCGGCCTCGAGGGCGTGTTCTCGTTCCGAGTCGGTCACGTCGGCGATCTCACTCAGCCCGGTGACCGCGGCCAGGGCGGGCAGGTCGGCCGTCCTGGCTGCGAGGAAGAACCACCTGTCGCTGGCACGGTAGTAGCGCTGCAGCGAGCTCTCCCCGAGGGCGAGGTAACCCCGTGGCTCGGCGGACCTATAGCCAGGGAAGTCGAACATGAACGCCGCCTGGTGATAGGTGCCGGTATGCGCGAGCGAGGCGCTGGCGAGCTGGCCACGGCCGGTCGACTGGCGGTGGTACAGGGCCAGGGCCGTCACGAATGCGCCGAGGATGCCGGTCCCGATGTCGACGATGTTGTAGGGGCCGAGCACCGAGGGCAGCTCGGTCCGCTCCATGATCCCGGTGACCGCCTGACCCTGTCGTTCCCAGCCCCGCCACTGCGTCCACGGGCCGCCGAGCCCGTAGCAACTGATCGAGGTGTAGACGGCCTCCGGGCGCCGGGCGCGCACCTCCTCGTAGCCGATGGCCAGCCGGTCCGCGGTGCCGGGCGAGAAGTTCTCCAGGACGACATCAGCGGTCTCGATGAGCCGCCAGAACACTTCCTGCCCGCCGAGCTTGCTGACATCCAGCAGCAGCGATTCCTTGCCGCGGTTCAGGTACCCGGAGACCCCGGCGCTCGGGTTGCCGATCTTTACCACGTCGGCACCGAACTCGGCGAGAATCCGCCCGCACGTCGGACCGGCCAGCGCGAGGCCAAGGTCGAGTACGCGGATCCCGGCGAGCGGCTGGGGGAGGCTCGGCTCCGGGCCGGGGCCCGCCGCGCGCGGCGTCACGTCTGCCAGCTCCGCCAGCACTTCAGGGGTATCGGCGCCAGCCACGCGACGCGGCCGGACCGCAGGCTCAGGAAACTCGCTCAGCGCGACGGGCACCCCGGCGCACCAGATCGGCCCCAGCTCGGGATCGGCGACCTCCACGACGGCGTGAGTCTTCCTGGCGTGGTCGGTCGCGATCCACTCAGCCGGCGTCCGGATAAAGCCGATCGCGGCGCCCGCGGCGTTGCCGAGCTCCTCCCACTCCGCCGCGGTACGAGTCAGGAACTCATCCCGTAGCCGCGCGTGCAGGCGCTCGTTCACCTCTGGCCTTGCCGTGGCGGCCAGGTCGAGCAGCTCGGTGTCCCAGCGGCCGAGCAGTCCCGCAGCGCGGGCGAACCACGGCAGGTGCCGTGGGCTGGACGTGTCGAACTGGACGTAGCGGCCGTCCGAGCACCGGAACGCCCCGGAGCCGCGCACGTGGATTGGCCGGGGCGGGTGTAGGCCCCGGTCGTCGGAGTAGGCACCGCTGTGGCCGATCAGGGTGAACATCGCGTCGAACAGCGGCACCTCGACGTGCTGACCGCGACCGGTCCGCCGCCGCGCGATCAGCGCCATCACGATGCTCACTGCGCCGAGATAGGCGGCGAAGCTCGACGCGAACGGCAGCGCCGAGTAGGTCGGCCGGCTCCAGTCCCAGTCCGGCGGCTCCTCTCCGTTGCGCGGCTCGCAGTTCGCCGTCGCGGCCGCGATGACGCCCTCGTAGCCGCGCAGGCCGGCGCGCGGATCGTCCGCGCCGAAGCCGGGCAGCGAGCACGTGATGAGGCCCGGGTTGTCCGACCGGCTGTGTTCGAGGTCGAGGCCCAGCCTGGCCAGCACTCCGGGCCGGAAGTTCTCGATCGCTATGTCTGCGGACGCCACGAGGCGCCTCGCAGCATCCACGTCGCCTGGTCGCCTAAGGTCCATGATCACCCGGCGCTTGCCGCGGTTGAAGAACGCGTCGGCAACCCCGGACAGTCGCGGGCCCCCAGGCGGGTCGACGTGGATCACGTCGGCGCCCTGGTCGGCCAGCAGCACGCCGACCAGTGGCCCGGCAATGTACTGCCCGAAATCGGCGACCCGGAGGCCCGCCAGCGGCCCCGTCATGCCGCCGCCCTCCTTCCCGGCCGGGACTGCGCTCGCCAGGCGACGTGACGAGACTGGCCGGGATCCGTCATCTCCGCCCACAGCTCGACCACCAGCGGCGCTTCGGTCAGCCGGCGCACGTCGTCGGGGCTGAAACCCGGAGCGCACTCACGGAGCACGAGGCCACGCTCCTCCCGCTCCAGCACAGCGAGGTCGGTCACCACCAGGTCGACGCAGCGGGTGCCGGTCACCGGGTACCGGCACTCGCGGACGATCTTCGGCTGGCCGGATCGCTCGGCGTGCCGCATCCCGATGATCAGGCGGCCAGGGTGCACGACAAGATCCATCGCCCCGCCAATCGCGCCGCCGCCCATCTGCGGAGTCGTCCAGTTGGCGAACGAACCGTCGGCCGCGACCTGGTAGGCGCCGAGCACAACCGCATCGAGCCGGCCGCCGCGGGCCATCTCGAAGGCGGCGACGGTGTCGAACGCGGACGCGCCCTTCCGCAGCGAGACCGGCTCGGAGCCAGCGTTGTAGATGTCGTCGTCGGCCTCGGCCGGGGAGAGCCGGGAGCCATAGCCGAGCAGGCCGTTCTCGGCATGGAGCATGATGTCCCGGCCGGCCAGGTGATCGGACACCAGCGTCGGCAGGCCCACGCCGAGGTTGACGTAGCTGTGCTCCGGCAGCAGAGCGGCCAGCCGGGCGCCGACCTCGCGCGGCGTCAGACCGGGGCGGCCGAGGTAAGAGCGCCGGTCGTCCTCGGCACGCGGCTCGCGCCACAGGGCAGTGCGCGGGACCGGTGACTGCACCACGCGATCGACGAAGATCCCCGGCAGGCCGACCTGATCAGGCGTGAGCTCGCCTACCTCGACGATCTCGTCCACCTGGGCTATCACGATCTTTGCAGCCTTGGCGAAGCTCGGCCCGAAGTTCTGGTTGGCGCCGCGGAAGGCCAGGTTCCCGGCCCGGTCTGCGGTGCGCGCGTAGATGAGGGCGTAGTCGAGTCGCAGCGGCTCCTCGAGCACGTAGTGCTGGCCGCCGAACTCCCGACGCTCCTTGCCGTCGGCGATGAGGGTGTCCTGGCCGACCGGGCTGTAGAAGGGGCCGAGGCCGGCCCCGGCACAGCGCAGCCGCTCGACGAGGATGCCTTGAGGGACAAGCTCGACCTCGAGCGGAACCGGGCTGATGACGTGCGCGGAACTGACGACGTCACCGGCCCTGGCGGAGAATGCGGCCACGAGCTTGCGGGCCTGACCGTGTTCGACAAGCGTCACCGGGTGGGTCGGCTGCGCGCCCAGGGAATTGCACACGATCACGAGGTCTGCCAGTCCGCGGTCGCGGACAGCGGTGATCAGATGCACGGGAAACCCGTGGATGACACCGAACCCGCCGATCCCGATGACGCTGCCCGATTCGATGTCGCCGACCGCGTCCGCGGGACTGCTGATGACCTTGTCGATGACCCTCCTCCTTCGCGTCGCTCCCTAGCGGCGGGGAGCCGTGCGGGCCGTCTTTACCGCACTCGCGCCGTCAGTCCGGGTGTGGGTCGAGGGACGGTGCCTCGAAGACCGAGTCGGGCCTGACGTCGAGGTCTTCGAACGGCGTGAGGTACTGGCCGGACAGCCGGTCGTACCGGCCCGTGCCGAGCTTCACGACCAGGTCGGCGCACGCCGTGAAGCCCGCCGAGCTGTCTTCTCCGATCTTGGTGTGCAGGTGCTCGACGAACCACGGCAGCCAGCGCTGCGCGTCCGGGTCGTTCATCGTCAGGTCCGAGATCCCGGTCAGCTCGTCCCCCGGATGAACGGCGAAAGCGGCTACGCCGCCCGCCTCGTGGCCTTCGTGACCGAGGAACTCGATGAGCCGGATCTGGGTGTTCTTCGCGACCCCGTAGCCGGACAGGTACGGCGCGACGCGGGTGCCCCCAGCGCTGGAGATCACGACTACGCGGCCGTTGTGCCGTTCCACCATGCCCGGCACAAACGTATTGATCACATGCATGGCACCCAGCACGTGTACCTGCTGGGCGCTCCACCAGCGGGCCGGGTCCACCAGCCAGGTTGGCCCGAACGGCCATGGCACGCCCGCGTTGTGCACGGCCAGCGTGACGGGACCGAATTTGTCCTCGGCTGCCGCCCGAAGGCCCTGGATGTCCGTCAGCTTGGTGACGTCGGCAATCCGGCCCAGCGCCGCGCCGCCGGCGCCCTCGATCGACTTCACGGTCGCGTCGATCTCCGACTGGGTGCGCGAGCTGATCACTACGGCTGCCCCGGCAGCAGCCAGCCCCTCTGCTATCGCCTTGCCGAATCCCCGGCCGCTCCCGGTGACGACCGCCACTTGTCCCTGCAGGTCGCTGCTCACAACGGGCCCTTTCTCTTGATCGTGCTGGCTAGCTGTTTGTCGTCGTGGCCGGGAGCCTGGCCGGGCTGCGTCCCCGGCCTGGCACTTGCAGGCCGGGGACGCAGCACGCCACTCTCGCTAGAACAGTCCGGCTGGCGGTGACCACCCTGGCGGCGGGCCGATCCAGCGGGCTATCGCCTTGAACACGCCGGGCGATGTGTTCTGGAAGAACTGATCCTCCTGGTTGCAGATAGCGGGCGCATCCGAGATCGCGCCGCACTGCAGCTGCGGCGGCCCCTGGGGTATTGCGCCCTTGAGGCTCTTCAGCCCCGCGTTGACGCTGGTCGTGGTGATCTGTCCACCGGACTTGAGGATCTGGTTGTACACCTTGGCGATCGTCAGGATCTGGCCGAACGCGTCCGCCACCCACGCGTCAGACGCGCCCGTCGGGTCGCCGTACTTGTCGGCTACGGCCTTGAACGCGGCAAGGCTCGGGTCGGCTGGGTCACCTGGCAGCGGGTTGGCGCTCGCGTAGTACCAGCCGATCGGCAGCGCGCCGCCGTCACCTTGCGCGGTGACCGCGGAGTCGCACGGCACATTGGCAAGAACCGGGGTCTTGATGTTGAGCTGCTTCAGCGCCTTGTAGACGGCAGAGCACTGGACGGGGTTGCCGGCGCCGTCGATGACCAGGCCGGCCTGCGCCGCGCCCGACGCGATGACCGGAGCCGTGATGTTCGAGCTGCTCGGGTCGAACGCGGTGAGCTTGACCGCGATGTGGTAGTACTGCAGCGTCGAGGCGATGACCTTGTTCGGGACGTCGCTGCCTGGCACGTTGGCGTAGATGATCGACACGCTCTTAACGTTCGGCAGGTACTGGTGGATGAACGTCCCGATGGGGGCCTCCACCCGGGTCGCGTCACCGTACAGGATGTAGCCGCTCTTGTAGGTGGAGTCGACCGGCAGGATCGTGACACCCATGACCAGTGCCTTGTTGGTCGGCGCCAGTGCCTGCTCGAGCGGCTGGTTGCCGATGACGACGGCGCCCATGGCCACGGACTGGATGCCGCTGTTGTTGGCAAACTCCTGGCCGCACTGCTGCGCTGCTGATGTGGTGTCCGGGATGGTGCAGGTCACCAGCTTCACCGGGTGGCCATCGATGCCGCCAGCCTCGTTGTTGATGTACTGCTCGGCCAGTTTCGTGCCATCGGTCCATTCAGGGGCGATGTCGACCTGGCCGCCCTGCTGGTTGACCACGCCGATCTCGATGGGCGACTTGCTGCTATCGGCCTTGCCCGAGCCGCCGACGTACCCGGCGTAGTCGCTGACGGGATGGTAGTTGCCGGTCCCTGCCGTGGTGGTGGTGTTCGCGGGGGTGCTGCCGGAGTTGGACGAGGACGGCGAGCCCGACGAACCGCAGGCCGCTAGCACCAACACGCCGGTGAGCATCACGATCGATGCGCCGGCAGATGCTCTGAACTTCATGGCTCTCCTATCGACGCTGAATACAGCGGAGGGGTGGCCCGGCATGCCCGGTCCACCTCTGGTGCGCCAGCCTCACGCCCGGTACGACAGCTGCGACCTCCTCCGGATTGCGAGCAGACTGACTGCCAATTGCGGGGCAATCTTTGTATGATAGACATACATCGTAGCGGCAGATCGCCTGATCGCAATAGGGTGCGTTCGACACCGAAAAGCGAAGGGATGGCCGCCACCACGTGTGGGAATTGTCGCCAATCGAGGGCAGCTTTTCCAAGGCAGTGACGGCACCAGATCGATAACAGTGCTCAGTGCGAGGTGGTCGTGGAGTCACCCGGTGGCAGCCCCAGCTACGAGGTGACTGCCGTCAGGTACGGGAGCCGGTCGACCACGAAAAGCGATGTCTTCCTGCACTTCGGTGTCTACGGCGAGCCAGACGGGCCGCTCCAGATGGACTACTTCTTCTGGGTTGCCCGCACCGCTGGTCGCACGATCCTGGTCGACTGCGGCTTCAACGATGTCAGCGGCGGCCGGCGCGGCCGGACGATGCTGTGCCCGCCGGTGACGGCACTGCGCCGTCTCGGCATCGAGCCCGCCGATGTCAGCCTGCTGATCCTGACCCACGCGCACTACGACCACATCGGCAACGTCGATGAGTTCCCGGCCGCCGAGCTGATCATGTCGGCACGGGAGTACAACTTCTGGACCGGCCCGCTGGGCGGCCGGCCGCTGTTCGCCACGTCGGCCGAGACCGGGGACATCGACGTGCTGAGGAAGGCACACGCGGCTGGCCGGCTCCGGCTGCTGCCCGCCGCTGCGCCGGGCGATGCCGCTGTCCGGCAATCAGTCGCGGCCGGGATCGACGTTCTCGACGTCGGTGGCCACACGCCGGGCCAGCTAGTGGTTCTCGTCCGGACCGAGGCCGGCGAGGCCGTGATCGCCTCTGATGCACTCCATTACTACGACGAGATGCGGCTGGACCGGCCGTTCACGCACGTGGCCGACCTGCCCGCGATGTATCAGGGCTACGAGCTGCTCAGCGGCCTGGCGGTGAATGAACGGCTTCTGGTCGCCGGGCACGATCCCGAGGTGATGCGCCGCTACCCGGCGGCCGATGGGGAGCTCGCAGAGCTGGCCGTGCGGATCGAACCGCGGACCCCCGATCCCGGCGGTGCCCACTCATGACCGGGCGGCACGGACTCGACGACCAGGTCGCCATCGTGACCGGCGGTGCCGGGGGTATCGGTGCGGCCTCGGCCCGGCGATTGTCCGCCGAGGGTGCCCGGGTGGTCGTCGTCGACACCGACGAGTCACGGGCCCGCGCGGTCGCGGAGTCACTGCCAGGGCCGGGCGCTTGGGTGGCCGCCGACGTATCCGATGAAACCGGCGTCGCGCGCTACCTGGACGTCGCCGTCAGCCGCTTCGGCAGGGTGGACCTGCACCACCTGAACGCCGGCATCGCCGGCTCGCTGACCGCCCTGCCTGACCTCTCTGTTGGGGAGTTCGACCGGGTCATGGCGGTGAATGTGCGCGGCGTGTTCCTGGGCATCCGGGCTGCGTTTCGTCAATTTGCCGGGCAGGATCCTATGCCGGACCGGCCGGGCGCCATCGTCATCACTGCATCGATCGGCAGCCTGCGCGGCAGCGCCGACCTACTGCCGTATCAGACGTCGAAGCACGCGGTCCTCGGCCTGCTGCACGGCGCCGCCGTCTACGGCGGGCCGCTCGGCATCCGGGTGAATGCGGTCGCGCCCGGAATCGTCCCGACGGAGCTGTTCGCCGCCACACCGGACGCCCCAGGCGGAAGAGATGACATGACGCGGCGAGCCAGCACGACGCCGCTGCGCCGGGCGGGCACCCCCGACGACATCGCCTCCGTGGTCGCGTTCTTGCTCAGCGCTGACGCCGCCTACATGACCGGCGAGGTGGTGTCTGCCGACGGCGGTGCCAGCATCGTCAGCTCCGTCCGTCCGTCCGGCGGCGCCGGCGCGTGGGACTATGCGGCCCACGACCGGGCGCTTTATGGGGAGCTGGCACGGCATGTCGAGAGAGGAATGACGTCGCCATGACCGGCCAGCGAATTGGCTTCCTCGGCCTCGGCAACATGGGCGGTCGGATGACCCGCCGGCTGACCGGGGCAGGCCACCCGGTGCTGGGCTATGACCCGGTGAAGGGTCGGGCGGCGGCGGCTGGAGCGACCGAGGCCCGGTCGGTGACAGAGGTAGTCGAGAACAGCGACTGCATCCTGCTGTCACTACCCGACAGCCCGGTCATCGAGAAAGTTATCCGCGGCGAGGGCGGAGCTGGTGGCGTGCTGGCGGCGGGCCGCGCCGGTCAGGTGGTGGTGGACCTCAGCACTGCGGCACCCAGCTCGAGTATCGCCCTGCATGCAGAGCTCGCCGACCGGGGAATCGAGTTCCTCGACGCTGGTATCTCGGGCGGAGCCGCCGCGGCCGAGCGGGGCACGCTCACGATCATGGTCGGGGGCTCCCCCGCGGCGCTCGATTCGATCGCGTGGGTACTGGAGCCTATCGCCGCCAAAGTCGTGCACATGGGCGCGCCCGGTGCCGGTCACACCACCAAGGTGCTCAACAACTTCCTCAACGCGGTCAGCCTGGCCGCAACGGCGGAAGTGATGCTCGCTGCGAAGAAGGCTGGGCTCGATCTGGCGCAGGTGCTCGAGGTCGTCAACGCCAGCAGCGGCGTGAACTTCGCCACCCTGAACCGGTTCCCGCACATCATCCGCGGTGACTACCTCGAAGGCGGCCTGACCAGCGCCCTCATGAGCAAGGACATCGATCTCTACGTGACCTGCCTGGCCGAGCTGGGCGTGCCGTCGCTGCAGGCGGCCGGCCCGATGGCAGCCTTCGGGCTGGCGAGCAGCCTCGGCTACCGCGATCAGATCAGTAACAAGGTGGTGGATGCGCTCGGCGACCTTGCCGGGGGCATCCGCCTGCACGACACCGGCCCCGGCCAGATAGGACCGTGAATCATGGAGATCATCAGGCGAGACAGCGCCAAGGAAGGCCCGGCCGGCCCGCCGACCGAGGAGCGCACTGCCACCTTCACCGGCACCGTCTATGGCGACGCGCTGCTCGACGGCAGCGATGGAGCCGCAGCGACCAGCGTGTTCTTCGCGCCCGGAGCCCGGACCTTCTGGCATTCGCACGAGAACGGCCAGGTTCTCCACGTGCTGGAGGGCCGCGGCGTGGTCGGCACCCAGGGCGACTCGCCGCAGCCGATCGGACCCGGTGACCTGGTCTGGGCGCCGCCCGGTGAGCTGCACTGGCACGGCGGCGGCCAGGATTCTATGGTCCTGCACCTGGCCATCTCGCTCGGGCAGACCACCTGGCACGGCCCGGTGTCCGACGACGACTACGGTCGCGGCCAGTGACTGTTCATGCCATTGGCTTTGTCGGGCTCGGCAACATGGGCGAGCCCATGGTCCGCCGGCTCGTCGCGGCCGGCTACGAGGTCAAGGCGTATGACGTGGCCGAGCAGGCGCGCGCCAGGCTGGCCGGCACGAGCGGGGTGGCTCTCACCAAGTCGCCAGCGGACGTCACGGACGGCGCGGACGCGGTCATCCTCATGCTGCCCGACTCCCATGTCGTGGAGCAGGTCCTGCTCGGCGACGGGCTGCTCGACCGCGTCGCCCCGCCGACGGTGGTCGCCGACATGAGCTCGTCGGAGCCGGCCAGGACCCGCGCGCTGGCTGAGCGGGCCGCCAGCCGGGGTGTCACATTCGTCGACGCGCCTGTGTCCGGCGGCGTCGTTGGCGCTCGCGCCGGATCGCTCACGATCATGACGGGCGGTCCGCCGGACGCGCTGGCCTCACTTGCGCCTGTGCTGGGCGTACTGGGCGACCGGATCGTGCACGCAGGGGACATCCCCGGCGCTGGGCACGCCATCAAGGCGCTGAACAACCTGATGTCGGCAGCACACCTGCTGGCTAGCTCCGAAGCGATGCTGGCAGGCCAGGCATTCGGGCTCGACCCGGCGGTCATGCTCGACATCGTGAACACCTCAAGCGGCCGCAGCGGGTCCACCCAGAACAAGTGGCCCAACTACATCTTGCCGGGAACATTCGACTCCGGGTTCAGCATCGCCTTCATGGTTAAGGACATGAAGATCGCCCTGCAGCTCGCGGACACGGCGGGCACTCCGGCACCGCTCAGCCGTGCCGCCGTCGCGGCCTGGGCGCGCGCGGACGAGCAGATGCCAGCCGGCGCCGACCACACCGAGATCGCGCGGTGGCTCCAGCAGGCGCCGCGGTAGGCACACAGACCGGCACCAGCGCAGGAGGCAGCCAGCAGATGATCCTGACGGCCAGACAGCAGCAGATCAAGGACGAGTTCGTCGCCGTGCGCGGCAGCTGGAGCAGCGCCTGGGACCGAATCCTGGAGCTGGACGCCGAGTTCGTGGCGGCCTACCTGGAGTGGGCAGCCGTCCCGGTGCGCAAGCAGCGGCTGGAGCCGAAGGTCAGGGAGTTCATCTTCATCGCAGCGGACGCCGCGGCCACCCATCTCTACGAGCCGGGGATCCGCCGGCACGTGCGCGCAGCGCTCGACCTCGGCGCGTCGGCCGCGGAGGTGATGGAAGTGCTGGAGCTGACCAGCACACTGGGCATCCACGCCTGCAACATCGGCATACCCCTCCTGATCGAGGTACTGACTGAGGAGGGCAAGCGATCCGGCCCCGCGCCGCTGTCGCCGCAGCAGGAGAAGCTGAAGGCCGAGTTCACCGCTAGCCGCGGCTACTGGCACGAGTTCTGGGACGGGCTGCTCGAGCTTGATCCGGAGCTGTTCGCCGCCTACCTGGACTTCTCCGCGCTGCCCTGGCGTGCCGGTGTGCTGCCGCCGAAGATCAAGGAACTTGTCTATATCGCCTTCGACGCCGCCGCGACGCACCTCTACGCTCCCGGGCTGAAGCTGCACATGCGCAACGCCGTCCGGCTCGGCGCGACGGCGGAGGAGATCACCGAGGTGCTCGAGATCGTCAGCGTGATCGGCATCCACGCGGCCACGGTGGGGGTCCCGATCCTGGCCGAGGAACTGGCCAGGGCCCCCCGTGCCTAGCGATGACGTGACAGCGCCGCCACCGGCGGCGCTGCCTGCCGCGCTCCCGTCCCGCTACGACTCGCTCATCCGGTCGGCGTTCGATGTGCACGTGCACGGACAGCCCGACATCCTGGCGGGGCTGCAGCTGCGAGGCGACGACCTGCAGACCGTGCGGCTGGCCCACGCGTACGGGATCTCCGGCTGGGTCCTGAAGTCGCACCTGTGGATCACCACGGATCGTGCCCGGCTGCTGCAGGAGCAGGCAGCCGGTCTGGGCTTCACCATCCTCGGCAGCATCACACTCAACCCGCCGATGGGCGGCCTGTCGGCCACGCCCGTGGAACTCGCCGCCGCGCACGGCGCCCGTGTCGTTTTCCTGCCGACCTGGGGCGCGGCAGCTGACGTTGCCCGGGACGGGTACATCTCCCGGCTGCTGGCGTCGGCGGTGCCGTCATTCCGTGCGTACGCCGCCACGAACGCGGTGTCGCTGCTCGGTCCCGACGGGCGGCTGACCGGGGCGGCGATCGAGGTCATCGACGCGTGCCGGGAGCTCGGGCTCTCCCTGGCGACCGGTCACGCGTCCCTGCCAGAAAGCCGGGCGGTGGCCGAGTACTGCGCGCAGGCCCGGCAGAAGATCCTGGTAACGCACCCGCTGCACTACGCGGCCGACCCAGCAGAACTCATCGTCTTCGCGGAGCTCGGCGCCTACGTCGAATTCTGCAGCGGGCCGCTCCTGCACCCCGACGCGCACGAGTCGATCCGCGGCGTCCACGAGGCCATCGGCGTGGTGGGGGCCGACCACGTCGTGCTGACCACGGACGCGTTCTCCCGCTGGGCGCCGCCGCAGCCCGAGTGCCTCAGGATTTTCGCCGAGCAGCTGGCGTATCTCGGCTGGTCGCCCGGTGAGCTGCACCGGATGCTGGCCGTCAACCCGCGCGACTTCCTGGGCATAGCGGCGGACGACGACCCGAGCCTTTCACCGGAGGACAAGTGAGCGCACGAGTGCCACCACTGGAGCTTGCCGACATGACAGCAGAGCAGCGGGAGTTCTATGACAGTTACGCCACTGGCTTCCGGGCCGCACCCAGCGCGACGTTTCTGCTCGTTGATGGCGCCGGTCACCTGATGGGCCCGCCGGCGATCTGGGTGCACAGCCAGCCGCTCGGCAACTCACTCCAGGTTTTCGGCGGTGCGATCCGTTACCACCTGAACTTTTCCAGGCGCTCTCAGGAGATGGCCATTCTGATGGTCGCGCACCACAGGGACAGCGCGTTCGAACGTTTTGCGCATCAGCAGGCCGGGTTGAAGTCGGGTCTGACGCAGCAGGACATCGACGCCATCAACGCTGGCCAGCCGCCGCGTCTTCATACGGACGAAGAGCGGGCAGTGTATGAGGTAACCGAGCGCATCCTGCTGGCCGGCACGCTGAACGCGCAGGAATACGAGAAGTACACAGCTGTGCTCTCGGTCCCGCATTTGTTCGAGCTGGTGACCCTGATCGGCTACTACCTGATGCTTGCGACGCAACTCGCGGTCTTCGATATCCAGCCGCCGGATGAGCACTGACGTGGCTGACTACTCGATCTGGGTGCTGGAGTACGGCTACGTCGACCGCTTCCCGGCGAGCAGCCTGCTCGCAGCCCAGCCCCACCAGGGTCACCGGCGGATGCCCTACTGCTTTGGCCTGCTGCGGTCGGCAGACCACACCGTCCTCGTCGACACCGGCTACGCAGACCCGGCCGTCCACCAGCGGCTCACCGGCAAGTACGGGACGACGAACTGGAGCACGCCGGTCGAGGTGCTGGACCGCGTCGGTGTGCGGCCCGCCGACGTCGATGCCATCCTGCTCACCCACAACCACCTTGACCACTCTGGCTGCGTACCGCAGTTCCCGCGTGCACACGTCTACGTGCAGCGGCGGGAGCTGACCAGCTACGCCAACGCGGTCACGCGGCCGCGCCGGTTCGAGTTCCTTCTGCGGGCGACCGATGCGGCACTGCCAGACGTCCTGACCGAGCGGGAGAGCCAGCTGCACGTGACCTACGTCAACGGCTACCTGCCGGTGCGGGACGGGATCGAGCTGCGCCCGGCTTTTGACACCCACACGGCAGGGTCACAGTTCGCGCTCGTCGACAACGCCGCGGACGGCAGGTGGCTGTTTGCTGGGGACAACGTCTACACCTACCAGAACATCGAGGGCCTCAGCGGTGACGGCGTCTACGAGCCGATCGGCACCTCCACCGGTAGCCAGGCAGTCTGGCTCGACGCGATCGACGACGCGCTGGCGTGGGTCGGCCGCGAGACCAGCCGGGTGCTGCCGTTTCACGAGGCCGAGCTGTTCACCCGCTTCCCGTCGCGCGAGTACGCCGACGGCCTGCACGTGGCGGAGATCAGCCTGGCGGGCGGCCACGACAGCGTCCTGGACACAGCTGGCGAGCAGATAGGGACGGTACCCGGACATGACTGACGCAGCGCCGGTGGCCCTGGTGACCGGGGCGGCGGGAGGCATCGGGCGGGCAGTGGTGCAGCTGCTGCTGGACCGCGGGTACTCGATCGTCGCCGAGGACATCTCGCCGAAGGTTCACGAGCTCGCGCAAACCCCGGGCGGCAGGGTGATCTCGCTGGAGGCCGACGTGGCCCGCACCGAATCAGCAAAGGCCGCGGTAGATCTGGCCACCAGCACGTTCGGCCGGCTGGACCTGGTAGTGAACAACGCCGGGCTGTTCCTCCGCAAGCCGACCGAGCAGTGCACCGACGAGGACTTCGACGTCCTGATGGCCACGAACGTACGCGGCGCGTTCATCCACGCGCGCGAATCGCTCCCGGCGCTGGCGCAGACCCGGGGATCGATAGTCAATCTCGCATCGATATCCGGGCTGGTTGGCATGCCAGGTCAGACGGTGTACGCGATGACCAAGGGCGCGATCGTGCAGCTGACCCGCCAGCTCGCCGTCGAGCACGCGCACCGTGGCATCCGGGTCAACGCCGTCGCGCCCGGAGCGGTCGACACCGGCTTCGTCGCGCACGCGCGCGACGCGGCCGCCGACCCGGACCCGGCCGCGAGCCGCGCCTCAGCCATCAGCCAGCATCCGATTGGGCGCATCCTCACCCCGGCCGAGATCGCGGAAGCCATCGTGTTCCTGGCGTCGCCTGCCGCGAGCGCGATCACCGGTGCGATCCTGCCGGTCGACGGCGGCTACGTGGCGCGCTGACCAGGGCTGCTAGTGGGGACCGGGCGAGTGCGGACCAGGACAGTGCGTCGCCGCCCGCGGGTGGCAATCATCGGTGCGGGCTTCGGCGGTATCGCGGCAGCTGTCAACCTGCGCAAGCGCACCCACGCGGACTTCGTGATCTTCGAGAATGCCGCGGGCGTTGGCGGGACGTGGTGGCACAACCGGTACCCGGGCTGCGAGGTCGATGTGCACTCGCACGCCTACTCGTTCTCGTTCGCCCGGTACGACTGGCCGCGCACGCACGCGACTCAGCCCGAGCTGCTTCGTTACGCAGAAGATATTGTCGATCTTTTCGGCCTGCGCCCGCACCTGCGGCTGAGCACGGCGGTGACCGGTGTCCGGTGGCTCGACGATCAGGCGCGCTACGAGCTGCGCACGGCGGCCGGTCACACCGAATACTTCGATGTGGTCATCTCCGCGGTCGGCCTGCTCAGCGTCCCGCACATCCCGGAGTGGCCGGGGCTGGCTGACTTCGGCGGCGTAACGTTCCACACTGCGCAATGGCCCGCCGGGCAGGATCTGGCCGGCCGCCGTGTCGCGGTCGTGGGCACGGGGTCGACGGCCGCACAGGTGGTGCCTGCCGTGGCAGACCAGGCCTCGATGCTGTATGTATTCCAGCGGGAGCCCGGCTGGATCGAGCCGAAACAGGAGCGGCCCTTCAGTCCGGCGGAGCGGTGGGTGTACCGGAACGTGCCTGGTGCGCAGAAGGCTCACCGGGCTTGGCTGTTCTACAAGGCGACCCGGCGAGGCCTAGCATTCGACCTGGGCAGTCGCCGGCAGGCAGAACGCCGGGATGCGTGCGTGAGTTTCATCGAGTCATCCGTCACCGATCGGTCCGTGCGCGCGAGCGTCACGCCCGAGTATCCGTGGGGGTGCAAGCGGGTGATCCTGGCGTCCACGTTCTACGCCGCGCTCAACCGGGAGAACGTGGAGCTCGTGCCGCACGCGGTGACGTCGGTGACCGGATCCGGCGTCGTGGACGAGACCGGTACCGAGCGGGCGGTCGATGTGCTCGTTCTGAGCACCGGCTTCCAGCCGACGAACTTCCTCGCGACTCTGGACGTCCGGGGCGCCGGCGGTGTCAGCCTGCGCGAGGCCTGGCGGTCCAGGACGGCGGCCTATCTCGGCATCACCGTGGCAGGATTTCCTAACTTCTTCATCCTCTACGGCCCCAACACCAATGGCGCCGGATCGATCATCGCCCAGCTCGAACGCCAGGCAGAGTTCGCGGCCCGCGCTGTCGCGAGAATCGAGCGCGGCCGGTGGCGATACGTCGACACTGACAGTGCGGCCCAGGACCGCTACGTCGCGTGGATCGACCGACAGCTCGCTGCGCACGCATCCGCCATGGACTCGAGTTGCACGAACTACTACCACGACTCACGCGGGGCCAACATCACCCAGTGGCCGTCCAGCCACCTGAAGTACCTGGTCACTGTCCGGACACTGGGCCGCCGCGGGCTGCGGCCTGGATAGGCGCGCCGAGATTATCCGGCGGCGGCCGGTTCTTGGAGGGCGGCGCCCATCGACGCGTCGGCCTGGACGAAGCCCCTGAGCGCCTCGGCGATCTCGGCTCGCACAGGTGCCCCGGAGATGACGACGCCGACCATGGTCAGGGAGGTGTGAGTGTGGCCGCGGGCCTGGATGTCGACGACTGGTGTCCCGACGGCCTCCAGGGCGCGCGCGTAGGCGAGGCCCTCGTCTCTGAGCGGGTCGAAGTCCGCGGTGACGATGCAGGCTGGGGGCAGACCATGCAAGTCGCCGCGCAGCGGCGCGGCGCGGGGGTCGACGCGGTCCGCCGGGTCGGCGTAGTAGTCCCAGAACCAGCGCATGAGCGCGCTGGTGAGGACGTATCCGTCACCGTTGTCCGCGTAGGAAGGCCGGCTCATGTCGGAGTCCACGACCGGGCTGATGAGCAGCTGTCCTCTGATGGCCGGCCCGCCGGCGTCACGGGCCAGCTGGCATGCGACTGCTGCGATGTTGGCACCGGCGCTCCAGCCGGCCACGGCGAGCTGGCCGGGGATGCCGCCCAGGCTTGCGGCGTTCGCGTCCACCCACTGCACGGCCGCGAAGGCGTCCAGCGCAGCGGCGGGAAAGCGGTCTTCTGGAGCATGACGGTAGTTCACCGATACGACGATCATGCCTGTGCGGGCGCACAGGTCCCGGCACAGCGGGTCGTCGGAGTCCAGGTCACCGAGCACCCAGCCGCCGCCGTGGAAGTACACCACCACTGGCTGCGGGCCTTCGGACTCGGCTGGGCGGTACAGGCGGTAGGCCAAGTCCCCGCCAGGGCCGGGCATGACGGAGTCGGTGACCTCGCCGACCTCGGGGCTCGGCGGCCGGGTGGCTCCGGCGGCCGCCATGAAGGCGCGCGCGTCGGCGACCGGCAGCGACTCCAGGGGCGGCAGGCCCATTCCGGCCATCATCTCCAGGACGATGGCCACGTCGGGCTGCATGCGGCGGATGATCCCGTCCGTGCAGCGGTCCTCGCCGGGACCGGTCAGCCGGAATCCGAGGTATCCCTGCGAGACCACGTCATCGCAGGCCTGCCGGTAGGCGTTCACTCCGCCGATGTACGGCAGGAAGACGCGCGGCTTGCCGGGCACATTGGCGCCCATGTACCAGGAATTCGCCGTCGGATGCAAGGTGATCGCGCCGCAGTCGCGGACGTGCTGATCCCATCCGGATTCGGCTAGCGCTGTCGGCTCAATCGTGTCCAGGCCCTCGGCGGTGAGGTGTGAGAGGCAGTCGGCGATCCAGTCCACATGCTGCTCGATCGAGACGGTCATGTTCGACAAGACCGAGGGGCTACCGGGGCCGGTGATCATGAATAGGTTCGGGAATCCCGCGGTCATGAGACCCAGATACGTCGAGGGCCCAGTCGCCCACTTCTCCTTCAGTGACACCCCGTCCCTGCCGATCGCGTCCACTGCTGTCAGGGCGCCGGTCATGGCGTCGAACCCGGTGGCGTACACGATGGCGTCGAAGTCGAAGGACTCCCCGGCTGTGTCGATGCCGGCCTCGGTGACGCTGATGATCGGCTGTGTGCGCAGGTCGACGAGCCGGACATGCGGGAGGTTGTAGGTCTCGAAGTAGCCAGTGTCCAGGCACGGCCGTTTCGTACCGAAGTAGTGGTCCTTCGGGCAGAGCGCCTCAGCGGTCGGGAGGTCGTCCACGGCTGAGCGAATCTTCTCGCGGATCATCTCGGCCACGATGTCGTTCGAAGCCGGGTTCAGTCCCTGGTCGGCGAACACGCCGAGGATGCCGAACAGTTCGCCCTCCTCCCAGGCGGCCTCGAAGCGCTGCCGGCGAACCTCGTCGCTGGCGGTGACGCCCAGGATGTCGGTCAGCTCGCCCGGCACCCCACCCCGGGACCAGCGGGCGGCGTGCCGGTAGCCATCGCGGTCGCCGGCCAGCTGCATCAGCCGATCGGCTGAAGCGGGGCCGTTGTGCGCCGGGATGGAGAAATTCGGGGTGCGCTGAAAGACCGTGAGCTGCCTAGCCTGGCGGGCGATCAGCGGGATGGACTGGATCCCTGATGAGCCGGTGCCGATAACCGCAACCCGCTGACCGGTGAAGTCGACACCCTCGTGGGGCCACCGGCTGGTGAAGTAGACCGGGCCAGCGAAGCGGCTGGCGCCCTCGATGTCGGGTGACTTGGGCACCGACAGGCAGCCGCTCGCCATGATGTAGGACCGGCACCAGACCTCGTCCCCGCGGTCGGTCGTGATCCGCCAGCGCTTCTCTTGCTCGTCCCAGCGGGCGCCGGTGACCTCTGTGGAGAACTCGATGTCAGAGCGCAGCCCGTGCCGGTCGGCTACGTATCGCAGGTAGTCCAGGATCTCCGGCTGCGTGGCGTACTTCTCCGACCAGGTCCAGCCCTTCTCCAGCTCCGGGTCGAAGCTGTAGGCGTAGTCCGTGGTCGGAATGTCGCAGCGTGCCCCCGGGTAGCGGTTCCAGTACCACGTCCCGCCGACATCACCTGCCGACTCGAAGGCCTTCACCGACATGCCAAGCTCGCGCAGCCGATGCAGCATGTACAGCCCGGAAAACCCGGCACCCACGACCACCGCGTCGAATTGCCGAGAGGCATTTGCAGACTGGTTCACGAGACGCTCCCTGCTGGTACCGGAACGGGGGTAGCTTGCGCCGGGGTCGCCCCGTGACGCACGGGATGGTGTGACAGGACAGGGGACCGCAGGGGCAGTCTGCGCCCCGATGCGGCCCGGCGTCCAGCCCGGGCGACAAGCATCAGGCGGGGATGTCGGCCCGCAGGTCGCTGAGCACCTTTTCCGCGATCCGGAATGCCTCGAGCGCGGCCGGGGCGCCGCAGTAGGCGGCCGTCTGCAGCAAGACTTCCTGGATCTCTGCCTCGGAGCAGCCGTTCCGGCGGGCACCGCGCACGTGCACGCCGAACTCCGTCATCCGATTCAGCGCGGTCAGCATGGCCAGGTTGATCAGGCTCCGGGTCCGTCGATCCAGGCCGGGCCGGCTCCACACGTCCCCCCAGCAGGTCTCGGTGACGTACTCCTGGATCGGCCGCGTGAATTCCGTCGCTGCCGCCAGGGCGTTGTCGACGTGGCTGTCTCCGAGGACCTCGCGTCTTAATTCCAGCCCGCGCTGCAGGCGCTCCTGGCCATCAGCCATCGACCTCTCCTTCCTGCACGCAACGGAGCCGGCCGCGCGGCGCACCACGCGGCGGAGCCATAACCGTCTGATCATCATACAATTCCGGAGCTTTCATGCATACCCGCGCTGAGTCTCATCTGGAGGAGTAAGCAGAGTTTCACTGCGCGTAACGCCGCCGCATCAACCCGCGCGGCGGCGCGCCGTCGTGGCAGGCTAGGCGCCGTTCTGCTCGGCCAGCGCTTGCAGACCGATCCGGCCTGCTTCTTGCACGTGCCGGCTGCAGGCGACGGCGGCGGCCTCAGCATCGTTCGCGAGCACTGCGTCCACGATGGCGCGCAGTTCGGCGAGACTTTCCGCCGGGCGCCCGGGCACTGACAGCGATAGCCAGCGCAGCACGCTCACCCGGGCGTGCAGACCGGCCACGATCATACGGAGGGCGTCGTTGCGACCGCCCTCGAACAGCACGTCGTAAAACGCGTCCTTGGCCGCCAGCACCGGCGCACCCTTGGCCGCCAGCCGCTCAATTCGCTGCAGCGACCTGACCAGAGCGGTGCGCTGTGCCTGGGTCGCGTTCCGCACGAACAGGCGGCCTGCCAGCGCCTCGAGCGCCGACCGGACCTCGTACAGCTGCCTTGCTTCCTCCGCGCTGACGCTGGCGACCACCGTTCCCTTATTCGGGATCGCGGTCACCAGGCCCTCTGCCGCCAGCTCCCGCAGCGCCTCGCGAACGCTCGTCCGGGAGACGCCGGTCAGCTCGACGAGCTCGCGCTCGATAAGCCGCTGGCCGGGAGCGAACTGACGCTCGATGATTGCCTGCCGCAGATTGTCCAGGACCTGTGCGCGCACTGGCGCCGGCGTCCGCTCGACGCGCAGCACGCTCGCCACGTCTACCAGCGCGTCCTCCCAACGGCCGACCAGCTTCCACCTGACGGAAATGCTACACGGCCAACCGCACACAGCGATTGTAGGCTCATCAGACGAACCAGGGGAACCCAGCCGCCTGGCCTGGCAGTGGTCGCGGACGCTGTGCCTGCAATCGCGGCCACACGGGCCCCCGAGAGCGACCATCGGATCCGGGGCGGTGGGCCGGCCGTCAGGAATCCGGTTGAGCAGGCCCGCCCGCGGCTGCCACGGCTGCTGCCCAGCGCAGGTCCGCCTTCCCTGACGGACCGCGCCGGACGCTGTCGACGAAGACGACCGTACGGGGTTTCTTGTAGTCGGCGAGCCTGCTCGCGACGTACCCAGCCAGACCCTCCGCGGTTAGTTCGCCCTCGCTGACCGTCGCCACGACTGCAGTCACGCGGTGGCCGAAACGCGGGTCAGGCAGTCCCACGATCAGCGCGTCGCGGACCCCCGGATGCTCGAGAATGACCTGCTCTACCTCCTCGGCGAACACCTTCTCGCCGCCGGTGTTGATGATCCGGCTGTCGCGCCCGCGAAAAGTGACCGAGCCGTCAGCCTCCACCGAGGCCAGGTCGCCGGGGACGACCCAGCGCCGTCCGCCTACGATCCGGAACGTCTGCGCGGTCTTGACGGCGTCGCCCAGATAGCCGATCTCATCGTCGGCCGGCGCAGCCAGCACGCCGACCTGCCCTGAGCCAGGGACCACATCGCCACCCGCGTCGTCGATAACCCTCGCCCCTGGCATGAGCATGAACCGCGACGTGACGACGTCGTCGCCGCGCCTGGTCTCGCTCACTGCGAACGGGCCGCCCTCGGATGCGGCGATCAAGTCGCGGCAGACAAAGTCCCCGTGCGCCAGCAGCCTTCGTTTGACGTCGGCGCTCCAGGTCACGCCGACGCTCAGCATGCGGCGCAGGCTGGATATGTCGTACGGACGGCCGTCGGCGGCAGCCTCGTCGAGGGCGTCGGCCAGCGGCAGCGCGAAGACGTCGCCGACGATGGAGACGGTGTCGACCTGCTGGGGCGCCACCGAGCGGGCAAGCTCGTGGGCGTCGTAGGACCGGCCGGTCAGGAAGACGACCCGGCCGCTCGCCAGCAGCGCGCCGAGCGTCGTGTACATCCCGGTCGCGTGCATCAGCGGTGGCGCGGGCAGGCAGACCATCGCGTCTCCCCGCTCGGTCAGCCGCTGCGTTGTCGCCACCAGGTCCTGCAACGACATCGGGACCGGCTCGCCGAGGAGGACGAAACCATTGCCGCTCACGATGAAGAACAGCCGTTCATGGGTAACCAGCACACCCTTGGGCTGCCCCGTCGTTCCCCCGGTGTACATCAGCCAGTCGTCCACGCCGCGCGCGGTTCGCGGCAGCGGATCGGCCCCGTCAATCGCCGCGGCGTAATCGACGCTGTCCCCGGTGGCTGTGCCCTCGCCGACCTCGATGAGCGCGCGCAGTGCCGGTGTCCCCCGCCCCGCCTCCGCCACGCGCGGTCCGAGCGACGCGTCGAAGATGATCGCCTCGACGCGCGCGTCATGGAAGAGGTACTGAAGCTCCCTCGCCTGGTACCGGTAGTTGACGTTCACCGGCGTCGCGCGCAGCTTCAGCAGCGCGAGGACGCTTTCCAGGTATTCGATGCCGTTGTACAGCGCGATCGCCACCCGGCTCTCACGGCCGATGCCGTGACCAGCAAGCACCGTGGCAAGGCGCGATGCCCGATCGTCGAGCTGCCGCCAGGTCTGGCTGCGTTCGCCCTGCGTCACGGCGATCCGATCGGCGCGGACGTCGGCCACGGTCTCCAGCACCGTCGCGAAGCTCTCTTTCACGGCACCGCCTTTCCTGGCCTGCCCAGCTAGCGCCCGCCGGTCACAACCTAGCAGCCGATCAGAGGGCCATTCGGGTGCGCGCTCCTGGCGCCGGCTGGCTGCGATCGCAGGTGCTCGCTGTGGTACACCGCCTCATCCAGCAGCATGGCGACGTGTTCGTCGTACAGCGCGTACACCGCCGTCTTCCCGCGCCGGGTAGCGGTGACCAGACCGAGGTGGCGCAGCAGGCGCAGCTGGTGGGACACCGCGGACTGCGCCATCCCGACGTCGGCGGCTAGCGTCGTCACCGTGCACGGTTCCCGGCGGAGCCGAGCGAGCATGAGGAGGCGGCTCGGCGCGGCGAGGGCCTGCATGGTCTCTGCCACAGCAGCCGCGGACCCCGCATCCAGCACCGCCGGCGGAATCGGGCTGCCAGGCGTCCGCGATGATGGCTGGCTCACGGGCACAATGATACAGTAGTGATTATATGAACAGTTATTCAAGTGTCGGCTCGACAGACGGCCAGCCGCGGAAGCCGCATCGGCACCTGGCCGGGCCGGACGCTGACCGTCGCTTCCTGCGAGCCGCGCTTGCCCTCGTGGCAGCGTTCGTAGTCGCCGAGGTTGTCATTGCGGTCACGGCCAGGTCGCTGGCGCTGCTGTCCGATGCCGGGCACATGCTGGCCGATATCGGCGCGATCGGAGGCGCGCTGTGGGCGATCCGCCTGGCCGCCCGCCCGCCGACCGGTGCCTGGACCTTCGGCTGGCAGCGGGCAGAGATCATTGCCGCTGCCGTCAACGGCATCACGCTACTGATCGTGGCCGGCATCGTGACCGTGCAGGCGGTGCAGCGGCTCGTGCATCCGACCGAAGTTCATGGCGGCGCGGTGCTGGCCGTCGCCCTCGCTGGCATCGTGGTGAACGTCGTGGCCGCCCGGCTGCTGGCCGGCGCCAGCCGGTCCAGCCTGAACGTGGCGGGCGCTTACCGGCACGTGCTGACCGACCTGTACGGATTCCTCGGCACGGCCGCCGCCGCGGTCATCATCCTTGCAACCGGCTACGCGAGGGCTGACTCGATCGCAGCCCTGGTGGTCGTGGGCCTGATGCTCCGGGCCGCCTGGTCCCTGCTACGTGCCTCCGGCCGCATCCTGCTCGAGGCTGCACCAGAGGACATGAACCTCGATGACGTGCGCGCCCACTTGCTCGCTACCAGCCATGTCAGGGCCGTGCACGACCTGCACGCCTGGACCGTCACGTCCAGTCTGCCGGCGTTGTCCGCCCACGTGATCATCGACGACTCGTGCTTCACCGACGGCCACGCACCGCTGCTGCTCGATCAGCTCCAGGCGTGCCTCGCCGGGCACTTCGATATCGAGCACTCCACCTTCCAGCTTGAGGCCTCCGCGCACGCGGCGCACGAGCCAGGCACACACTGACCGCCACGTCCGGATTGTGATCACGGTCACTGACCTGCGGCATTGCCCGGGCTGACCGAAATCGGGTAACCTGGTAGCGGTTAAATATGGCACCTCGTTCGGTGAGGCGTCGACACGAACACAGGCCACTGATCCGACGACGTCGAGAGACGCCCAGGGTCAGGACAGGTCTCCCCGGCCTAAGGGGTGACCCGAAGTGGCTGCGCATGCGGTGCTGTCGGTGGTTACGACACAGCGCCGGAGGTGCTACGTCGTGCCGTGCCAAAGCTCTGACGAGAAGGGGTGCGCGCCGGGCCTTCCGCCCGGAGTTCCTCCCCGGTGCTGGGTGACGACACCCCCGTGTGTCACGGCTGGAAGGAGGCGGGACATGGAAAGTAGACCGGGCCATCATCGGCCCCGAACCCAGGCATGCCCGCATTCTTCCGGCACCCGGTAACCGTCCTCCCCGCGCGGTTTCCTCAACGTCCCAACCTCCCGGCTGCGCGCTAAGCGCAGCACGGACGGCTGCCGTGTGCCTCCCAGGACACCCCGAGGCCGAGGGGAGGGAGGGTCACCATGACCACCACGGCGCTCGACCTGCGCAACCGCGGCGCGGTCCTCGACACCGAGCACGTCGGCGACATCCGCGGCGCGCTCGGCACCATCCGGCTGGACGACACCTCGCCCCGCCGCGGCCGCTCCGCCACGCTCAAGACCCTGCTCG
>DASQIW010000113.1:0-14670 GCA_035631375.1 Streptosporangiaceae bacterium
CAGGCGCGACTTGAGGCTGACAATCTGCCGGTTCACCGCTAGCTCCTCGACCTGCGCCAGCACCTTCTCGGCGAACGTCGCGTCCGGCTCGCCCGTCCGGCCGGGCACCTCGATCGGCTCGACCGCCAGCCTCGTCACGAAGGCGCGCGCGCTGTCATCCGGCGCAGCGGTCCGCAGCCGGTCCGACCACTCGCGGGCAGGCCCCGCGCTCGCCACGCCGCCGTTTGCCGCTATCAGCTCGCACACGGCCGCGTGTGCGGGCACGGTAAAAATGGTCGACGATAGCGCGTCGAAACCTGGCCCGCACAGCGCCGGCCGCTGGATGGCGAGCTTGAGCGCCTGGCGCTCGATGTTGACGACCGGGTCGTGCTCGTCATAACCGGCCTGCGCAGCAGGGCCGCCGGTGACCGGAACGGGGCCGCCGCCCGCCGCCGGGCCCTGGCCGGCGTCAGCGCCACCGCGCACGCCAGCGGAAGCGGGCCCGGCGCCCTGGCTTGTCAGGACGCCGCCGCCACGGGCTGGTCCGGACCTGCGCGTCATCGGCTCACCGCCGCGGCCGAGCACCCGGTCGAGCACGAAGCCCTCGTCCATCATGCCGATCCAGCGGTCCAGGCTGAGCGCATACATGCGGCGCAGTCCGCGGTCCTTGATCCGCGTGACGATCGGGGCAGCCGCATCCAGCGCGGCCAGCCTGCCCTCGGCGGTGTCCAGATTGTGCTCGCGCAGCACGCTGCGGATGGCGAACTCGAACAGCGGCTCGCGCTGGGCGATGAGGTCGCGGACCGCTGCATCGCCGCGCTGCAGCCGCAGATCACAGGGGTCGAGTCCGTCCCGCTGCACGGCGACGAACGTCTGGGTGACGAACTTCTCCTCCAGGCTGAACGCTCGCAGCGCCGCCCGCTGCCCGGCGGCGTCTCCGTCGAAGGTGAAGATCACCTCGCCGCGGAACTGGCTGTCGTCCATCAGCAGCCGCCGCAGGATCGTGATGTGGCCCTCGCCGAAGGACGTGCCGCTGGTGGCCACGGCGGTGCCGATCCCCGCCAGGTGACACGCCATCACGTCGGTGTAGCCCTCGACCACCACCGCCTGCCGGTGCTGGGCTATGTCGCGCCTGGCCAGGCTCGCGCCGTACAGGACGGCGCTTTTCTTGAACAGCGGGGTCTCCGGCGAGTTCAGGTACTTGGGGCCGTCGTCATCGGCGGCGAGCTTGCGCGCGCCGAACGCGATGACGTCGCCGGTGAGGTCGGCGATGGGCCACATCAGCCGGCCACGGAAACGGTCGATCGGGCCGCGCCTGCCCTGGCTGGCGAGACCCCCGGCCAGCAGCTCGGCCTCGGTGAAGCCGCGCCCGCGCAGATGCCTGTTCAGCGCCTCCCAGTCGGCGGGAGCGTAACCCACGCCGAACCGGCGCGCGTCGGCTAGCTCGAAACCGCGTGACGACAGGAAGTCGCGTCCGATCGCGGCGGCCGGAGTGTCTAGCTGCTCGGCGTAAAACTCGGCTGCGGCGCGGTGCGCCTCGATCAGCCTGCGCCGGTGGGACTGCTCCTGGCCAGGTATGTGCCCGCCCTGCTCGTACCGCAGCTCGATGCCCGCCCGCTTTGCGAGGCGCTCGACCGCCTCGGTGAAGCCGAGGTTGTCGATCTTCTGGACGAACTTGATGACGTCGCCGCCCTCGCCCTCGGCGAAGCAGTACCAGAGTCCCTTGGAGGGAGTCACGTTGAAAGAGGGCGTCTTCTCCTCGTGGAACGGGCACAGGCCCTTGAGCGAGTCAGCCCCCCCGGTGCGGAGCTGGAGGTACTCCCCCACGACCTCACCGATTGCAGAGCGTTCCCGCACGAGCGCGACGTCCTCGTCCCGGATCCGGCCTGCCATCCCCGCCCTTCCCGGTCTGCACGCTCTGGCGTATCCCACTATCGGGTGGCACCGATGGCGCGAGTCTAGTGTCGCAGGGCTGACGTCCGCCCCTTGACGCGCAGAGCTGGTCGGTTAGGTCCGGTAGGGTCGGCCCGTGCGGCCGGTGCTCGTCCTCTGGGATGTCGACTACACGCTGGTGCACGCGGGCAGGGCAGGTCGCGTCCTGTACGAAATCGCGCTCGCCGAACTCTACGGGGTGGACCTGCCGGGCCAGCTCACGTCGATGGCCGGGCGGACAGACGCCTCGATCGCTCTGGAGGTGCTGGCGGCTGCCGGTCTGGACGCGGCCCGTGAGCTGCCGCGGTTCCACGCGGTCCTCGCGGCCAGAGCCCCTGATGTGTCCGGCATGATCCGTGACGAGGGCACGGTGTTGCCGGGCGTCCGCCAGGCCCTTGCCGCCGTGGCCGGCCGCGCCGACGGTGGCCCGGTCGTGCAGGCGCTGCTGACCGGAAACATCCTGGCCCTGGCGAGGGTCAAGCTGCACGCCCTCGGCCTCACTGAGTACCTCGACCTCGAGGCCGGGGCCTATGGCGACGTGAGCCCGCTCCGCTCCGATCTGGTTCCCGTCGCCCGGCAGAACGCGGCCGCGCGCTATGGGGCCGACTTCTCCGGCCGCGCCACCGTGCTCGTCGGAGATACCCCGCACGACGTCGAGGCCGCTACGTCGGCTGGCGCTCGCGCGGTCGGCGTTGCCACCGGCAGGTTCTCGGCCGGGGACCTCGCCGACGCCGGGGCTGACGTCGTGCTGCCCGACCTGATCGACACCGAGCGCGTCGTTGCGGCTCTCCTTGACGGCCGGGCCGCCGGGTAGCTCAGCCTGCTGCGATCACGCTGACCAGGTCGTCGTAGCCGAGGTCGGGGCGCGACGGCCACAACTCCCAGTGCATGGCGCCGGTCGGCGCCTGGCTCCGGCTGGGCTCGTAGCCGTACAGATCGCGAACGGTCGTGAGGCGAACATCCTCGAGCGGGACGCCGCACGCGTGCACGATCACGTACACCATCGGGTCGGCGGCGGTGAAGCCCGACTGCCAGCTAGCCAGCTGTGTCGTGCGCGCCTCCAGCTCGCCCCATCGCGCGGCGGGCCAGTCGCGGTATCGATCAGCCTCCTGGCTGGCGTGGCTGACCAGCGTTCCGACCAGGCCGTCCGGCCGCTCTGCAGGTTCCCGCATCTGATGCAGGGCCAGGTTGACCTGCGTGTAGGTGGTCTCGAAGGCAATCTCTCTCACCGGATCGAAGCCGCAGGCCCTCGCCTCAGCGTCGAACCGGGCCCGCGGGTACGTGCACGTCAGGACCATCGCGGAGTCATCGGCGTGGCCGAGACGTACACCGCGGACAGGCTGACCGTGGCGCCCATTGATCGGCTCGATCCAGCGCAGCGCCGGCCAGTCAGCGTCCAGTCCCCTGGCTGTGAAGTCAATGGCGGAGGTTTCCATGCGTGACACCTTCTCACGCTCTGTAGCTGACGTGCCTGAGACACACGCAACTCTTCCGTCACGCCCTGTGAGTGCTTCGGCACGTGCTGACGCTGCCGGGCACGAGCGCGCCGGCGCTGCATGCTCAGCGCCCGAAGGGTTTCGCCTGCACGAGCAGCGACCGGCGGCCAAAACTGACGTGGTCGGAGCTGGCCGGAGCCCACTGCGTGTTCGTCACAACCCAGCCTGCCTGCTCCAGCCGGGCCAGGTGGTCGGCTGCGGGCAGGATCGTCTGCCACGGCTCGGCCGCGCCATTCCGCCGCCTGCTATTGGCATCAGCCGCGACGACCCGTGAATCGGCGCCGTCTGCGTGCGTGGAGAGGCTCGCGGCCAGCACGCTGCCCGCGGCCGCGTGATCCGCGAGCGCCGCCAGCAGGCGGTGACACGTCTGCCCGTCCAGGTAGATCAGCAGGCCCTCGCAGATGAACAGGCTCGGCTCGCTCGCATCGTGACCGGCCTGCGCCAGCACTGCGCCAGCGTCGTCACATCGGAAGTCGGCCGCGGCCAGCGTGACCGCGGGAGCGTCCGCGCTGAGCGCCTTCAGGCGCCTGGCCTTGTCCTGCTGGGTATCGGGGTGGTCGAGTTCGAAGAACCGGATGCCGGAGGTGCGGAATCGCAGCGCCCGGTCGTCGTAGCCCGCGCCGCAGATGACGATCTGCCCCAGTCCGGCCGCGATAGCCGTCAGCACCTGGTCGTCCACGAACGCGGTGCGGGCCGCGATGCTCCGCAGGAGCCCGGCCGGCGGGCTGAACCGCATACCTGCGCAGAGCTTTTGCTGCGAGTCCGGGTCGCCGTCAGGACTGTGCGGCCGCTTCACTGCAGCGCGCGTGAGCGCCACCGCCTGGCTCGTCAGGGACGGGGGAGACATGCGAAGAAGCGTATGCGGCCGCGCTGGAGCTCAGCGCGCCCTGTTCTTGTCGACTGATGCGGCAGGCTCACTGACGAGCCACGGCTCGGTGGCCTCCGTCCGGGCTTCTAGCCCTTCGTCGGGCTGGGACGGGCGCGGGTCGCGACTGCGCCGCAGTGTCCGCAGCAGCCACGCCAGCGCCATCCGCAGATCGCCATCGTCGAGGCAGAACGCGATTCCGGCGAAGGCGACCACGGCGCAGACGGCCGCCAGCGCGGCAACTCCGGCCTCGGCCAGGCGGCCCGTTCCGGGCAGGGCGAGACTGACCGCCACGCCAGCGAGCGTCCCGCCAGCCGCCGCGGCCAGCCCTGCCAGCGCCGCGCGGCGAACGCCCGCAAGCGCCGCTCGCCCCAGCACCCGGCGGGTCACCAGCACGAACGGCACCGCCACAACCGTCACCCCCACCGTGTTACCCAAGGCCAGCGCCCCGACGACAAAGCGCGCCGGCACGAAAGGAACCAGCGTCAGTTGCGCAAGCAGCGCCACGAGCGAGCTGCCGGCGACAGCGGTCGCGGCGAGCCTGAGCCGTCGCACCGCGAGCAAGGCACGGCTGAGATTCGCGATCACGCCCATGCCGATCAGCCCTGGAGCGAAGCAGGCGAACCCGAGCTCCAGCTGCCATACCTGATCGGGCTGCGCGACAAGGACACGCGCGGCGGGAACGGTCACCGCGGCGATCAGCGCCACGCCTAGGCACGAGACGAGGACCACCGCGCGCGTGGAACCGGCGCAGGTCCGGTCGAACACCGGCCCTTCGCGGGCCGACAGGACCGGGAACGCGCTGAGCACAATCGCGAGCGCGAGCACCGAGTTCAGCGTGAAGAAGACCAGCGACGCGTAGTTGAACAGCACTAGGGCGCCGGTTGAGCCGCGGCCGTTGGCCAGGCCGATCACGGCGACGGCGGCGATCTCGTTGGCGATCACCTCCACGACGCCGACGAGCGCCAGACCGCCAGCCCAGCGTCCGATGCCAGCGGGGAGCCGTAGCGTCGGCCGGAGCCGCAACCGCAGCCGCCAGGCGGGAATCAGGCCGACGAGCACCATGGCGGCGACGCCAACAGTGGCGCCCGCCGACAGCACGAGCTGCGCGAGCACGGGCAGCCTGCCGAGCGGCACGCCCCGGCCGAGCGGGACAAAGGCGAGACAGGAGGCGATCACCACCAGGCTGTTCACTACGGGCGCGAGCGCGAACGCCGTGAACCTGCGGTAGGCCTGCAGCAGGCCAAGAAGCACAACCGACAAGCCGTAGAGCAGGGCCTGCGGCGCGAACACGCGCAGCATGCTCGCCGTCATCGAGACAACGTCCGCGTGGACGCAGGCGCTGCTGGAGTTGGCCGGGTTGAGCAGCGCGGCGATCGGGCCGGCCGCCGCCACGATGACCAGACTGAGCGGCAGCAGCAGGATGACGCACCAGGTCAGTAGCGCAGAGGACACCTGGGCGACATGAGCCTGCGCTCGCGCGTCGGAGGCAGAGCGCTCAGCCGAACGGGCTAGCACCGGCACCATCACGCTCGCCAGGGCACCGCCGAGCACCAGCTCGTACAGCAGGTTGGGGACCTGAAACGCGGTCATGTATGCGGTGCCGAGGCAGCTCGCACCGACGGTCTGCGAGAACACCAGCGTGCGGACGAGCCCGAGAAGGCGAGCAGCGATCGTAATGATCGCGATCACGCCAGCGCCGCGGGCGATGCCCGCGGCACTGGACTGCGCGGCCTTCGGTTCGCTCAAATCGTGTCCCTCACCATGCGCCGGAGTCTCTCTCGCGGTGCCCGCATGGGCGCTGACTCCGCCGCCCGGCAGATGCCTGTCGGCCTCATATGCCCGTTTCGGTCCTGGGCTGCGGTCGGATCCAAGCTAGCGCGCAGATCCGTGACAGGCGGCAGCAACCTAAAAGATGTTTTGCCCCATTGGCGCACTTAGCGGCCGGCCTGCTCCGGACGATCTTCAGCCCGCCTGCTGTCCGGCCTGCCCGCACCGTCACCGGCGCGCCAAGCACAGCCGCGCGTGCCAGGCGAGCGCCGAGGTGTCGGTCAGCGACGCGATCTGGTCGATGACCACGCGCAGCCGGGCACGGTCATCGACGGCGCCCTCGAACTCGGGCCTCTGCAGAGCGTCGAGCGTGCGGGGCGCTCCCGCGCCGATCGCGCCCGCCAGCTCCGCGATGATCTCCCGCTCCCGAGCCTGCGTCGCGGCGACGCCCTCGCGCCGCATAACGTACGACGCGGTCACGCCCTTGAGCAGGGCGCACTCCAGCCGCTGCTGACGGGGCACATCCAGGTCCGCGTCATACCGGCGGACCGGGGGATGCCCAGGTGGCCTGGTAGCCAGCTGGGCCGCCGCGCAGAACCGCCCGATGAGCTCGCTGGTCAGATGCTTGACAGCGGCCGAAGCTCGCAGGCTGCCGTCGAACTCGGCGGGCCAGCAATCCAGGTCCAGCAGCTCGCTGAACACCTCAGCAAGCTCGGACTCGCTGGTGACTCCGGGCGGGCAGTACTCGTCGATCGTGAGCCGCACGACATCGCCCCGCTCCGTCCCGTCGCGCAGCGCCGTGAGCGTGACCAGCCCGGCGTGCAGGCCATCCTCCAGGTCGTGCACGGAATAGGCGACGTCGTCTGCCCAGTCCATGACCTGGGCCTCCAGGCACGGGCGCTCCGTCGGCGCACCATCGCGGATCCAGTGGAAGGCGTCGGCGTCGTCGCCGTAGGCGCCGTACTTGCCAGCCGAGCTGGTGTCCTCACCCGGCCCGAGCCACGGGTACTTCAGCGCGGCGTCCAGGGTCGCCCTGGTCAGGTTCAGACCGGCACCGGGCACCTTGGCCTCAAGGCGCGTGATCAGCCGGAGGCTTTGCGCGTTCCCCTCAAATCCCCCGCACCCGGCGGCAACCTGAGCGAGGGCAGCCTCGCCGTTGTGCCCGAAAGGAGGATGCCCGAGGTCATGCGCCAGGCAGGCGGCATCGACGAGATCCGGGTCGCAGCCGAGCGCTGCGCCCAGCTCGCGGCCGATCTGGGCCACCTCCAGCGAATGGGTCAGCCGGGTGCGCGGGAAGTCACCGGAGCCGACGCCGACGACCTGCGTTTTGGCGGCTAGCCGGCGCAGCGCCGCACTGTGCAGCACCCGCGCGCGATCCCGCACGAAGGGTCCGCGGCCGGGCTGGCCAGCTGGCCGGGCGCGCTTCGGCGGTTCCTCGGCGCGCCGCGCGGTGGCGCGCTCGTCGTAGCCGCCCGGTGCCGCGGAGGCCGCCCCCCGCGGGGTCACCTGCTGTCGCTGCCGCCCGTCGTCTCCATGACGGCGGCCCGGCCAGCCTCCAGCCGGGCGACCGGGACCCGGAACGGCGAGCAGGACACGTAGTCGAGGCCCGCGTCGTGGAAGAAGTGCACCGAGTCGGGGTCACCCCCGTGCTCACCGCACACACCGATCTTGAGATCCGGCCGGGTCGCGCGGCCCTCCGCCACTGCGATGCGCACCATCCGGCCGATTCCGTCGGGGTCGAGCGTCTCGAACGGCGACACGCCGAACACGCCGAGGTCGATGTAGCGGCTGAAGAACGAGCCCTCTACGTCGTCGCGGGAGAAGCCCCAGCCCATCTGCGTCAGGTCGTTCGTGCCGAAGGAGAAGAACTCCGCGGCCTGCGCGATCTGCCCAGCGGTCAGCGCGGCACGGGGCACCTCGATCATCGTCCCGATCAGCGAGTGCACGGAGGTACCCGTCTCGGCGGCGACCTCCGCGAGCACCTTCTCGGTCTCCTCGCGCGCGGCCTCCAGTTCCTGGATCGCGCCGACGAGCGGGATCATGATCTCCGGCTTCGGGTTGCCGCCAGCCTTGACCCGGTCGGCGGCAGCGTGCGCGATCGCCCGCACCTGCATCGCGTACAGGCCGGGCACCACCAGGCCGAGGCGAACGCCGCGCAGGCCGAGCATCGGGTTCTGCTCGTGCAGCCGCCTGACGGCATCCAGCAGCTTGTGATCGGCGTCGGTGGCACTGTCCCCGGCGAGCGCGATCTTGACCGACAGCTCCGTCAGGTCGGGCAGGAACTCGTGCAGCGGCGGGTCGAGCAGCCGGATCGTGGTCGGCAGCCCGTCCATGGCCTCGAAGATCTCGACGAAGTCGCCGCGCTGCAGCGGCTCCAGCGCGTCCAGTGCGGCCGCCCGGGTCGCGTCGTCGTCTGCGAGGATCAGCCGCTCCACCAGCTTGCGGCGCTCGCCCAGGAACATGTGCTCCGTTCGGCACAGCCCGATGCCCTGCGCGCCGAACCGGACAGCCCGGGCCGAGTCCTCGCCCGTGTCGGAGTTCGCCCGCACCCCGAGGCGCCGCTTGCCGTCCGCGTGCGTCATCAGCCGGTGCACAGCGGCGACGAGCTCGTCCGAGGACGGGTCGAGCGTGCCCTCGAAGTACTCGACCACCGGCGAGGCGACCACGGGTACCTCGCCCAGGTAGACGGTGCCCGACGTGCCGTCGATCGAGATCAGGTCGCCCTCGCGGACCGTCACGCCGCCGGCCGAGGTGAACTTCCGGCCGACGAGATCGACCTCTAGCTCCTCCGCGCCGCAGACGCAGGTCTTTCCCATGCCGCGAGCGACCACGGCGGCGTGGCTCGTCTTGCCGCCGCGGCTGGTCAGGATGCCGCGCGCGGCGATCATGCCGTGCAGGTCGTCGGGGTTGGTCTCGCGCCGGACCAGGATCACATCCTCGCCCCGGTCCGCCCACTCCACTGCCGTTCCTGAGTCGAAGACGGCCTTGCCGACTGCAGCTCCCGGCGATGCGCTGATCGCCTTGGTGATCTTCGTAACGTCCGAGCCCGCGTCGAACCGCGGGAACATCAGCTGGGCGAGCTGGCTGCCGCTGACCCTGACCAGCGCCTCGTCGGTGTCAATGAGGCCCTGGTCGACCAGCTGGGTCGCGATCCGGAACGCGGCCGCGGCGGTCCGCTTGCCGACCCGGGTCTGCAGCATCCACAGCTTGCCGCGCTCGATGGTGAACTCGATGTCGCACAGGTCCTTGTAGTGGGTTTCCAGCGTGGACATGATGCCCATGAGCTCGGCGTAGGACTTGGGGTCGATCCGCTCCAGGTCCTGCAGCGGGACCGTATTCCGGATACCCGCCACCACGTCCTCGCCCTGCGCGTTCTGCAAGTAGTCGCCGTACACGCCCTGCTGACCGCTGCCGGGGTCGCGGGTAAATGCAACGCCGGTGCCGGAGTCCAGGCCAAGGTTGCCGAACACCATCGCGACGATGTTGACCGCGGTGCCCAAGTCAGCGGGGATCCGCTCCTGCCGCCGGTACAGGATGGCGCGGTCGGCGTTCCACGAGTTGAACACCGCCATGACGGCCAGGTCCAGCTGCTCGCGCGGGTCCTGCGGGAAGTCGCGGCCGGTCTTGTCCTTGACGATGGACTTGAACGTGTCCACCAGGCCCTGCAGGTCCTCGGCATCCAGGTCGAGGTCGTTGCGGGTGCCCTTGGCCTGCTTGGCGGTGTCGATGGCGTGCTCAAACTCGTGGCCCTCGATGTCCAGCACCGTCTTGCCGAACATCTGAATCAGCCGCCGGTAGGAGTCCCACGCAAACCGCTCGCTGCCCGCCTGCTTGGCGAGGCCGTGCACCGACTCATCGGACAGGCCGATGTTGAGCACCGTCTCCATCATTCCCGGCATCGAGAACTTCGCGCCGGACCGGACGCTCACCAGCAGCGGATCGGCGTGATCGCCAAGCTTCCGGCCGATCTTCTGCTCGAGCTCGGTCAGGTGCCCGGTGACCTCGCCGACGAGGCTGTCCGGTACCGCCCCGTGCTGCAAGTAGTAACGGCACGCGTCCGTGGTGATGATGAAACCGGGAGGAACGGGCAGGCCCAGGTTGGTCATCTCCGCCAGGTTGGCCCCCTTGCCACCCAGCAGATCCTTCATGTCCTTGTTGCCCTCGCTGAAGTCGTAAACGAACTTCGACACTGGAACGCACCCCTTGGCGTTTGCCCGATTTCCGCTGGCCTGGCGGCCCTCGGCTCCGAGCCTATCGAGCGTTGCGCTGCGCCGGGGTACAGGCTTCGGTCCTGGCCGTCGCGGTCGGGGGCAGCGGCTGGCTGACGCGGCCGCCGCGGCCCACAATGGCAGCCATGACACAGCGCGCAATAACCGTGGGATTGCTGAATCCAGGCGAGATGGGCGCGGCCGTCGGCCAGTGCCTGACCGGACGCGGGTACACGGTGCTGTGGGCGTCCGAAGGGCGCAGCGAGCTGACGGCGGAGCGGGCAAAGAAAGCGGGCCTCGATGACGCCGGCACCGCACGGCAAGTGGCCGCGCAGGCCACCATGATCCTCTCCGTCTGCCCGCCGCACGCGGCGCTCGACGTCGCGTGGGCCGTGCACGGCTTCTCCGGCGTGTACGTCGACGCCAACGCGATCGCGCCTGGCACCTCCCTGCAGGTGGCCGAGCTCATCGCGGCCGGCGGCGGCCGGTATGTGGACGGCGGGATCATCGGGTCGCCGCCCGTCGCGCCGGGCGCCAGCCGTATCTATCTGTCCGGCCCAGACGAGGCTGCCGTGCACACCGTGCACGACCTCTTTGCCGGGACTGCGCTGGAGCCCCGGATCATCACCGGACCGGCCACCGCGGCATCCTCGGTCAAGATGGCCTACGCCGCCTGGACCAAGGGCAGCTCCGCGCTGCTGCTGGCGGCCCGCGCTCTCGCGCATGCCGAGGGCGTCGAGGACGCGCTGCTGGCTGAGTGGGCACAGTCGCAGCCGCAGCTCGCTGGCCTCCTCGAGCGGTCGGCCAGGGCCGCGGTCACGAAAGGCTGGCGATGGGTCGGTGAGATGGAGGAGATCGCGCAGACGATGGCGAGCGCCGGCCTGCCGGACGGGTTCCATGAGGCCGCCGCCGAGATCTTCCGCCGCTCCCCGCGGCTAGGTGAGCGGGCGGGCGACGCGGACGCCCTCCCCGCAGTGCTCGGTGCGCTCACGGACACCGAGCGTCCCGGTTAGGCGGGGAGTCGGGCGCTCAGCAGCCGGCGAGGCGCTCCGACAGGTAGGAGACGAGGGCGTCGATACCGATGCGGTCCTGCTTCATCGAGTCGCGCTCGCGGACTGTGGCCGCCTGGTCTTGCAGCGAGTCGAAGTCGACCGTCACGCAGTACGGCGTGCCGATCTCGTCCTGGCGGCGGTACCGGCGGCCGATCGCGCTGGCGTCATCGAAGTCACAATTCCAGTGCTGACGCAGCGCGGCCGCGATGTCCCTGGCCTTGGGCGACAGGTCGGCATTGCGGGACAGCGGAAGCACAGCGACCTTGACCGGGGCGATCCGGGGATCGAGCCGCATGACGGTCCGCTTTTCCATCTTGCCCTGCGCGTCCGGCGCTTCGTCCTCGGCATACGCCTCGAGCATGAACGCCAGTGCCGAGCGGTCAACCCCGACGGCCGGCTCGATCACGTACGGGATGTACCGCTCGCTCGTTTCCGAGTCGAGGTAGCTCAGATCCTGGCCGGAGGCCTTGGCGTGCACCCCAAGGTCGTAGTCGGTCCGGTTCGCGATGCCCTCGAGCTCACCCCACTCGCTGCCGGGGAAGCCGAACCGATACTCCAGGTCGACGGTTCGCTTGGAGTAGAACGACCGCTTCTCTGCCGTGTGCTCGTAGCGGCGCAGGTTCTCCTGGCTCAGACCGAGATCGAGGAACCACGCCTCCCGAGCGTCCAGCCAGTACTCGTGCCACTCCTCGTCGGTGCCGGGCTTGACGAAAAACTCCATCTCCATCTGCTCGAACTCGCGGGTGCGGAAGATGAAGTTCCCCGGCGTGATCTCGTTCCTGAACGACTTGCCGATCTGGCCGATGCCGAACGGGATCTTCTTGCGTGAGGTCTGCAGGACATTCCGGTAGTTGATGAAGATGCCCTGCGCAGTCTCCGGCCGCAGGTAGGCGAGCCCGGACTCGTCCTCGGTGGCGCCGAGATAGGTCCGCAGCATGCCGTTGAACATGCGCGGCTCGGTGAACGCGCCCTTTGTCCCGCAGTGCGGACAGGCCAGGTCGGCGAGCCCGTGCTCAGGCGCGCGGCCGTGCTTCTCCTCGTACGCCTCGATCAGATGATCGGCCCGGAACCGGAAGTGACAGGACTGGCACTCGGTCAGCGGGTCGGTGAACTGAGTGACGTGACCGCTGGCCTGCCAGACCTCAGTCGCCAGGATGACGCTGGAGTCGATCCCCACGATGTCGTCGCGGGCCTGCACCATCGAGCGCCACCACTGCCGCTTGATGTTGTTCTTGATCTCCACTCCGAGCGGCCCGTAGTCCCACGCAGCCCGCAGGCCACCGTAGAGCTCGCTCGACGGGTAGACGATCCCCCGCCGTTTGGACAAGCTGACGATGGTCTCCATGCGATCGCTGCGCTGCGCCATGACTGTTTCTCCATCCGGCTGGCGGTCGGCGGCCTGCTTGACATGCGCGACCCTCGGCAAGGGCGGCGATCTGCCCAGCTTATCGGCCTGCCAGCCACGTCGTCGCATGGGTTACCTGGCCACCCAGCGTGACCGAAGGCCGTCGTCGGCGACGGTAGCCTTGCACCCGACCGCCGCGCATCAGGCGCTCGGGGTAGCGGCCAGCCGGGCTGGCCAGGGAGGCGATTCGTGAGCACGAACCGGTCGGGCAGGCGGCGCGTCAGGCCACTGCCGAAGGGCACCAGCCTGTTCACCCCGAACGCCTCGCCCGGCCGTCAGGCATTCGAGCGCTACAGCGCTCGAACGCTGCTGTTCCTGCACCAGCTGCCTGCCTGGGTGCAGCCGGTACTGCTCGCCGTTCTGCTGGTCGTCGGCCTGGCCGTCAGGGGCCCGGGCGGCGCCATCGCCCTGTGCGTCGTCGCCGCCGTCCTCGGCTGGTTCGCGGCGGTGTCCTGGCCGCGGCTCAGCTCCGGCGGCCGGGCTGGTCGGCTACTGACCGTGGCCGCCATCCTCGCCTTCGCCGGGTATCAGGCGATCCGATAGGTCCTGGCGTCACGTCCTTCGCGACCCCCCGAGGCTGGCCTTGATGGGGATTCGGCGCTGAAGTAAACGGCCAGCCCGCCGCCACAGACGCGGCAACTCCTGTATCACCGAGCCCTCGGCTGAGATCGGCTGAGGGAGGTGATCTGATGAAGAACGGCAGATACGTGGCTGCCCTGTGGCTGAGTGGGCTATTCGCGCTGGCCGGATGCACTACCACTTACACGGCCGGCTCGGCGTCAGAGGCTGGCGTGCCACCAGCCACACACGCTGTCAGCCCGAGCGCTTCGCCGGTGTCGTGGGCCTGGTGCTCGTCAGCCCCGAACGGCCAGAGCAATACCCTGGCCGGCGGGTACGACCTCACCAACAACGAGTGGAACACCGCCCACAACCCGGGGCCGCAGACAATCTGCGGAAACTCCGCGGCGGACTGGCAGGTGACCTCCACTCAGCAGGACGGAAATACCGCCATCCTGACGTACCCGAGTGTGCAGCTGAACTACAACGGGTCTAACGGGTACCCGCTGAGCCAGTTCACCAGCATGACCAGTACGTATGCGGAGAACATGCACGCCCTCGCCGACACCAGCGCCCAGGCTTCCTACGACATCTGGCTCAACGGCCTCACCAAGGAGGTCATGGTCTGGGTGGATAGCCGCGCCCGAACCCCGGCCGGGTCGGTGGTCGACACCACGACATTCAGCGGCGCGGCCTGGGATCTTTACCGGTACGAGTTCAGTCACCGGCAGTACATGGCGTTCGTCCGGCATGGCAACGCCCCCTCAGGCACGGTCGATCTGCTCGCCGCGCTGAGATTCCTGGAACACCGCGGGGACCTGGCGGCCAGCGACGTTCTCTGGCAGGTGAATTTTGGCTGGGAGATCGCCTCGACCTCCGGCCTGCCGGAGACGTTTACCTCCAAGAATTACTCGGTGACCACAGCAATTGCTCACTGACTAGGGCAGCGTCAACGGAAGTTGACGCAGCTCGCGGTGTCAATGTAATTTGACGCCCATGAGGGAGGATCTCCAGAGCGCGGACGTCGTCGTCGTCGGCGCCGGCCCCACCGGGCTCATGCTGGCCATCGAGCTGTGCCTGGGCGGCGTCACCCCCGTCGTGCTGGAGACGCTGCCGGAGATCAGCGAGATTCCCAAGGGCAACGGCTTCTTCGGCCTGATCGTGCAGGTGCTGGACTATCGCGGGCTGCTGGACCCGCTTCGCGCCGAGGCGACCTTCGCGGGGCCGGTGCCCCGCTTCTTCTTCGGCCCGCTGACGCTTGACTTCTCTGGCCTGGCCACCAGTCCGCTCCAGGTACTGGCGGCGCCGCAGCGCACGATCGAGCGCAGGCTGGCCGAGCGCCTTGCCGAGCTCGGTGGCACGGTGCGGCGGGGGCACGAGCTGACCGGGCTGTCCCGCCACGACT
>DASQIW010000114.1:0-9720 GCA_035631375.1 Streptosporangiaceae bacterium
GCCCTCCTCTCCTGCCCGTATCCGATGGTATCGGCGATGTTGGACAGCTTGCGGACGTGCTAACCTGACTGCTGCTCCCGGGGCGGGTGGCGGAACGGCAGACGCGCACGGTTCAGGTCCGTGTGTCCGAAAGGACGTGAGGGTTCAAATCCCTCCTCGCCCACGTATCCGGGTGCCCCGCCGCCGAGTCAGTTAGCTGGCCGCAGCATAGGCGCCCAACGCGGTCCTTGTCACCGGGATCGGGTGGCTGCCGGACTAGTAAGAATTTCAGGCAGAATCAAAGCGTGCCGGAACTGCCTGAAGTGGAAGCGCTCGCCGCCGATCTGCGCGAGCGCGCCGTGGGCCGGGTGATCGACCGGGGGGACGTAGCGGAGTTCTCCGTCCTCAAGACCTACGACCCACCACTGTCCGCCCTGCATGGGGCGCGGCTTGCCGGTACTGGCCGGCGCGGCAAGTTTCTCGACCTGCGGCTGGAGCCGGCGGGCGGTGGCGCGGAGCTGCACCTGGTGACTCACCTGGCCCGGGCAGGCTGGCTGCGCTGGCGCGACTCGCTGCCCGAGGCACCGCCGCGGCCGGGTAAGGGCCCGCTCGCGTTCCGGCTCCGGTTTGCCGATGGGGCCGGGTTCGACCTGACCGAGGCCGGGACCCGCAAGCGGCTTGCCGTCTACCTGGTGTCGGACCTGTCCCAGATCCCCGGTGTCGCCACGCTCGGGCCCGAGCCACTGGAGCCGTCGTTTACGGCAGAGGCGCTGGGCGCGATCCTGGCCGGGCGGCGGACCCAGATCAAGGGCGTGCTGCGGGACCAGAAGCTGATTGCCGGCATCGGCAACGCCTACTCCGACGAGGTCCTGCACGCGGCCAAGATGTCGCCGTACCGGCTGGCGTCCAGCCTCACCCCGGCGGAGGTCGCGGAACTGCACGCGGTCATGGTAGGCACCCTGCGCGAGGCGGTCGGGCGCGCTGACGGCCTCGCTGCCGGCGATCTGAAGCAGGAGAAGAAGGCGGGCCTGCGCGTGCATGGCCGGGCCGGTCAGCCATGCCCGGTGTGCGGTGACACGGTGCGGGAGGTGTCGTTCGCGGATTCGTCGCTGCAGTACTGCCCGACCTGTCAGACCGGCGGCAAGCCGCTCGCTGACCGTCGGCTGTCGCGCCTGCTCAAGTAGCGGTCCGCCGGTCGTCGCCGACGGTGTTTGTGCAGTTCACCGGCTAGGGTCCCAAATCAGGTGGCACGATGTGGCCGTGGGCTGGAAGCGGGCGACGCGGGGGCAGGCTGACCGCGTCGCCGATCTCGCCGGTGTCGCTGGCGGGCCCGGCAGCCCCGTCGGCATGGCCAGTGCGGTCGTTGCCTGCGCTGCCGACGCCATCCTCGCGATCGGACCTGACCGCCGGATTACCGTCTGGAATCCGGCGGCCGAGCGCATGTTCGGCTGGAGCGCCGCCGAGGTTGTCGGCATGGAGCCGCCGTTCGTGCCGGAGGAACTGCGCGCCGAGCACAACGCGGTGCTCGAGCGGGTGGGGAGCGGGGGTCAGGTTTCCTTCGCCACCCGGCGAACCTGCAAGGACGGCTCACAGGCTGACGTCCGAATCGACGCAAGCCTGCTGCGGGATCAAGCTGGTGAGCCGGCCGGGTGGGTCTTCGTGTGCCACCGGACCAGAGACGACGAGGCGGTACGGCACTACATGGCCGAGCGTGCCCGCCTCGTGCGGCGGCTGGGCGACGTCGTGGCAGACATGAACGCGCAGCTCGACCTGGAATCCGTGCTCGACCGGATCGCGGCGAGCCTGCGGGAGCTCACCCGGGCCGACGCGGGTGGCTTCGTGGTGGTCGAGGACGACCGCCTCCGGCTCGTCAGCCTGGACGGCCTGCCTGCCGACCTGCGCGGCCGCACAGCCGACCTGCAGAGCAGCATGGTCGGTCAGCTCATGCGATCCGGCAAGACCGTGCTGATGGCCACCAGCGACACCTACGGCTTCGACGACCTCGTCTGGGCCGCGCTGCCCGGGCTGCACACGATCATGCTCAGCCTCTCGCACGTGGCCGGGCGCCCGTACGGGGCGCTGTACGCGCTCTACAGCGGACGGCGGGTAGGCCACGTCGAGCTGGAGCTGCTGGAGCTGCTCGCCGGTCACGCCAGCGTGGCGCTGTCGAACGTCACGGCGTTCGAGGAGGTCGTCCGCCAGCGAGCCCACGAGCGGGCCGTGATCGACGCGAGCGCGGACGGAATAGCCGTGCTGGACGCCGACGGCCTGGTCAGGCAGTGGAATCCCGCCGCGCACCAGCTGACCGGGCTGCCAGCCGAGCTGGCCACCGGCAGGCAGCCACCGTTCCCGCTGCCAGAGCCAGGCGGAAAGCTGACGCATCGGCTGCCGAACGGACGCTGGATCGACTTGCTGTGCACCGGGCTCTCAGGTCGCGGCGAGCGGGTGCTGGACTTTCGTGACGTGACGGCGGCGAAGGAGCTGGAGGAGGCGAAGGACCTCTTCCTGGCCACGACCAGCCATGAGCTGCGGACGCCGATCACGGTCGTGCAGGGGTTCGCCAGCACGCTCGCGAACCGGTGGGACAAGCTGGCGGACGCCGACCGGCGGTCCGCCGTGCAGACGATCGCCGAGCGCGCCGGTGCGCTCTCGCGACTGGTGGAGCAGCTGCTGCTCGGCTCCCGGGCCGGAGCGGAGCAGCTCAGGGTCAGCAACGAGCCATTCGATCTTGCTGGCCTGCTGCGCGGGGCAGCCGCCGCGTTCGGGTCGCTGTCCGAGCGGCACACGCTCCAGATCGCCGTGCCCGACGGCCTGCCCGCCGCGCACGGCGACGCGATGGCCACGGACATCATCGTCGGCCAGCTGCTCGAGAACGCGTTCAAGTACTCCCCTGATGGCGGTGAGGTGACCGTGCGGGCTCAGCCCGACGGCGATGCGATCGAGGTGACGGTCTCGGACGAGGGCATCGGCATCAGTCCGAAGGACCGGGAGCGGGTTTTCGAGCGGTTCGTCCAGGGCGAGGCCGGAGACCGGCGCCGGTTCGGCGGAATCGGGCTCGGCCTGTACATCGTGCGGCAGCTCGCCAGGGCTCAGGGCGGCGAGGTGATCGCGGAGGACCGCGAGGGCGGCGGGACGACGATGCGGCTGCGCCTGCAGCAGGCCGGGAGCCTGGCTTCTGGTGACCATCCAGCCGCCGAAAAGGCCGCGGAGGCCGGCGCTACCGCCAGCGCGTCGTGATCAGGACGTGGCGGCGGTGGGCTGGCCGACCTCTGCCTTGATCCTGCGCCTGGTCACCGGGTCCCTCGCGACCGGCTGCCCGCCCGACGCGGCGATATAGCGGTCGACGACGCTGATGACGTCCTCGCCCTGCTCGACGATCTTGCCGCGCTCGAGCCAGATGATCCGGTTACAGGTCAGCTCGATTTCCTCCAGGTTGTGCGCGACCAGGAACACGGTGCCGGCCTGAGCGCGCAGTTCCTGGATCCTGGCGTGGCTCTTCACCCGGAACTCCGCATCTCCCGTAGCCAGCGCCTCGTCGATGAGCAGCACCTCGTGGCTCTTCGCTGCCGCGATGGCGAACCGGAGTCGCGAGCCCATGCCGGAGGAATAGGTCTTCATGGACAGGTCGATGAAATCGCCCACCCCGGAGAAGTCGACGATGCTCTGGTACTTGGCCCTGGTCTCCTGCTTGGACATGCCCATGGCCAGGCAGCCGAGGATCACATTCCGCTCGCCGGTCAGGTCCTCGAGCAAGGCGGCGTTCACTCCGAGCAGCGCCGCTTCGCCAGTGGTGTAGACGTTGCCCTGCTCGGCCGGAAGCAGGCCCGCGATCGCGCGTAGCAGCGTCGACTTTCCCGAGCCGTTCCGGCCGATGACGCCGACCGCATCCCCGCGGTTGACGACGAAGGAAAGGCCGCGGAGCGCGTGTACCTCGCGGATCGACGCACGGCGCTGACGGCCGAGGATGCGCAGCAGTGATGCGGCGGCGGTGCCCCGGTCGTGGCCCCGGCCGTAGACCTTGTACACCACGTGCAGGTCGTCGACGACCACCATCGGATCAGCCACGGCCATACCCCGTCTCCGCCCGCCAGAAGAAGAAGAAGCCCACCACGAGAGCCAGCACCGCCCAGCCGGCCGCGTAGTACCAGAAGTGGGCGGGGTTGGCACCCGCATAGTGGCAGTAGGCGCTGTCGTACTGGTGCGCGGCCGTGGCATTCTTCAGCTGGCCGAGCTTGTGCCAGGTCTGGCAGAGGGCCGCGTTGTAGGGCTTGCTGCCGGGCGCGCTCTCCCGCTGGCTGCTCATCAGCGCGGTACGCGTCAGGGTGATATAGAGCGCGGCCGGGTTGAGCTGCAGTATCGCGATGATCTTGTTGCTGGCGCTGGCGCTGAGCCCCGCGATCGTCGGACCCAGTGAGGCGATACTGAAGATCACTCCGGAGACATACAGCCAGGTCCGGGTCAGGAACGGCAGCAGCTGGCTGACGTCATTGACTTGCGAGCCCAGCCGGGCCACGGCCAGGCCGCAGCCGGTGTTGAAGATCATCTGCAGCGCCAGCGCGGGGATGAGCAGCAGCCAGTGCCAGGTCAGCGGCTCGCCGGTGAGCAGCAGGATCGGGACGAGCACAACCACCGACAGCAGCATCTGCTGCAGTTCGATGACGACGTAGCCGATCGGCAGCGCCGCGCGCGGGAACTGCAGCGCCCGTATCAGGTCCAGGTTCTGCGTCATCACCGTGGAGGTGGAGATGAACGAGCGCTGCGTGAAGTTAAAGACGAAGACGCCCGTCACCACGAAGCCGAGGTAATTCGGAATGCCGCGGCTGATGTGGAGGAGCTCACCGAAGATCAGCCAGTAGACGCCGGCATTGAGCAGCGGGGTGAGGACCTGCCATAGCTGGCCGAGCTTGGCCTCGGTGTAGAGGGCGATGTTGCGCGCCGTGGCGAACGCCAGGATGAAGTGCCGCCGCTGCCACAGTTGCCCCAGGTAGGCCGGCACCTTCGGGCGCGTGGCGCTCGGCCTCAGGCCGTACCGGCGAGCCAGCTCAGCCAGCGGCTCGGCGCTCGCGGGCGCCGTCGTCGTGACGCTGCCCGACTGCAGCTGGCCAGGGCCAGCTAGCCGGCCAGACGCCGGCTCGTGGCCCGCGCCCTGCAGTGCGCGCGGTGGCGCCTGCCGGTCGGTCACGCTGTCCTCCCGCCGAAAGGTGAGTGGTGCGGGGCAACTCGCACGCCCGCGACTGTACCACCGCGACGGTTGTGCGGTACAACTGTTGCTATGGCCAACATCCCGCCCGATGATGCCGAGCTGGAGCTTCTGCTTACCCGGCTGCTGGGGATGCTATCGCCTGGCCTTAGTACCCATAACAACGTGCTGGTCAGCCACTCCGACGAGGCGCCTGCCGACGCGAGGAACGGCGGCCAAGCCGGGTCGCGGCCGGCCGGCAGTGACGGAGCGAGCGCACCTGTCTCGGCCTCCGAGGCCAGGGCGCTGATTGAGCTGGTGTCCGCTCGCGGTATCGCCCAGGGCGAACTGGCCGGATTGCTCGGGCTCGACAAGAGCACCGTCAGCAGGCTGGCCGCCGGCCTGGAGCGCAAGGGCTGGGTCCGGCGCGGCCGCGATGAGGTCAACCAGCGGTATGTCCGGCTCTACCTGACGCCATCGGGCGCCGCTGCGGCGGGCAGGGTGTGGCAAACCTGGCAGGCGCGCCAGGCCAGGATTCTGGCCTCGCTGTCTGCGGATGAGCGAGCCGGGCTCACGGCTGGCCTGCGAGGCCTCATCCGCGAGCTGTCGGCTGACCGCGCACCAGGAGCGGATGCTGGCGGAGCGGCTCCTCAGGCCGCCGGTTTCCGCTGACGCGAGGCCGGGCATCTCCGCCGCAACGGGGTCTGCATCGCCTGGCGGACTCGAGTCGCTGCGCGGGAGGTGAGAGCGGCGGGGACGGTATTGCTGCCCTGGGCACCGGCGAGCGTCGCTGTCGCCCGCCAGCGCCTTGCCGCCGACCTGTGCGCCGCCGGAATCTTCGAGGCAGCAGTTGGCGACGCGGTCCTCGTCGTGAGCGAGCTGCTCAGCAACGCCATCAGGCACGCAAGGCCGTTGCCCGGCGCCAATGTCCAGGTGGCGTGGGCACTGGGGAACGACGCGATCGAGGTGGCAGTCAGTGACGGTGGGTCGCCGACCACCCCGGCGCGTACGCACGCGAGCGTGTCCGCGCTCGGTGGCCGGGGCCTCGACATCGTCGAGTACCTGGCGAGGCGGTGGGGCGTGAGATCCGACGATTCAGGACATACCGTCTGGGCGGTCCTGGCGGTACCGGCTGCCGATCAGCGGCCTCGGTCGGCAGCGGCGGCCGCCGGCCACCGCTGATAACCGACAGGCGTAACCGACCGCGCCACTGGCAATACCTTGTGCATCGGGGCAGCGTGAGCGCTGCTCGCAGGACGCGTCACGCGGAGCGGCGGCACCAGTGCGGACTGCGGGGTGACGGCAGCGCGCGCTGGTGGTGACGGCGGGGGGTTCGGTGGCTGAGGTCCATGGCACGGACAGTGAGGTAGGCCAGCTCACAGCGGTACTGGTGCACAGGCCGGGCCCGGAAATCCAGCGGCTGACCCCGCGCCACGCCGGTCGGCTGCTCTTTGGCACCCTGCCCTGGATCAGCAAGGCGCGGCAGGAGCACGACGTTCTCTGCGAGCAGCTTCGATCACACGGCGCGGAAGTGCTCTATTTCACCGAACTGCTCCAGGACATCCTGGAGTACCAGCCAGCCAGGGACGAGGCGGTACGGCTGGCCGTCGCCGACGTCAACCTCGGCGACGAGCTGCGCAGGCAGCTGCAGGTCTACCTCGCCGACCTCGACTCCGAGCGGCTGGCGCAGGCGCTGATAGCCGGGCTCACCCCGGAGGAATTGCGCCCTGGCCACGGGGTCGTTTTCGAGCTGCTCGACCGGCACGACTTCGTCCTCGACCCGCTGCCCAACCTGGTGTTCACCAGGGACTCGAGCTTCTGGGTTGGCAGCCGGGTCGCAGTGGCCAGCCTGGCCGCCGAGCGGCGGCGGGAAGCGGACCTGGTGGGCGTCGTGTACCGGCACCATCCGAGATTCACCAGGGCCGGCTGGCTCTACCAGCCTGATCTGGAGCACGTCAGCGGGGGCGACGTGGTGCTCATGGCGCCGGGCGTTGTGGCTGTGGGCGTAGGGCAGCAGACGACGGCTGCCGGGGCAGAGCGGCTGGCAGGGCGCCTCTTCGATGCCGGGCTGGCCCGGACGGTGCTGGCCGTGCCCATGGCCCAGCTGCACGGCTCTGCGCGCAGCGCCGGCGCAGCTGAGGGCGGTATCAGTCACCTCGATACCATCTGCACTGTTGTGAGCCAGGACGCCGTGCTCATGCACCCGGCCGCCGCCTACACGCTCACCGCGCACACCATTGCTCAGCAGCCCGAGGGCATGCGGGTGTCCCGGTCGCAGCCGTTTCTGGAGGCGGCCGCTCAGGCCATGGGGATCGACCGGCTCCACGTGATCGATTCGGGTACCGAGCCCCCGTGGGGTCGGCCAGGGCGGTGGGATGACGGCAGCAACGTGCTGGCCGTCGCCCCCGGCCTGGTCGCGAGCCACGAGCGGAACTCCGAGACCAACGCGCGCCTGGAAGCGGCCGGGATTAAGGTCCTCCGGGTGCCGAGCAGCGAGCTCGGCAGCGTCCGTGGCGGGCCGAGGTGCATGACCTGCGTGATTAGCCGGGACCCGGCGGCCATGCCGGGCATTGCCCGGGCGCCGCGCGGCGACGGGGTCATCAGGGACCGCTACCCGGCCGGCCTTGGCATCGCGGTGCCGAGCTCACGCGAAGCCACCTACTCAGGGGCCATCAGGCCCGTCGGTGCCGCCGCGGCCGCCGCGACGACACAGCCGAACGGCTACGCCGGATCCGCCCAGCCCGCCGTCTCTGGGTGGTCCGGGCACGGCAGGTGGCTCCGGGGGCGTCGCGGCCGCTAGCACCGCGCTCACGGCAGTCTGGGCTAGTAGCGGCGCCGTGACCTGCGGCCGAACCTGACGGCGCCGAAGGCCACGCCCGCGGCGGCCGCGATCAGCACGATCAGCGCGAGCCAGAACAGGGTCCGGGCAACCGCGGCCGCCACAAAGATGATGAAGATCGCCGCGACGATCACTACGAGCATGCGCAGCATGACTCCACGTTACGCCCGGCAGGCCAGGGCGCTGACGCGCCGCCTGGCGCGATCAGTGCATGGCCGGGTTTCCGGCTAAATGGGTTCTAGCTGGTCTTGCTGAGATGCCATCTAGCCGGCTCGATGGACCACCCGGTAGTCTGCGGCACGTGGAGCTAAAGGTCACGACTAGGTCGCAAGGCGATCACACAGTAGTGTCCGTACTCGGTGAGATCGATCTGTACACGGCGCCGCGGCTGCAGTCCGAGCTGATGAATGCGCTCGGCGCGAGCCCGGCGCGGCTGATCGTGGACATGTCGGGCGTGGACTTCTGTGACTCGACCGGCATCAACGTGCTCCTCGCCGCGCATCGGCACGCTCGCGAGCATGGGGGCGAACTGCAGCTCGCCGGGCCAGGCTCGGCGACCCGGAAAGTCCTGCAGGTGACCGGCCTGGAGTCCGTTTTCACGGTGCTCGACGACCCGGCCCACGTGATCGGACAGTAAGCACGGGCGGCTCGCGGCCGCACTACGATCGGTGAGCATGCCCCCAGGCGATCTGGCCGTCATCATCCCTGCCTGGAACGAGTCCAGCCGGATTGGTGCTACCGTCCGCGCGGCGAGGACGCTGTCCGGGGCTGACGTCGTGGTCGTGGTCGATGACGGGTCGGCCGATAACACCGCTGAGCTCGCGGCGGAAGCAGGCGCGCACGTGATCAGGCATGCGCGCAACCGTGGCAAGGCAGCCGCCATGGAAACCGGCGCGGAAGCCGTGCGGCTGATCGAGTCGGCGGCCGGCGAGCAGACCGCAGGCGGCCGTGGGCCGCGTCATCTGCTGTTCCTCGACGCCGATCTGGCTGCCACCGCCGCGGCCGCGGGACCGCTGGTCGAACCGATTAGGGCCGGAACGGCGGACCTCGCCATCGCGGTCTTTTCCACCCGAGTGCGCAAGGGCGGCTTCGGCATCGTGGTCGCCACCTCGGCAGCGGGCACAGCGCGGGCCGTTGGCTGGCACCCAGTCCAGCCGCTCAATGGCATCAGGTGCCTGACCAGGGCAGCGTTCACCGCGGCGCTCCCACTGGCAGCCGGATGGGGAGCTGAGACGGGCATGACGATCGATCTGATCCGTCAGGGCCTGCGGGTCACCGAGGTCGAGGTGCCACTGTCGCACCGGGCTACCGGCAACGACTGGCGGTCTCAGCTGCACCGGCTCCGCCAGCTCGTCGACGTCACCAGGGCACTGGCCGCCCGGGAACCAGGGTTGCGGCGGCTGCGAGGCAAAGCGCCGCCCCGCAGCAGCGCCGCGGATGCCGGGAAGGCGCTGCCGTGATGGGATCATGATGCCGTGACGTACCGGTATTCCTATCTAGGCCCGCGCGGCACCTTCACCGAGGCAGCCGTTCGCGCGCTGGACGGCGCGCGTGAGGGGGATGCCCTGGCCTGCGCGTCGATCCAGGCCACACTCGACGCTGTCAGGTCCGGCGAGGTCGAGCTCGGCGTCGTGCCGATCGAGAGCTCGGTGGAAGGCGCGGTGACCGCCACCCTGGACGAACTGGCCGTCGGCACCGAGCTGGTGATCTGCGCCGAGGTGCT
>DASQIW010000115.1:0-14302 GCA_035631375.1 Streptosporangiaceae bacterium
CGAAGGGCGATGGCGTCAGCGAGGACGACGTGCTCGCCGCGGTGCTGGAGTCGGGCGCCGAGGAGGTCACCGACCTCGGCGAGTCGTTCGAGGTCATCAGCGAGCCCCACGACCTCGTCGCGGTGCGCACGGCGCTGCAGGACTCCGGCGTGGACTATGAGTCGGCGGAGCGGCCGTTCCTGCCCTCGGTCGAGATCGACCTGGACGAGGAGAACGCGAGGAAAGTGATCCGGCTGGTCGAGGCTCTCGAGGACTCCGACGACGTGCAGGACGTCTACGCGAATTACAACGTGGCTGACGAGATCATGGAAAAGCTCGGGGGAGAGTGACCCGGGGTGAGCCGCTGAGCGGCATCCAGCTGCGCCCGCTTGGTCCCGGTGACGACCTCGAGGCCGAGCTCGACCTCCGGCGACGGGCGTTCGGGCCGGTCAGCGCGCCGCAGCTGCCGGCGTGGCTGACCAGCATGCGCACCAGCATCGAGGCCGGGGCGACCATCGGCGCGTTCGACGGGCACCGGCTCGTCGGCAGCGCTCGGTATCACCTCATGCAGCAGTGGTGGCACGGCCGGCCCATGCCGATGGCCGGAGTCGGCGGCGTGAAAGTGGCACCGGAGGAGCGCGGTCGCGGCATTGGCACGGCGATGATGGCGAGGCTGCTGCGCGACGTGGCCGACCGCGGCTATCCGGTGTCCGCGCTCTATCCGGCCACCGCGCCGCTGTACCGGTCGTTCGGCTGGGAGATTGCGGGCGGCAAGTATCAGACCGTTGTCCCGGTCAGGTCACTGGCCGCGTTGATCGGGCCCGACGAGTCGGTGGCGGCGGTGGCCGGGCACGGCCCAGCGCACGCTGCGCCGGTCCTGCGGCGGGCTACCCCAGACGAGGGCGCTGCCGTCGTCGCGGTCAAGGGCCTCGTCCACGACAGGCTGCGGCACTGCGGGCCTAACACCCGCGAACCCTGGGAACTGCGCGACTGGCTTGCCGACCCTGAGCACTTCGCTTACCTCGCCGACGACGGCTTCCTGAGTTACCGGTGGGCGCGGCAGGCTGACGAGATCGACGTCGAGGAGCTCATCGCTGCCTCGGCCGCGACGGCGCGCGCGCTCTGGCAGGTCCTTGCCTCGCACGCCACCATGGTCACCAAGATCCGGGCGTGCCTGGCACCCGACGACCCCGTGCACGTCCTGAGCAGGGAGCCGGACGCCGAGCTCCACCGCACCGAGGCCTGGATGCTCAGGGTCGTGGACGCCGCCGCGGCGGTCGCCGCCCGCGGATACCCGGCCAGCGTCAGCGTGTCGGTCCCGATCGACCTGGCCGATCCGGTGCTGCCTGTCAACGCCGGCCGCTGGCGGCTCGAGGTCGCCGACGGCAAGGGCAGCCTGCAACGGGCCGACGGCGGCACCGCGGCTGCCGCGCTGCGACTCGGCGCCCGCGGTTTCGCCGCGCTGTTCGCCGGCTCGGCCGTAGGCACGCTGCGGCTTGCGGGCCTCGCGGACGGTGGCGACCCCGCCGCCGACGACGCGCTGGAGGCCGCCTTCCGCGGCCACGCGTTCATGATCGACGAATGGTGAGGCAGCTTCCGCCGGCCGTCAACGATGGAGGGAACGGGGCCGCCTGAGTTCGCCGCCGTCCGCCGGCGCGCCGCCGCCCGGCCCGGACCGCAGGCAGGTAGCCTGCCGAACAGGTGTTCGCAGGCGGGATGCTTGATCGGGACGGTGACGGATGCGCGTGCTCGGCGTCGACCCGGGCCTGACTCGGTGCGGTGTGGGGGTCGTTGACGGTGAACCCGGCCGGTCGCTGCGGCTCGTCGGGACTGATGTCATCCGGACCCCGGCCGGTGACGATATCGGCGCCCGGCTGCTTGCCCTCGAGTCCGCGCTCGATCACTGGATCAGCCTGCACCAGCCCGACGCGGTGGCCGTCGAGCGCGTCTTCAGCCAGCACAACGTGCGCACCGTCATGGGCACGGCGCAGGCGGGCGCCGTCGCCATTGCATGCGCCGCGCGGCGAGGCGTGCCGGTAGCGCTGCACACCCCGAGCGAGGTCAAGGCGGCCGTCACGGGTACCGGCCGGGCCGGCAAGCCGCAGGTGGCGGAGATGGTGTCGAGGCTTCTCCGGCTCGCCGAGCCCCCGCGTCCGGCCGACAGTGCGGACGCCCTGGCGCTCGCCATCTGCCACCTCTGGCGCGGCACCGCGCAGCAGCGACTGGCGGCCGCCGCCGCGGCAGCCGGGCACGCCGACGGTGTCCGGTGATCGCGCACGTCGCGGGCAGCGTCGCGGCCGTGGCGCCTGACGGCGCGGTGATCGAGGTCGGCGGCGTCGGCCTGCTCGTCCAGTGCACGCCGGCGACGCTGGCGGGACTGCGGCCAGGCGAGCACGCCAGGGTGGCGACATCGCTGGTGGTGCGTGAGGACTCGCTGACGCTCTACGGGTTCGCGACTGACGACGAGCGCAACGTCTTCGAGCTGCTGCAGACCGCAAGCGGGGTGGGACCGAGGCTCGCGCAGGCGATGCTGGCCGTCCTCGCGCCCGACGCGCTGCGCCGCGCGGTGGCGACCGAAGACCTGGCCGCGCTGACCTCGGTCCCCGGCATCGGGCGGAAGGGAGCGCAGCGCATCGTGCTCGAGCTGTCAGGGCGCCTGGGAGCGCCCGGCGACGGCGATACGCCCGTTCGGGCTGTCGCTCCCGCTGCGGCCGCGCCGCAGTGGCAGGACCAGGTCCGCAAGGGCCTGGTAAGCCTCGGCTGGGCCAGCCGCGAGGCTGATCAGGCGATCGCCGTGGTCGAGCCGGACCTGACCGGCGAGGAGCCGGCGGATGTGGACGTCGCGGTGGCCCTCCGGGCCGCGCTGCGCGTCCTCGGCGGGTCATGAGCAGCCGCGGCGCCGATCAGGACCGGGTCACCTCGGCGCTCGCCGACGCCGACGACCAGATCGCCGAGAGCGCGCTGCGGCCGCGGCGGCTGACCGAGCTGATCGGCCAGGACCGCGTGCGGGAGCAGCTGTCGCTGGTTCTCCAGGGGGCGCTGCAGCGGGGCCGGCCACCCGACCATGTCCTGCTGTCCGGCCCGCCCGGCCTGGGCAAGACGACCCTGGCCATGATCATCGCGACCGAGCTCGGCGCCCCGCTGCGCATCACCAGCGGCCCGGCTATCGAGCGGGCTGGTGACCTCGCCGCCATCTTGTCGACGCTCGGCGCGGGCGAGGTCCTGTTCATCGACGAGATCCACCGGGTCGCCCGGCCGGCCGAGGAGATGCTCTACCTCGCCATGGAGGACTTCCGGGTCGACGTCGTCCTCGGCAAGGGTCCCGGCGCCACCGCGATCCCGCTGGAGATCGCACCGTTCACCCTCGTCGGGGCCACGACCAGAGCGGGACTGCTGCCAGCGGCGCTGCGGGACCGATTCGGCTTCACCGCGCATCTGGATTTCTATGAGCCGGCCGAGCTCGGGGTCATCGTCCGCCGGTCGGCGGGGCTGCTCGGCGTGGCACTGCGCGACGACGGCGCGGACGAGATCGCAGGCCGGTCTAGGGGCACGCCAAGGATCGCGAACCGGCTTCTGCGCCGGGTGCGCGACTTCGCCGAGGTGCGTGGTGACGGCACCGTGACCAGGGACTGCGCGCGGGCGGCGCTGGAGCTCTATGAGGTCGATCACAGCGGGCTTGACCGGCTCGACCGGGCAGTACTGACCGCGCTGGTCCGCAGCTTCGGCGGCGGACCGGTCGGGCTGTCCACCCTGGCGGTCGCCGTCGGGGAGGAAGCGGAGACGGTCGAGGTCGTGGCTGAGCCGTTCCTGGTCCGCGCGGGTCTGATCGCCCGAACCCCGCGGGGCCGGGTCGCGACGCCCGCTGCCTGGCAGCACCTCGGACTGGCGGTGCCGGGCAGGTCAGCGTGGGCGAGCGGCGAACAGGACGGTTCGGCGACTCTCTTCGACCAGTGACCTGGGGTGAAATGTCACAGACAGTCGCAGCCTGGTCACGATCACTCCGGATAGGCCATAGCCTGTTGGTGCGCCACGCGCGCGCCGCTACACTGCGGCAGTTAGTCCAAGTCACGCCGAAATCGGCGCTGTCCCGGCTCTGCGCCCGCCAGATGCAGGCCCTAAGCTAGCGGCCGGGGCAGAACTAACCGGAAGGATGTCCCTCCATGGACACCCTGATACTCGCCGCCACGAAGTCGACGTCATCGTCGAGTTCTTCCACGTCTTTCCTCATCATCATCGTCTTGATCGCGGTGCTGATGCTCTTCATGTTCCGGTCGAACCGCCGCCGGCAGCAGAACGCGCAGAACACCCAGCGCGCGGTCGTGAACGGCGCGCGGGTCCGCACCGTGCACGGCATCTACGGGACCGTTCGGAGCAGCGATGACCAGAACGTGATGGTCGAGGTGGCTCCCGGCGTTGAGATCAAGATGCTCCGGCAGGCCGTCGGGACGGTACTGCCCGACGACACGCCAGACGGCGTGCTGAACACGCCGACTGACGCCGCCGGATCCACGCCGGATGAGGCCGACCAGCAGCCGGAGGGCGACGACACGTCGGCCAACCCGCAGCAGAGTAGTGACCTGAGCCGGTAACGGCGCCCGACCGAGCGGGAGAAAAGCACACCGGTGGCCCCTCCAAGCACTCCAACCCCCCACCCGTGGCGGTATCTGGCCGCCCTGGGCGTGCTGCTCGTCGTGATGGTTCTCGGCGTGCTCGGCGGAAATATCGCCAGCCCGTCGAACTGGCACAAGAGCTTCGTCGTCGGCCGCGGCCTCGACCTATCCAGCGGGACGTCGATCACGCTGAAGGCGGTGACCACGAAGCAGCCAGGCCAGACGACCGCGCCGCCGCCCAGCTCCGAGGCCATGACCAAGGCCGTGCAGATCATCACGAACCGGGTCGAGGCGACCGGTCTCACCGGGGCAACGGTGGTGCCGCAGGGCAGCGATCAGATCGTCGTGTCGGTGCCGGGCGCTGGCGCCCAGAAGGTCGCCAGCCTGGTCGGCGAGACGGCGCTGCTGCGGATGCGGCAGGTCCTGCTCGAAGCGCCTAATTACTCCTCCTCGGCAACCCCGACACCCAGCGCGTCCGCCACGCCGGGCACGTCGGCCAGCCCGAGCGCGTCGGCGACGCCCAAGGCGACCGCAGGCACGTCAGCGAGCGCGACGCCATCGGGCGGGACAGGCCAGGCAGCCGGCGCGGCCAAGCTCGGCGCGGCCGCGAGCGCCTCGCCGAGTCCGAGCGCTTCACCGAGTGCCCCTGCGTCGCCCAGCCCCAGTTCGCCCGGCAAGCAGGTGCTGTCCACGACAGCCGACGGGCAGGGCAACCCGGCGGCGCTGACGACCACGACAGCCGCGCTGTTCGACAGGGTCAACTGCAACGACAAGAACTGGAAGACCCAGATCTACGGCGCCAACCCGAACGCCTGGGACGCGCCGGACGCGCAGACGATCGCGTGCTTCAACGGCGTCAAGTACGCGATGGACAAGGCGGTCGTGCAGGGTAAGGACCTCTCCAACGTCCAGGCCCAGGACCAGACCACCGGCTGGGTCGTCACGTTCAACGTCAGGAACCCCGCCGCCGGCAACCTTGGCAAGCTGACCACGCAGATGGCCGGCCAGTACTACGACTCAGGCAAGGGTGTGGCGACCTCACCGCTCGACCTGCTCGCCGTCGTGCTCGACGGTGACCTGCAGGGCCAGCCGCCGCAGGTGCAGAGCGCGATCTCCACCAGCGGTGAGATCAACGGCGGTACCGGCGGCTTCAGCCAGGGCCAAGCCACCCAGCTCGCGAACGTGCTGAAGTACGGCAGCCTGCCGCTGTCGTTCCAGAACCTCTTCACCTCCTCGGTCTCGCCGTCGCTGGGGTCGGACCAGCTGTCGGCCGGGCTGACCGCGGCGGTGGTCGGCCTGCTGCTCGTGGTCATCTACTCGTTCCTCTACTACCGCGGCCTCGGCATCGTGTCGGTCATGAGCCTCGGGATCGCGGCAGCGCTGTCCTACCTGTCGGTCGTGCTGCTGTCCAAGAGCGCCGGCTTCACGCTGAGCCTGGCGGGCATTGCCGGTCTCATCGTGGCCATCGGCATCACCGCCGACTCGTTCATCGTTTACTTCGAGCGATTGCGCGACGAGGTGCGCGAGGGCAAGTCGCTGCGGGCCGCGGTGGAGCGCGGCTGGGGTCGCGCCAGGCGGACGATCCTGGTCGCGGACGCGGTCTCGTTCCTCGCCGCGCTGCTGCTGTACATCCTCGCGGTGGGTGACGTGCGCGGCTTCGCATTCACCCTCGGCCTCACCACGCTGATCGACGTCGTGGTGGTGTTCCTGTTCACCAAGCCCATGATCACGTTGCTGGCGCGCACGAAGTTCTTCGGCCAGGGCCACCCGCTCTCCGGTCTCGATCCCGCGAGACTCGGTGCCCGGGCGCCGTGGCGTGGCAGCCGGCGGCCGGCGTCGGGCACCTCCGCCAGCGCGGCGGGCCGGACCACGACCAGCACCAGGGAGGCCTGATGTTCGGCACGGTCGCCGGCAAGCTGTACCGCGGCGAAGTCTCGATCAACTTCGTCAATCGCCAGAAGCTCTGGTACACGATCTCTGCCTGCATTCTGGTCATCAGCATCTTTGCGCTGATCTTCCGGGGGCTGAACTACAGCGTCGAGTTCAAGGGCGGCTCGCTGTTCACCGTCCCCGCCTCACCGGCGGTGACCCAGACAACCCTGTCGCAGGTGGTGGAGAACAACGGCGGGACCAATCCGACCGTCACCGAGATCAAGCCCTTCAACGGCAAGGCGCCGAGCTGGCAGGTGCAGACCAGCCAGCTGAACACGGGCCAGTCGCTGAAGATCCAGTCGGCGATCGCCCACAAGTTCAATGTGTCGTCGAACGACGTGTCGATTACCACCGTGGGGTCGAGCTGGGGCTCGCAGGTGACGACGAAAGCCATTGAGGCGCTCATCGCGTTCCTCATCGTGATCGTCATCTACCTGTCGATCGCGTTCGAGTGGCGGATGGCAGCGTCGGCGTTCGTCGCGCTCGCCCACGACATCGTGATCACCGTCGGCGTGTATGCCCTCACCGGCTTCCAGGTCAGCCCGGCGACCATCATCGGGCTGCTGACGATTCTCGGTTACTCGCTCTATGACACCGTCGTGGTCTTCGACAAGGTGCGGGAGAATACCGCGCCGATCCTCGGCACCCGCAAGAGCAACTACAGCCAGGCCGCGAACCTGGCGCTGAACCAGACACTGGTGCGGTCCATCAACACCTCGCTGACGGCGCTGCTGCCCGTGGCCGCCATCCTGGTCGTCGGCACTCTGCTGCTCGGCAACGGCGAGCTGAAGGACCTGTCACTGGTGCTGTTCGTCGGCATGCTCTCCGGCACCTACTCCTCCATCTGCATCGCGACCCCGGTGCTGGCGGACCTGAAGGAGCGTCAGCCGCAGTACCGGCAGCTGGCCAGGCAGGTGGCCCTGCGGGAGGCCGGCGGCCGGGCCGCGCAGCGGCGGGCGAAGGCCGCGCAGGGCGGCCCGGCTGCGGCGGGCGCGAGCGCGACCGGCGCCACCGACGTCGAAGGGCTCGGCGCCACAGCGGTCGGGCAGCGGACTACAGCCGCGTCCGTTGCTGATTCCGATGCCGAGAACGACGCCGACGCCGAGGACAGCATGGTCGACGACGAGGCGGTCCCGGCCGCCGCGGGCCAGCCACGCGGCGCGAGCGCCCGGCCGCCTGGTGCGCGGCAGCAGCCTGTCCGCAGGCCCGCGGCTCGCCGTCGGCCGAGCGGTAAGAAGAAACGGCGGTAGCCAGCCCGTGGCCGCGGACATCAGCAGCCTGCTGACGGCCAGGATCCGGGATGTGCCCGATTACCCGCAGCCCGGAATCCTGTTCAAGGACATCACGCCCCTGCTGGCGGACGGCCCCGCATTTGCTGCGACGATCGGCGCGCTGGCCTTGGGATACGAGGGCGTCAGCAAGGTCGCTGGTATCGAGGCCCGCGGCTTCATCCTGGCCGCGCCGGTCGCCTGCGCTCTCGGCGCGGGCTTCGTCCCGGTTCGCAAGCAGGGCAAGCTGCCCGCGCAGACCTACGCCGAGTCCTACGAGCTGGAGTATGGCGTCGCCACGCTCGAGGTGCATACCGACGCATTTCATCCAACAGACCAGGTGCTGATCGTCGATGACGTGCTGGCCACGGGCGGTACGGCCGCGGCCACCGCAGAACTCATCCGCCGGTCAGGCGCGACCGTGGCCGGCATCGTCGTGCTGCTCGAGCTTGAGTTCCTCAGCGGGCGCGGGAAATTGGCTGGCCTGCCGATACGTTCACTCCTTACGGTGTGACGCTTAGCAAGGAGCCCGGCACCTCCCGAATCGTCCACCGATAGACTTGTAACACGGCGGACGTAAGGAGCGCGTGTGGCCGGTGACGTTGCGACGGCCGGGATGGCCGGACCCGATGTCACCCAGGACGGCCTGCCCACGGCGGACAACGGGGTGACATCGGCTCCTGGCGTGCGCGGAAACGGCACGCCCGGCACTGCTGCTGCCGCACCTTCACCCGTCGAGACCGAGGCTGACGAGCGCCTCGATGCGGCGGAGGCAGCGGAGCCGGAGCAGGCCGACCACGACGGCACCGAGCCCAGCGACACCGCGGCCAGCGGCACCGGCCGGCGACCCGGCGCAGGCCGTAGGAACTACGGCGGCGAAGCGAGGTCAGCGGCCCGGTCAGCGGCGGGCCGGGTGACCCGCAGGGCCGGGCAGCCGGCGACGGCAGCTCCGGCGAGCGGGCAGTCGGGCGCAGATCAGCCGTCCGGCGCGGCAGCGGTGCGGCGCAGGCTGGCCCGGCTCGGCGCGCCGCGCGGCGGGGCAGTGAACCCGGTACTCGAGCCGCTGATCCGCACAGTCCGCACCACGCACCCCAAAGCCGACATCCGGCTGATCGAGCGGGCCTATGAGGCGGCCGCCCGGATGCACGCGGGCCAGTCGCGGCACAGCGGCGATCCCTACATCACCCATCCCCTGGCTGTGGCCACGATCCTGGCCGAGCTGGGCATGCCGCATGACGTCATCGGCGCGGCGCTGCTGCACGACACCGTCGAGGACACCACGTACACCATCGACGAGCTGCGCGCCGACTTCGGCGATGACATCGCGTCCCTCGTCGACGGTGTCACCAAGCTGGAAAAGGTCAAATACGGCGAGAGCGCCCAGGCCGAGACCGTTCGCAAGATGGTCGTCGCGATGTCGAGGGACATCCGGGTCCTGGTGATCAAGCTGGCCGACCGGCTGCACAACATGCGCACGCTGCGCTACCTGCCGCGCGACAAGCAGGAGCGCAAGTCCAGGGAGACGCTCGAGATCTTCGCGCCGCTGGCGCACCGGCTCGGCATGAACACCGTGAAGTGGGAGCTCGAGGACCTCTCCTTCGCGACGCTGTTCCCCAAGCGCTACGACGAGATCGCCAGGCTCGTGTCGGAGCGAGCCCCGCGCGGTGAGTCCTACCTGCAGGAAGTCATCGAGGACGTGCAGGACGACCTGAAAGAGGCGAAGATCAAGGCGCAGGTCACCGGGCGCCCGAAGCACTACTACTCCGTGTACCAGAAGATGATCGCCCGCAACGTCAGCTTCGACGACATCTACGACCTGGTCGGCATCCGTGTGCTGGTCGACTCGCTCCGCGACTGCTACGCGGTTCTCGGCATCGTCCATGCGCGATGGAACCCGGTTCCCGGCCGGTTCAAAGACTACATCGCGATGCCGAAGTTCAACATGTACCAGTCGCTGCACACCACGGTCATCGGTCCCGAGGGCAAGCCCGTTGAGCTGCAGATCCGGACCTGGGGCATGCACAAGCGAGCCGAGTACGGCGTCGCCGCGCACTGGAAGTACAAGGAGGAGATGGCTGGCGGCAGCGGCACTGCCGATATGGCCTGGCTGCGCCAGCTGGTCGACTGGCAGCGGGAGACCGAAGATCCGGCGGAGTTCCTCGACTCGCTGCGATTCGACCTCGGCAGCGCGGAGGTGTACGTGTTCACCCCGCGCGGCGAGGTGATCGCGCTGCCGCAGGGCGCCACACCGGTCGACTTCGCCTACGCCATCCACACCGAGGTGGGCCACCGGACCATCGGAGCCCGGGTCAACGGCCGCCTCGTGGCGCTGGAGAGCCCGCTGACCAACGGCGACACCGTCGAGATCTTCACCTCGAAGGCGCCCGACGCCAGCCCGAGCCAGGACTGGCTCGGCTTCGTCAAGAGCGCCAGGGCCAGGAACAAGATCCGGCACTGGTTCTCTAAGGAGCGCCGGGAGGCAGCCGCCGAGGCCGGCAAGACCGCAATCGCCCGGCTGATGCGCAAGCAGAACCTGCCGCTGCAGCGGCTGGCGACGGCGGACGCGCTCAACGCGATCGCGACCGAGCTGCGGTACGCCGACCTGTCTACCTTGTACGCGGCGGTGGGCGAGGGCCATGTCAGCGCCCAGTCGGTCGTGGCGAAGCTGATCAAGTCCGCCGGCGGCGTCGACGCAGCGCAGGAGGACCTCGCTGAGGCGACGGTGGTCACCAAGACGCCGCGTCCGGCCACGCCAGAAGGTGACGCGGGGGTGGTCGTCGAGGGCGCGGCTGACGTCTGGGCCCGGCTGTCCAAGTGCTGCACGCCGGTGCCCGGCGATGAGATCACCGGCTTCGTGACCCGCGGGAATGGTGTCTCTGTGCATCGCGTCGACTGCATGAATCTCGGCCACCTGCTCCAGTCGCAGCCCGAGCGGCTCGTCACCGTGCGCTGGTCACCAAAGGAGGGCTCGCAGTTCCTGGTCGCCATCCAGGTCGAGGCGCTGGACCGCACTGGCCTGCTCTCCGACGTGACGAGGTCAATCTCCGAACAGCACGTGAACATCCTGTCGGCAACCGTCAGCACGACCCGCGACCGGATCGCGTTCAGCCGGTTCACCTTCGAGATGGGTGATCCCAAGCACCTGGGCGCCGTGCTGCGGGCCGTGCGTAACGTCGACGGCGTCTACGACGTCTACCGCGTCACCAGCTAGCGATACTGACGCCCACGCCGCGACCGGTCAGCTGGAGAGCTCCGCCAGCGTGCGCTCGGCCTCGGCGAGCCAGCTGCGGCGTGCGGCAAGCGCCTCCTGCGTCCGCTGCTGCGCCTTCTGGTCGCCGGCCGCCTGGGCCTTCGCAAGCTGGCCCTCGAGCTGGGTAACTGCCGATCGGATCTGCTCGACGGTGCCCCGGGCCCTGGATAGCGCCTCCGGGTTGGTCCGGCGCCACTGCGAGTCCTCGGCCTTGCGCAGCGCCTCCTCGATCCGGCGCAGGCCTCCTTCCAGCCGGTCCTGAGCATCCCGCGGCACGGCGCCGGCCCGCTCCCAGCGCTCGAAGATGCCGCGCAAGGCCGACCGTGCTGATCGGGCGTCGGTCACCGGCAGCAACTTCTCGGCCTCGGCCAGCAGCTGCTCCTTCACCACGACGTGCTCGCGCAGCTCACGGTCCTTGGCGTCCAGGACCTGGGAGCGGGCGGCGAAGAAGGCATCCTGCGCGGTCTTGAACCGGGTCCATAGCTCGTCCTCGGCGGCGCGGTCAGCCCGGCCCGCCTGCTTCCAGGAGCGCATGAGCTCCCGGTAGGCGGTCGCCGTCGCGCCCCAGTCGGTCGAGGCCGAGAGTTCTTCTGCGCTGGTGACCAGTGCTTCCTTGCGCTCGCGAATGGTCGCCCGTTCTTCCTCGAGGCCAGCGAAGTAGGCCTTGCGACGCTTGGCGAAGCCGTTCCTGGCCGCCGACAGCCGCTTCCACAGCACGGCCTCCGCTGCCCGGTCGCCGCGCGGGGCCGCCTTCCAGTCGTCCAGCAGCTGGCGCATGCGCTCGCCGCCGGCCTTCCAGTGCGTGGCCTCCGCGGCGAGCCGCTCGGCCTCCGCGACGATCCGCTCCCTGACCTCGTGCGCCTCGGTCCGCGCGTGCTCACGGGCGGCGCGATGCTCTTCGCGCCGCTGCTCGATCGTGGCGGCGAGCGCGTCCAGCCGCGCTCTCAGCCCGTCGAGGTCGCCGATGCAGTGGGCGTCGTTAACCGCCTGAGTGAGCCTCGCGATGGCCGTTTTCGCCTGGCCGGCGGACAGATCGGTGCTGGCCATGCGCTGCTCGAGCAGGCTGATCTCGGTCTCAAGCGACTCGAACTTGCGCTTGAAGAAGGCCAGGGCCTCGTCAGGACTGCCGGCCTGCCAGGAGCCGATTTCTCGCTCGCCTTCGGCGGTGCGGACATAGACAGTCCCGTCATCGGCCACGCGGCCCCACGGATCGCTTGCGGTACTCACCGCGTACCTCCTGCTCGGTACCTGACCGATCGCGCTGGTCAGGTCTTGCTGATCGTCATGCTCTCAATCTGAACCGAATCTTTCGGATGCCCGTCGCCTGCTCCATTGGAGTTGTCGGTACCCGCGTTTGCCACGGCCTGGAGGACACTGAGGCCGCTGGTGATGGTGCCAAACGGCGTGTAGTTAGCTGGCAGCGGAGTGTCCTTGTAGACGAGGAAGAACTGGCTGCCATTACTGTTGGCCGAGCCCGAGTTGGCCATGGCCACCGTGCCAGCCGGATACTTCGCCCCCTTGAGGTTCTCTGTGTAGAACACATAGCCAGGACCGCCGGAGCCCTGCCCGGTGGGGTCACCACATTGCAGCACGTAAATGCCACTCTGGGCGGTGGTCAGGCGATGGCACGGCGTGTTGTCGAAATATTTCTGGCCGGCCAGCGAGACGAACGAGTTGACCGTGCAGGGTGCCTTGTTGTTCAGCAGGCTGATCACGATCTTGCCGCGGTTGGTCGTCATTGTCGCGGTATAGGTCGCGTTAGTGTCCGGCGTCGCCGGCGGGAGGGACACCTTGCGGGCTGCCGTGCCAGCCGTCGTGTAGACGCACTTTCCATTCACCAGGGCGGAGGTGGGGCCGGCGGAGGGGTGCGCGGCGGGGCTGGAACTGGCTACGGGCTTCTTCGCCGCGGCCGACTTGAAGACCCCGAGAAGGGCGGGTACCCCGACTCCGACCGCAGCGACCAGAACGGCAGCGATCGCGCTAACCCAGAGCTGCCGCGTGCGCCTGGCCCGGCGCGACAGCCGGTCCATGCGGCGCTCGTAGGCTTGCCGGGCAAGCTCGCGCTGACGTTCCTTCTTCGTTGCCACCCGTGCTGTTCCTCCTGCTCATCGGCAGTGTCCTGCGATCTTGCCGGGCCCGCAACGGCCGCCAGCCAGGCTTCGTCGATCGCTTGGCAGCGATCTGCGAAACTTCGCGAATCGTACCGTTCTGCAGACACTAGTAATACCGTCGTTACATATCGGTACCCAACCGCGCCCAAGTCGTGTCCTGCCGGGCTGAAACGGCAGGCAGCAGCCCTCTCAGCCATCCTCCTCGCTAACCTGGGACCTACCAGGCCCTCATTCGGCCGGGCAGCCAGGAGTGGAGGGCACGTGCTGATCGCCGGGTTCCCCGCCGGGTCGTTCGCCGCGAATTGCTACCTCGTGGCGGACGCGCCAGGCTCGGAGTGCCTGGTCATCGACCCAGGCCAGGATGCCGTGCCGGGCATAACGGAGATCGTCGAGCGGTACCGGCTGCGACCCGTGGCGGTGCTGGCGACGCACGGCCACATCGACCACATCTGGTCGGTGGCGCCCGTGTGCGGAGCCAGCGGTATCCCTGCCTACATCCACCCCGCCGACCGCGCTTTGCTGTCTGACCCGGCCCGCGGACTGTCGCTCGGGCCGTCGCAGTCGCTCTTCGGCGGGCTGACGTTCACTGAGCCTGACGACGTGCGCGAGCTGACCGACGGGATGACGCTAGAGCTGGCGGGGATCACCCTGGTCGTCGCCCATGCGCCGGGTCACACACCGGGCTCGGTAACCTTCAAGCTTCCCGGGCTCGACGACCCGGACACCATGTTCACCGGTGACCTGCTGTTCGCCGGGTCGATCGGCCGAACCGACCTGCCGGGCGGCGACTACGAGACGATCCTGGCTAGCCTGGCCCGGGTATGCCTGCCGCAGCCGGACGAGACCGTCGTCCTGGCGGGACACGGGCCGCAGACGACCATCGGGGCCGAACGGGCGCACAACCCGTTCCTGGCCGGCCTGGTGCCGGCGAGGGGTCCGGCTACCGGGCTCTAAGGCCGCTGAGGAACCGAACGCCGGGCGCTCGTGCCGCGGTGTCATGGCACCGGGTGGCCGCACGGACGACAGTGGCGAGAGAGGGGCTGGGCGAGCGATGATCCGCAGCCACGAGGCGGGCAGCCTGCGGGCCGCCGACGCGGGGGTGCAGGTGCAGCTGGCCGGCTGGGTCGCGCGGCGGCGTGACCACGGCGGCGT
>DASQIW010000116.1:0-45025 GCA_035631375.1 Streptosporangiaceae bacterium
GGCGGCGGCGGGCGAGGCGATGAGGGTGAACTGGTACGACTGCGAGGGCCGGTTGATGCCGAGCCCGACCTGCGTGGCGATCATGAACGGGCGCAGGTACAGGCTGTACTCGTCGGCGTCGGGCACCCAGGCGCGGTCCTGTGTCACCAGCAGTTCGATGGCCCGGACGAAGGCCTCCTCGGGCAGTTCCGGCATGGCCATCCGGCGGGCGGAGGAGTTGAACCTGGCCGCGTTCGCCCATGGGCGGAACGCGGCTATCAGGCCGCCGGCCTGCCGGTACGCCTTCAGGCCCTCGAAGATCTCCTGCGCGTAGTGGAAGACCTGGGTGGCGGGATCCAGGGTGAACGGGCCGTAGGGCTCGAGCCGGGCGTCGTGCCAGCCGCGTTCCGCGGACCATCGCATGGTGACCATGTGATCGGTGAATACGGCGCCGAACCCCGGTGCCGCCAAGAGCCGTTCGCGCTCGGCGCTGGGAACGGGGTGGTCGCTGATGTGGACGCCGAACTCGATCTCGTCGCTCGGGGTGAACGTGGTCATCACAGGTCCTTCCTCCCGGCCCGGGCCTGGCGCCGGTGCCTGGCCCTCCCATCTTGCCGCGCGGCGAGGGGGTATTCGGCACCCCCTGCGCGGCTCAGCCGGCTACTCGCTCGGCAATATCGTCGCCGACCTCGGCGGTGGATCGCGCCGCCCACGCGCCCTGCCGCTCCACCAGGTCGTCCGCGGCGGCCTGCTCGATCCTCGCCGCCTCGGCGGTGAGGCCGAGGTGCTCACACAGCATCGCCGCCGACAGGATCGCGGCGGTCGGGTCCGCCTTCTGCTGGCCCGCGATGTCGGGGGCGCTCCCGTGCACCGGCTCGAACATGCTGGGCGCGGTCCGCTCCGGGTTGATGTTGCCGCTCGCGGCGAGCCCGATGCCGCCGGCGACGGCCGCGCCGAGGTCGGTCAGGATGTCGCCGAAGAGGTTGTCGGTCACGATCACGTCGAACCGCTCGGGGTCGGTGACCATGAACATCGTCGCGGCATCCACGTGGCTGTAGTCCACGGTGATCCCGCCGAAATCCTTCGCCACCCCGGCCACGGTGCGCTGCCAGAGATCACCGGCGTACTCGAGCACGTTCGTCTTGTGCACGAGCGTGAGGTGCTGCCGCGACCGCCGCGTTGCCAGCCCGAACGCGTACCTGACCACCCTGTTCACCCCGAACGCGGTGTTGAGGCTCTCCTGGGTCGCCACCTCCGCGGGGGTGCCCTTGCGCAGCACTCCGCCCGCGCCCGCGTACGGGCCCTCCGTTCCCTCCCGGACGACCACCAGGTTGACCGACTCGGGCCGGACCCCGGCCAGCGGGGTGGCCACGCCCGGGTACAGCCGGACCGGCCGCAGGTTGACGTAGTGGTCCAGCTCGAACCTCAGCCGCAGCAGCAGGCCCCGCTCCAGCACGCCGCTGGGCACGGTCGGGTCGCCGACCGCCCCGAGCAGGATCGCGTCGTGGCCGCGGATCTCATCCAGCGCCGAATCCGGCAGGGTCTCCCCCGTCCGGTGCCAGCGCTGAGCGCCCAGGTCATAGGTGGTCGCGTCCACGGTGACCGCGGCCGCCTTGAGCACCTTGAGCGCTTCGGCGACCACCTCGGGCCCGATGCCGTCGCCTCCGATCACGGCGAGCGTTATAGCGGAAGATCCCATGCGCCGTACCTTACTTGCCGCGCGGGGCGCCGGAGTCTCCTCCGTTGTCGCGCCGGTCCAGAGCCACCTGAACCGCCTGCGCGGCCAGGCCGGTGGCACTGGCCGCCCCCGGGTGCGCCCCGCCGGCCGGGCGGCGGGGATGCCTGACCCCCCTGACCGGGCGGCTGGGGCGCTTGGCGCCGTTCAGCGCGTCCTGGTCGGGCTGGTCCCAGTAATACATGTCATACACGGCGGACTTCTCCTGCTGAGTAGCGAGCGGGTGGCTGGGCCATGCGGCCTCAGCTCATCTCCAGGTCAACCGACCGGCCCACGACCGCGCCGATGGTGGAGGTGATGTCGTCGAGGACGACGGGCGGGATCGCGGAGTCCACGGTGAGGACGATCAGCGCATGGCCGCCACGGGCATCCCGGCAGACCTGCATGCCGGCGATGTTGATGCCCTCGCCGCCCAGGATCTGGCCGACGACCCCGACGATGCCCGGGCGGTCGGTGTAGGTGAGGAAGACCATGTGCTCGGCCGCCGCGATCTCCATGTCGAAGCCGTTGACCTCGACCAGCTTCTCGATCTGCCGGGGACCGGTGAGGGTGCCGCTGACCGAGACCACCTGGCCGCCGGGCAGCGTGCCGCGCACGGTGACCAGGTTGCGCCAGTCCGGGCTGACCGCGTCGGTGGACAGGCTGACCTCGACGCCCCGCTGGCCGGCCAGCAGGGGCGCGTTCACATAGGTGACGGCCTCCTCGACGATGCCGCCGAAGACCCCCTTGAGCGCGGCCAGCTGCAGCACCCGGACGTCGTGGGCGGCGATCTCGCCGCGGACCTGCACGTCGAGCCGGGCCGCGACGCCGCCCGCCAGCGCGGTGAAGATCGCGCCGAGCTTCTCGGCCAGCGGCAGTCCCGGCTTGACGTCCTCGTGCACCGTGCCGCCCTGGACGTTGACGGCGTCGGGCACGAACTCACCCGAGAGCGCGAGCCGCACCGACCTGGCCACCTGCGTGCCCGCCTTCTCCTGCGCCTCGTGGGTGCTGGCGCCGAGGTGGGGCGTGGCCACCACGTTGGGGAAGCCGAACAGCGGGCTGTCCGTGCAGGGTTCCTTCGCGTAGACGTCGATGCCCGCGCCGGCCACCCGACCGTCGCGGAGCGCCGCGGCCAGCGCTGTCTCGTCCACGATGCCGCCTCTAGCGGCGTTGATGATCCGGACGCTGGGCTTGACCAGATGCAGTTCGCGGTCGCCGATGAGGCCGACGGTCTCGGCGTTCCTCGGCAGGTGCACGCTGATGAAGTCGGAGTCCGCCAGCAGCTCCTCCAGCGTCACCATCCGAACACCGAGCTGCGTGGAGGTGGCGGACGGGGCGTAGGGGTCGCACGCGATAACGGTCATCCCGAACGCCAGCAGGCGCTGCGCGACCAGGGCGCCGATGCGCCCGAGACCGAGGATCCCGGCGACCTTGTCCTGCAGTTCCACCCCGGTGTAGGCCGACCGCTTCCACTGGCCGCCCCGCAGCGATGCGTTGGCCTGCGGCACATTACGGGCGAGAGCCAGCAGCAGCGCGACCGCGTGCTCGGCGGCGCTGACGACGTTAGAGGCGGGGGCGTTCACGACCATAACGCCGGCCTTGGTGGCGGCCTCCACGTCAACGTTGTCCAGGCCGACGCCTGCCCGCGCGACGACGCGTAGCCGACGGCCGGCCGCGATGGCCTCCGCGTCGATCTGCGTCGCGCTGCGGACGATCACGGCGTCGACGTCCGCCAGGGCCGGAAGCAGCTGACTGCGGTCCGCGCCGTCGGTGTAGCGGACCTCGAACGATGACTCCAGCAACGCGATCCCGGCAGGCGACAGCTCCTCAGCCACAAGGACGACGGGTGCGGGCACGGTTCCTCCGGGTGCAATGGCGTCAGGGGCGTCCCAGTCTAACGGGCGGCCTTGTGAAGGCCTTCACAAACCCTTCGCCTGTGCGGCCGACGGCGTTCCCGTCGGCTCGGGCGACGCTGACGCCGGCTCGGGCGGCGCTCCCGCTCCAGCCGACCCGGGTGTGGCCGACGCCCGCTCGGGTGACGCCGACGCCCGCTCGGGCGACGCTGATGCCCGCTCGGGCGACGCTGACGCCGGCTCTGGCGGCGCACCGGCCGGCTCGGGTGACGCTGGCGCTGGCGCGGCGGGACGGAGCGACGCACCGGCTCCGCGGCCTCCGGTTACTGCCAGCGCCTCGATCCGCTGCGCAGTCATCGGCCGCGCGACGAGGTAGCCCTGGCCGAGCCCGCAGCCCATCGCGCGCAGCAGCTCGAGCTGCTCAGGTCGCTCGATGCCCTCGGCCACGATCTCGATACCAAGGTCATGGCCGATCTGGACGATGGTACGAGTGAGCATCGCCAGCGTTCCGTCGGTGCCGAGGCCGGCCACGAACGACGGGTCGACCTTGATGATGTCCACCGGCAGCTCGCGCAGGTACGCCAGGGACGCATACCCGGTGCCGAAGTCGTCGATCGCGAGCCGCACGCCCAGGGCACGCAGCCGGGCCAGCCCGTCCATGATGGGCGTGTCAATCTCGATCAGCACTCGCTCGGTCACTTCCAGCGTGAGCGCGGACCGGGGCAGGCCGCTGGAGTCCAGGGCCGTCAGCACCATCTCGGCGAAGTCCGGCGCGCTCACCTGGCGAAGCGAGAAGTTGACGGAGAGCCCGACAAGCCAGCCGGCCTCGCGCCAGGCAACGACCTGGCGGCAGGCCTGCGCGAGCACCCAGGCCCCGAGCGGCACGATCAGCCCTGAGTCCTCGGCGACCTGCAGGAAATCGACGGGCGCCACGGGCCCGTCTGCGCGCGACCAGCGGACCAGCGCCTCGACGCTCGCGACTCTGGAGGTGGATAGCTCCACCACTGGCTGGTACTCCAGGCCCAGGGCCTCGTCCTCGATCGCGGCGCGTAGCGCCGAGGCCAGCTCGATGCGGCGGATCACATCCGCGTGCATGTGCGCGGCGAAGAGCTCGACCCGCCCGCCGCCAGCGTCCTTCGCCCGTGCCATGGCCAGGTCGGCGTTCCGCAGCAGGTGGTCGGCCAGGCCGGGATCGGCGAATGCCAGGCCGACGCTCGCGGTGATGGAGATCTGACGGCTAGCTGCCTCGAACGGCTCGGCCGCGATGGCCGACGCCACCCGCTCAGCGATCTCGACGATTTCCTGCGGGCTCGCCGCGCTCTCAATCAGGATCGCGAACTCGTCGCCACCCCAGCGGCCAACGGTGTCGTGAACGGGGACGAGGCCACGGAGCCGGCGTCCGGCCTGAGCCAGCACCAGGTCACCCGCGCCGTGTCCGATCGAGTCGTTGATCGCGGTGAACCCGTCGAGATCCACGAAGATTGCTGCCGAGGGGTACTGGTCCTTGGCCCGTTCCTCCACGTAGGCGCGGTTGGGCAGGCCCGTCAGGCCGTCGTGGAAAGTGAGCTGGGTGACCTGCTGGCGCAGTGCCACCTGATCGCTCATGTCCCGGCCGGTGACCAGCAGCAGGTCCGGCCCGCCTGCTTGAACGTAGGGCGCCACGCTTCCCTCGACGTGCCGCCAGGTGCCGTCGGCCGCCCTGACCCGGCACGCCAGACGGCCAGCGTCTGCCGCTTGCCGCACGGCGGCTACATCATCGGGGTGCACGAGATCCAGCAGCACGGTCCCGGCGAGGAGTTCCGGGGTGTAGCCATAGTGGGCCACGGCCTTGCTCGCGTATTGGATCACGCCGGCCTCGTCGCACAGCAGCACAACGTCGCTGGTCCGGTCGGCTAGCTGATGAAACTGACTGGCGGCCTGCTCGATGCGGGCCGATGCAGCTGCCGTCTGGCGTAGCTGGCGGGCAACGCGGACGACCAGGGCAAGGACCAGGAGCGCGCCCGCGAGGAGCGGGAGCGGTCCGGTGTCTCCCCAGCTGACGAGGCCAAAGATAAGGGTAACGAGGCCGCCCGCACCGGCGGCCGTCAGCGCGAGCCCGGTCGCCAGGGGCAGCCGGGACCGTGCCGGGCTGGTCCCAGTCACTCCCAGGCTGCCCACCAGGCAGATCGCCGCCAGCCAGATGAGCTGCGGCCAGGTGCCTGGGTGCATACCGCTGGCCCTGGCCTGCACCGCGAGGAAATCCCCGACCGTGGCCGCGAACAGGGCGGCGTAGAGCACGAGCCCGGGGCGGCCAGCCCGGACCGCAGGCCAGAGGACCGCAGCGAGCACGACGAGGTCGGCTATCGGGTGGATGAGGTCGACCGCGAAGAATCCAGGCCCGACGCCGGTTGCGGCGTAGGCTCCCCGCAGCACGGCAATCCAGCCGACAGCGAAAGCGCCGAGCGCGAGCAGAAAGCCGTCAGTGATCCAGCCGGTAGGGCGGGGGCCAGCGGGCGCCATCCGGAGCATGGCAACAACCATGAGCGGCAGGCTGCAGAGCGCCAGCAGGTCGGTCAGGGTGAGCTGGATCACCGCCGGCGTGATGTCTCCGGCCCCTGCGCTCTGGACGGCAAAGGCCGCGCCCCAGGTCACGGCCGCGGCGGCCAGCCAGCGACAGGTCACGTCGCCTTGCTGCGACCGCCGGATGAGCAGGAGGACAGCCACCAGCGCCAGGGCTGCTCCCGCAGCCGCCCAGGCCATGGCAGACCCGCTCATCGCGGCCAGGCAGGTGCGACCGCCGGCACCAGGCGTGCGTGCACCGTACCTCCCCTCGGCCGCGTCCCGTCTGACCACACCCAACCGTGCGGAGCGCGAGCCGGACAGATACCGAAGGCAACGTGCCGAGCAGGATGATGCCTGGGCAGAGGATGCCAGGCGCACCGGCAGTCGAACCGGCGCTGACCGGAGACGTCCTGTGGTCTCGCACTTTCAGCGAAGCGACTTGACTCTACGACGCGGAGGTCACGCTTCGATTGAGCAACGGCCTACAGACGGCGACAACCTGGCGGCGGCTTGGCTGTGGTTCGCTAGCCGAGCCAGGCGTCGATCCGGGCCTGCAGCCGCTGCTTGTCGGCCGCTGGAGCGAAGGAGGCGCGAACCCCGGCCCCGGCTAGGCCGGCGATGACTGCGTCGTCATAGCCAAAGGTGTCCCTCAGCTGGCGATACTCCTCCGCCAGGCCAGCGCCGGTCATGGCCGGGATGTCGCTGTTCACCGTCACGAACAGCCCAGCGTCCCGCAGGCGGGGCAGCGGGTGCTCCGCCAGCGCCGGGACGAGGCCCAGCAGCACGTTGGAGTGCGGACAGACCTCCAGCGGAATGCCGCGGGCCGCGACCTCCGCTGTCAGTCTGCCGTCGTCGAGGACCCGGATCCCGTGACCGAGGCGCTCGGCACCGGCCGTCAGGGCCTGCCGGATGCTAGCCGGGCCCGCTGCTTCTCCCGCATGGTGCACGACATGCAACCCGGCCGCCCGCGCGGATTTGAACACCGCGGCGAACGGCTCGCCGGGATAAGCCTCGTCTCCGGCCAGGCCGATCGCGACCACCCCCGCGCTCGCATAAGACTCCGCCAGCCGCAGGGTCGCCCAGGCCCGCTCCACGGGCCGGCGCCGCGAATGATCCAGCACCAGCATGGTCTGCAGGCCATAATCTGTCCGGCCCTGCGCGAGGCCCGCTAGCACCGCGCGGAGCGGCATCTCCATGTCGCCCAGCCGCTCGCCGTGGGCGGCCGCGGTGAACGACACCTCCGCATAGCAGGTCCCCTCGGCGGCCTCGTCCGCGCAGTACTCCACGGCTACCCGGTAGAAGTCCGCGAACGTGAGGAGGCAGCTGCGCACCAGCTCGTTGGCGGCGAAGAACGACGCGGAATCGGTGATCGGCGAGCCGGGCGGAAGTCGCCGGCCATGGGACGCCGCCAGCTCGGCCAGCGTCCGCGGCCGGATGGTGCTCTCCAGGTGCACGTGCAAGTTCGCCTTTGGCAGGCTCAGCAGGTCACGCACGAACGTAGCCGCCGTCGACGCTAGCGGGCGTCGCTCGGCCGCGGCGCGAATCCGATCAGGACAGCGCGCAGCATGACCGCCACGGCGTCCCTGGTCGCGGCCGGCTCGGCCGACCCGGCGACGAGCAGTCCCGCCCGGGTGAGGGCACCGAGCAGCAGCCTGGCCAGTGTCGGCGGATCGTCGATCCGCAGTGCCCCGGCTTCATTCGCCGCGGTGAGCGCTGCGACGGTGGCCGGGAAGGCGTACCGCTCGTCGAGCTCGATAAAGCGTTGCAGCCCGAGGACGGCCGGCGCGTCGGTCAGCAAGATCCGCTGTACCTCCGGTTCCTGAACCTTGTCGAGGAAGACGCCGAATCCGGCGATGAGCAGGTCGACGATGTCCCCGCCGTCCACGCCTGCCGCCATGGAGGCGGTCAGTAGCTCCGCATGCAGCTGCTCGAACACCGCCTCGAACACCGCGGCCTTGGTCGGGAAGTGGTGGTAGAGGGCACCCGTGGTCACGCGTGCTTCACGGGCAATGTCCTCCACGGAGGTCGCCCCGAAGCCGCTGGCGCCGAACAGTCGCCGCCCAGCGGAGACCAGGGCGGCGCGCGTCTGGGCGACCTGCTCGGATCGCAGCGACGGGTGCTCATCGGCCATGTCCATTGTCTAGCTCATAGCGGGCTTGTTGCGCACATCGGCGCGCTGTGACATAGTATCACTATCTTCAAGAGTGATCATATGCCAAGGAGGGACGCTATGTGTACCGCGATCGAGACCGTGCGCGCCGACGGCGCCGCGCTGCTCGACATCGGCGCCGGGCTCACCGAGGAGCAGTGGCGGGCGCCGTCGGGGTGTCAGGGCTGGCGGGTGCAGGACGTCGTCACGCACATGGCCAATCTGTTCTGGATCCTCGTCGACCCGGCAAAGCTGCCTCCACTCGAAGGCGTCCCGACCGAGCAGGCCCAGGAGGCTGCGGTCCAGGCCAGGAGGGGCATGTCAGGGGCAGAGGCGCTCGCCGACTACAAGGAGGCCGCGGCACCGGCACTGGAGCACCTGGCCCAGATCGAGGCGCTCGGCATCGAGGTCCCGCTCGGCGATCTCGGCACGTACCCGGCCGCGCTGCTGCCGACCGCGTACAGCTTCGACCACTACACCCACATCAGGGCCGATCTGTTCGGACCGCGCGGCCCCCTCCGTGGTACTCCGCCACCGTCCGACTCAGCCCGCCTGGCCCCGGTGCTCGACTGGATCGAGGCAGCGCTTCCTCAGCAGAACCAGGCCGCGGCACAGACGTGCTCACTCCAGCTCGAGGTGACCGGCGCGGGGGCGCGGTCAATCTCGTTCGGTTCGGGCCAGCCTGCCGCTGCTATCCGGTCCAGTGCACCGTCCTTCGTCCGGTGGGTGACCCAGCGCGGCAGCTGGACGGAGCTCGGCGTGCAGGCGACGGGCGACGCCGTCGCGCTGGCCACGGCCAGGACCCTCAAGGTGTTCTAGATCGCGACGGCCCCTGGTCAGTACCCGGCCGTGATGACGTTCGCCAGTGGCTCGCCGGCCAGGTAGCGCTCGGCCTGCGCCCGGACCAGCCGGTGCGCTTCGCGCATTGAGTACGGTGTCGACGCGCCGACGTGCGGCGTGATGAAGACGTTCGGCAGCGTCCAGAGCGGGTGACCGGGCGGCAGCGGCTCGGGATCCGTGACGTCCATCGCGGCCACTAGCCGTCCGGTGGTGACCTCGGCGACGAGGTCGTCGGTCACGACCAGGCCGCCACGAGCCGCGTTGATGAGCAGCGCCCCGTCCTTCATCCTGGCGAGAAACGATGCGTCGACCATGCCGCGGGTCTCCTCAGTCATGGGAGCCAGCACAATCACTACGTCCGCGTCGGGCAGCAGGCCCGGCAGGTCCGACGCGGGGCTGACGCCCTCCCTGGCCGACCGGGCGACCCGCCGGACGTGCACGTCGAAACCCGCCAGCCGGCGCTCGACCGCCTGCCCGATCGAGCCGTATCCGACGATCAGCACGGTCGCGCCCGCGAGAGTGCCGGTGAACTGGTAGCTCCACCGGCCGGCGGCCTGCTCGGTGGCAAAGTACGGGAACTGGCGGAGCGCCGCGATGGCCGCCCCCACCACCCATTCGGCGGTGCTCGCGTCGTGCGCGCCGCGGGCGTTGCACAGCACCGCGCCTGGTGGCACATGAGGCCGGACACGATCGAAGCCCGCGGTCAGGGTCTGCACGACACCGAGCCTCGGCATCGCGGTCATAGCGGCGAGCGCCGGCGGTTCCGGGAAGAACGGCGGCACGTAGAACTCCACCTCGGCAGCAGACGCCGGCAGGTCAGCATCCTCCGGCGCCACGACCTCGACGGTCGCGCCGTCCAGCCCTGCCAGCATGTCCGCCACCGGCTGGTCGGGCACCCAGATCAGCACGATGCGACCTCGCTCCTCACGCGTTCCGCTTCCGACGCCACCGCAGGATAGCGCCGTGCCTCCACCTGGATCCGCGGGAACACCGGCTGCGGCCTCGGCAGGCTCCCACCGAAGTCATCGACGGCCGCTGCGACCCTGGCAGCCAGGTCAGGCAGGAAAGGCCAGATCTCCCCCGCGAGCACCTGGCATGAGGCCAGGAGGGCGCCGAGAACCTGGTCCAGCTGATCGCCCGCCGACACGTCCCCGGCGAGCTCAGCCCGGCCCAGGTGCCAGGGCTCGGTAGCGTCCACGTAACGGTTCGCCTGCTCGACGATCTCGAATACGGCTGCGGAAGCGGCGCGGAAGTCGAACCTGGCCAGCGCCACGCGCACGGCGTCTGGTGCTCGCTCCACCGCGGCGCGCAGGTCGGCGGCACTGGCTGGCCACGGCAAGGACCGGGAGTCGGTACCGGGTGCACGGCCGTCGGAGGCCGCAGCGAGCCATCGGCTAGTTCCGTCCGGACGGCTGCAGGGCAGAACGACCCCGTTCCGGTATCGATGGGCGATGGCGCCCACCCGGCTGACGAGGTTACCCAGGCCATTGGCGAGGTCGGCATTGGCCCTGCCGATCAGCCGGTCGACGGTGAAGTCGGTGTCCCCCACCCGGGGCACGTCCCGCACCAGCCACCAGCGCAACGCATCCGCGCCATAGGTGTCCGCGAGCAGAGCCGGATCCGTGATCTGTGTGCTCGCCGCTGACTTACTGATCTTGCTGCCACCAGCGGTGAGGTAGTCGTGCACGAAGATCTCGGTCGGCAGCGGGATCCCCGCAGACAGCAGGATGGCGGGCCAGTACACGGCGTGGAACCTCAGCACGCCCTTACCGACCAGGTGGACGCGGCGATCGGCCTCGACCCACCAGCGCCGGTAGTCGTCCTGGCTGCCGCCATAGCCCAGGGCGGTGACGTAGTTCCCGAGCGCGTCCCACCACACGTAGATCACCTGACTCGGGTCATCGGGCACCCCGATCCCCCAGCCACCCGCGCGCTGCACCGACCGCGAGACGCTGAAGTCCGACAGGCCACCGTCGATAAAGCCGAGCACCTCGTTGCGCCTGCTGGCCGGCTCGATCCGCAGCTGGCCCGAGCTGATCTCCTCGCGCAGCCGACTCGCGTACCGGGACAGCCGGAAAAACCAGTTCTTCTCGGTGACCTGCTCGGGCTTCGTCTTGTGCTCGGGACAAGTGCCATCGACGAGTTCGTCCTCGGTGTAGAACTGCTCGCAGCCGACGCAGTACAGGCCCTGGTAGTCCCTGAGATAGAGGTCGCCGCTCGCCTGGCACGCACGCCAGAGTCGCTCGACACCCGGCCGGTGACGAGGGTCGCTGCTGGTCCTGATGAAGTCGTCGAAGCTGAGCGACAAGTGCTCGCGCAAGCTCGCGAAAGAGCCGGCGTTGCGGTGGACCAGCTCCTTCGTGCTGATGCCCTCGAGCTGCGCCGCGAGCACGTTCTTCAGCGAGTTGTCATCAGTGCCGCTCTGCAGCCTGACCTCGTCGCCGATGCGGCGGTGGTGCCGGGCGAGCACGTCGGCCTGGACGAGCTCGAGCGCGTGCCCCACGTGCGGACGCGCATTGACGTAGGGAATCGTGGTACTGAGATACAAGCGGGTCATCGGAGCCTCCTCTGAATTCCGGGGCACCGACCCGCACACGAATCGAGGCCCCGATCGGGACCTCGTGCGGATGTGTGAATCCTGGCAGCGTCAGATGGCCCCGGCTAGCGGGGCATCATCTCCTGGTGCGCTGCGTACTGCATGACAGTCAGTCTATCAGCGGGCGCGCCGTCGCGAAGAGGCTGCGAACCAACGTGCCATCCGTGGCGGTCCACAGGCCGGTCACCTCACCCGCACCAGGCAGAACGTCACCGTCCGCGGCCGGGCTGAGCCGCCGCGCGAAGGAGATGGTGAGCCGCTGGCCGGCCGCCGTGCGGACCGGCGTGGCGTGAACGGTCGCATCAGGGGTGTTGCTCTGGCTCTGCGCCTGAGCCGTGACCCGGCCCTGGATCAGCTCGGCCAGCTGCTCGAGCAGGACCGGGTCGCTGGTGCCGTCATAGATCCAGCGCCGGCCAAGCACGCCGTGCTGAGCCGTTCCGATCAGCGCCGTATCGCCGCCGGCGAGCGGGCTGCCGCGGTACGTCATCGGGACAAGGTAGGCGGTGACCGGGCGAGCGGCGTCGTCGCGCACCGTCATGAACTCGATCCCCACCTCACCGGCCGGGTCGTCGAGCCGAAACCCGCCGACCTTAGCCAGCGACGGCCCGGTCGCCTCGCCCACGTACCAGTCGTGCCGCGGCAGCCACGCAGTCAGCAGCTCAAGTTTGCTCGGCACGAGCGTGGTGTGGTGGACGACGGCCATCGAGATAGCCCCCTAACTCAGCCGCTGCAGGATCAGCTCGCGTGCGCGGCCCGCATCCGCGCGACCCTTGGTCGCCCGCATGACGTCACCAATCAGGGCGCCCGCTGCGGCTGTCTTTCCCTCTCGAATCTTGGCGGCCACATCGGGCCTGGCCGCGATAGCCGCGTCGACGGCCTCGGCCAGCACGGCGTCGTCGCTCACGATCGCGAGACCGCGCGCCGCGACGACCTCGTCGGGCTCGCCCTCACCAGCCAGCACGCCCTCGAGCGCCTGCCGGGCGAGCTGATCGTTCAGCGTGCCGGCCTGCACCAGGGCACTGACCCTCGCCACCTGTTCCGGAGTGATCGGCAGGTCGGCCGGCTCGACGCCGCGGTCGTTCGCGTGCCTGGCCAGCTCGCCCAGCCACCACTTGCTCGCCTCCGCCGGTGACGCGCCGGCGCCGACTGTGGCCTCGGCGAGGTCGAGAGACCCGGCGTTGCGTAGCTTTTCGAGGTCGGCGCTGGAAACGCCCCACTCTTCCTGGAGCCGGGCGGCCCTGGCGGCCGGCAGCTCCGGCATGGCGGCGCGGATTTCCTCCACCCACCCCGCAGGTGGCGCGACCGGCACCAGGTCGGGCTCGGGAAAGTAGCGGTAGTCCTGGGCCTCTTCCTTGCTCCGCCCTGATGTGGTCGCACCGGTGTCCTCGTGGAGGTGGCGGGTCTCCTGCACGACCTTCTGCCCGGCATCCAGCACGCCTGCCTGCCGCTCGATCTCGAATCGGACGGCGCGCTCCACCGAGCGCAGCGAGTTCACGTTCTTGGTCTCCGTACGGGTGCCCCACTCAACTGCGCCGCGTGGAGTGAGCGAGGTGTTGACGTCGCAACGCAGCGAGCCCTCCTCCATCCGCACGTCAGAGACGCGCAGCGCGCGCAACAGGTCGCGCAGCTCGGTCACGTAGGCGCGGGCGACGGCCGGCGCGAGGGCCCCGGTATCAGGTACCGGCTTGGTGACCACCTCGACGAGCGGGATACCGGCACGGTTGTAGTCGACGAGCGAGTAGTCCGCTCCGTGAATGCGTCCCGTCGCACCGCCGATGTGCAGCGACTTGCCGGTGTCCTCCTCCAGGTGTACTCGCTCGATGCCGACCCGATACGTCTTGCCGCCGAGGGTCACGTCAATCCAGCCGTCGGTGCAGAGCGGCTCGTCGTACTGCGAGATCTGGAAGTTCTTCGGCATGTCCGGGTAGAAGTAGTTCTTCCGCGCGAACCGGCACCAGGTCGCGATCGTGCAGTTCAGCGCCAGCCCGATCCGGATGGTGTACTCGATCGCAGCCCGGTTGGCGACTGGCAGGGACCCCGGCAGGCCCAGGCACACCGGGCACACTGCCGAGTTCGGCGGGAGGCCAAACGTCGTCGGGCAGCCGCAGAACATCTTGCTCACTGTGCCGAGCTCAACGTGCGTCTCCAGCCCGATGACCGGTTCGTACCTGGACACCGCATCGTCGAAGGACACCAGGTGCTCCGTGGTCATCTCTCCACCTCCCCGGCCTCGCCGAGCGGCGGTGCCTGAGAGAGCAGCGGCCCGCCCCAGCGCTGCTGCAGTGCCGCCTCGACCGCCGCCGCGACCCGGTAGGTGCGGTCGTCGGCCAGCGCGGGCGCCATGATCTGCAGGCCGACGGGCAGCCCGTCCTCCGGCGCAAGCCCGCACGGCACCGAGATGGCAGCGTTCCCGGCCAGGTCAGACGGGATCGTGCAGAGGTCGGCCAGGTACATGGCCATCGGGTCGTCGGCCCGCTCCCCGATCGGGAACGCGGTCGTTGGCGTCGTCGGCGACACCAGCACGTCAACCTGCTCGAAGGCGGCGTCGAAATCCCGGACGATGAGCGTCCGCACCTGCTGGGCCTTGCCGTAGTAGGCGTCGTAATAACCGCTCGACAGCGCGTAGGTCCCGAGCATGATCCGCCGCTTGACCTCGGCCCCGAACCCCGCTGCCCTGGTCAGCGACATGACCTCGTCGGCGCTGTGGGTGCCGTCGTCGCCTACCCGCAGGCCGTACCGCATGGCGTCGAACCTGGCCAGGTTGGACGACGCCTCGCTGGGCGCGATCAGATAGTAAGCGGGCAGCGCGTACCGGAAGTGCGGGCAGGACACCTCGGTGACCTTGGCGCCAAGCGACTCGAGCAACTCGACCGCCTCGGTGAACCGGGCCAGCACCCCGGCCTGATAGCCCTCCCCACTGAACTCGCTCACCACCCCGACCCGCAGCCCGGCGACGTCGGCCTGCCGGGCTGCCGCGACCACGGGTGGCACGGGAGCGTCGACCGAGGTCGCGTCGCACGGATCGTGGCCTGACATCACCTCGTGGAGCAGCGCCGCATCGAGCACCGTCCGCGCTAGCGGGCCTGGCGTGTCGAGCGAGGACGCGAACGCCACCAGGCCATACCGCGAGGACCCGCCGTAGGTGGGCTTCATCCCGACGATGCCGCACACCGCGGCCGGCTGCCGGATGGAGCCCCCGGTGTCGGTACCAATGGCCAGCGGCGCCTCGTAGGCGGCGACCGACGCGGATGACCCGCCCGACGAACCGCCGGGTACCCGGGTGAGGTCCCATGGGTTGGCGGAGGGGCCGAACGCGGAGTTCTCGGTAGACGAGCCCATCGCGAACTCGTCCATGTTGGTTTTTCCGAGGATGATCACGCCGGCGTCCCTGAGCCGCCTGGTGACCGTGGCGTCGTACGGGGGCCGCCAGCCGTCGAGGATCTTCGACCCGCAGGTGGTCGGCATGTCCTTGGTCGTCAGCACGTCCTTGAGTGCCAGCGGCACGCCCCCGAGCGGTCCGAGCGGTTCCCCCGCCGCGCGCTTGCGGTCGACGTCTTCCGCAGCAGCCAGCGCACCTACGCCAGCGACGTGCAGGAACGCGTGCAGGCGTGGTTCGACCGCGACGATCCGGTCGAGGTGCGCCTGGGTGACCTCAACCGCGGACACTTCGCCGGAGGCGACGGCGGCCGCGAGCTCTGCGGCAGTCAGCCGGATGAGCTCGGGTGCTTCGGCGGTCATCTCAGTCCTCCGCCAGTATGCGCGGGACCCGGAATCGGGCCTGTTCCGACGCGGGCGCGCAGGCGAGTGCCTGTTCCGGCGTGAGCTGGGGAGCCGGGACGTCTTCCCGGTACACGTTGACGACGGGAACGGCATGCGTCATAGGCGGGATCTGGTCGGCCGCGACCTCCTGCACGCGCGCCACGGCCCCGATGATCTGATCGAGCTGGCCGGCGAAGTGCTCGAGCTCGGCGTCGGTCAGCGCCAGCCTGGAAAGCCGGGCCAGGTGAGCTACCTCGTCCCTCGTAATGGACATGCACGCCATCCTAGGCGGCCGGGCCGGACCGGGCCGAAGGCAATACGCCGCACGGACGCGGGCTAGCTCAACCGGTGACGTCGAGCCAGCGGGCGGAAGCTCGGCGCTAGCGGCCCACCCGCTCCGGCTCGGCAGCCGGCTGCCAGTGCCGAAGTAGCCACGCCGTCGCCGACGCCGCTGTCATCGGCCTGGCGAAATGCCAGCCCTGCCCCGCCACGCAGCCCATCGCCTGCAGGGCGGCTGCTACCTCGGCACCCTCAACACCCTCGGCCACCGACTCCATACCGAGCGCCGCAGCGAGGTCCAGGATCGACTTGACGACGACCTCGTCGTCCGGCGATTCCAGCATCCGGCCGATGAACGAGGCATCGACCTTGATCTCGCAGAACGGCAGCCGCTTGAGCCGGAGCAGCGAGGAGTAACCGGTTCCGAAGTCATCGAGGCTGAGGCCCACCCCGATGTCCGCCAGCGCCTCGGCGGTCGCGACCGCGTGCGCGGGCTCGCTGGTCAGCACGCGCTCGTCGATCTCGAGCAGAAGCTTCTGAGCGGGCAGCTCGTGCTCGCTGAGGCACCGCTTCACCGACTCGGCAAGGGCGGTGTCGAGCAGGTCGCGACCGGACACGTTGATGGACACCGGGATGTCGAGACCGGCCTGGCGCCACCGTGCCGCCTGCGCCACCCCCGTCTCGATGACGAAGGCCGTGACCTCGCGCATCAAGTAGGACTGCTGGACCACCGGGATAAAGTCGCGCGGCCGCAGCACCCCGCGTGCGGGATGTCGCCATCGGACAAGCGCCTCGACGCCCGCTGGGCGGCCGTCAGCCAGGTACACCTTCGGCTGGTAATGCAGCTCGAGCTCGCCGCGGTCCAGGCCGCGCCGCAGCTCGCCGAAGAGGGCGAGCCGGGCAGGGGAATTCCGGTCCTGGTCGGCCACGTATCGCTCGACGCCGCTCCGCCGCTGCTTCGCCAGGTACATCGCAACGTCAGCGCGCTGCACCAGCGTCTCGTCCGCCGTCGCGTCGTCGGGGAACATGGCGATCCCGATGCTCACCTCGATGACGAACGACATGCCCTCGAGACGGATAGGCTCGGCGACGGCAGCCCGCAGGCGCGCCGCCACCTCGCGTGCTGCTGCTGCCTCCTTCACCGCCGGCAGCAGCACCGCGAACTCATCTCCGCCCATCCGGGCTACCAGGTCGCCTGGCCGGACACTGTGCGTCAGCCGATGCGCCACTTGTCGCAGCAGCCGGTCGCCGACAGCGTGGCCGAGCGTGTCATTGACCTCCTTCAGGCCGCGATCGAGGTCGAGTAGCAGAAATCCCACGTAAGACCCGGAAGCCGCCGCCTCGGCCAGCGTGCTGGCAAGTCGGCGCATCAGCAGGGTCCGGTTGGCCAGGCCGGTCAGCTCGTCGTGGTGCGCCTGGTGCTCGCGCTGCACCGAGATCGCGGCATTGACGTAGATCGCTCCGAGCGGGGCCGCGAAGAGCAGCGCGAGCAGCGCAGACCCCTGCTTGATGACCAGGTCGACCAGCGGAGCGGTCGCGAACAGCACCAGGCCGACCAGTCCTTCGTGTGGCAGTGACCGGCGCACGGTCCGTGCCAGCGGTTCCCTCGCGTGCAGTGCGGCGCCCACAGTGACGACCAGATAGCTCACCGCGAAACAGGCCACGGCAGCGAGCGCGACCTTGCCGAGGTCGCTCGGCTTGGTGGGAATCCACTGCTTGTTCGGCGCCATGTGCAGGCGGAAACCGTGCAGCACCCACCCCGCTGCCGTCAGGCTGAGCGTCGCAGCGGCCGCGTTGAACGTCGCGCGGTACAGGGACCGCCGGCGTGCGAGGTAGGCCAGCATGGTCGAGCTGGCCCGCAGCAGCACGGCCACCGGCAGGCCCCACGCCAGCAGCGCTGCGAAGCTGAAGGTGACCGCGGCAGTCGGTGCCCGCAGTTCAGACCGGCCCGGCGTGGCGATCGGCCAGACCTCGGCGAGCAGCACCATCGCCGCCAGCACCCAGAACAGCGGCTTGGTGAACAGGCTCGGCCTGGACCCGAACATCAGGTGAGACTCGGCGAAGACCACGGCACCGACACCCACGACGACGACCGAAACAACGTAGAGCCACAGCGGCGAGCCGACGCGCGGACCGATGTCCTTGGTATCGGTCGGCTCCCTCATGACTCCTCATCGGCCAGCCGTCGCTAACTACGCGGCGGTCGGTGCGTTGCGTTGATGCTACGGCGAAAAACGTACGTGCCGCAGCCAATTGCATACTATCTGTTACAACCTGTGATCACGGCCACGACACGCGCTGGCCTGGCCGCCAGCTACCTCACGGCATCCGGTCCGTCGGCCAGCAGTCGGGCGAGTCCTTGCTCATCCAGCACCGGTACGCCCAGGTCCTCGGCCCTCGTCAGCTTGGAGCCGGCATTCTGGCCCGCGATCACGAAATTCGTCTTCTTCGACACCGAGCCCGCGACCTTGCCGCCCTGGGCCTCGAGGGCGGCAGCCGCCTCCTCCCTGGTCGAGCCGTCCAGGGTTCCGGTCAGCACGAAGGTCAGCCCGGCCAGCGGACCTGCCGCCTCGCCGCCCCGCGCGGGCGGCACAAAGCCCTCGGTGGCCAGGTCGACGCCAGCGGCGCGCCACTTGCCGACGATGGCGGCGTGCCAGTCCACCTCGAACCACTCGCGGACCGACCGGGCGATGGTGGGGCCGACGTCGTCCACGGTGATCAGGTCGGCCTCTGGCGCGGTGGCGATCGCGTCGACAGACCCGAACGTGGCGGCCAGCGCCCGTGCCGCCGTCGGGCCGACGTGCCGGATGGACAGCGCTACGAGGATCCGCCAGAGCGGCCGGTGCCTGGCCTCGTCGAGGTTGGCCAGCAACCGGGTCGCGTTCGCGGTGAGGACCCCGGCCTTGGTGACGAAGAACGGCACCGTCGCAAGCTTCTCCGCGGTCAGCCCGAACAGGTCTCCCTCGTCGGTGACCAGCCCGGAGTCGAGCAGCGCACTGGCGGCCTCATAGCCGAGTACCTCGATGTCAAATGCGCCGCGCCCGGCGAGGTGGAACAGCCGTTCCCTCAGCTGTGCCGGGCACGACCGGGCATTGGGGCAGCGCCAGTCCACGCCGCCGTCCTCGCGGGCCAGCTCCGTGCCGCACACCGGGCAGTGGGTCGGGAATTCAAACTCCCGCTCCTCCCCCGTTCGCAGGTCGGCCACCGGTCCGACGACCTCGGGAATGACGTCGCCGGCCTTGCGCAACACGACCATGTCGCCGATCAGCACGCCCTTGCGCTTGATCTCGTCGGCATTGTGCAGGGTGGCGTTCGCGACGGTCGAACCGCTGACCTTGACCGGCTGCATCACCGCAAACGGAGTCACGCGGCCGGTGCGGCCCACATTCACCTCGATGCTGAGGAGCCGGGTGTTGACCTCCTCCGGCGGGTACTTGTAAGCGATCGCCCAGCGCGGCGCCCGGCTGGTCGAGCCGAGCCGCCGCTGCACGGCGAGCGTGTCGATCTTGACCACCACGCCGTCGATTTCGTACGGCGGGTCGTGGCGGTGCTCGCCAGCGTAGTGAGCGATGTACTCCCGGACGCCGTCGATGCCGGGCACGACCTGGTAGCGGTCGCTGACGGGCAGGCCCCAGGAGGCCAGTCGCTCGTACCAGCCGGACTGGCTGGCGGGCGGATCGTCCAGACCATCGGCCAGCCCGACCCCGTGGAGGATCATGTTGAGCGCCCTCGACGCCGTGATGCGCGGGTCCTTCTGCCGCAGCGAGCCGGCGGCCGAGTTGCGCGGGTTCGCGAACGGCGGCTTTCCGGCGGCGGTCAGCTTCTCGTTCAACTCCTCGAAGGCGGCCACCGGCAGGAAGACCTCGCCGCGCACCTCGAGCACATCGGGCCAGCCGCTGCCCGACAGGCGCGTCGGCACCGCAGTGATGGTCTTCACATTGGGCGTCACGTCCTCGCCGGTGACGCCGTCTCCGCGGGTAGCCGCCCTGGTTAGCCGGCCCTTGCGATAGACGAGCGCCACGGCGAGCCCATCGATCTTCAGCTCGCACAGGTAAGGACCCGCGCCGCCGAGCCGCACGGCCCGAGCCACCCAGCCGTCCAGTCCCTCGGCCGAGAACACGTTGTCGAGGCTCTCCAGCGGCCGCAGATGCTGGACCGCGGAGAACTCGGTAGAGATCATGCCGCCGACACGCTGGCTCGGGGAGTCGGGCGTTCGCAGCTCGGGTATCTGCTCTTCGATGGCCTCAAGCTCGCGCAGCTTGTCGTCGTAGTCGACATCGGAGATCAGCGGCGAGTCCAGGATGTAGTAGCGGTACTGGGCTTCCAGCAGCTCAGTGGCCAGCTCCGCGTGCCGTTCCCTGGGATCTTGCTGCGTCATCGGGCGCTCTCCTCGATCATCTCCGCCGCTATCCGGCCCGCCTCGCGGCAGTGTGCCAGCGCTGCCCTTGCCGCTTCCGGTGACACCCCGGCGAGCCCGCACGCAGGCGTGACCACGACCTGCGCCGACAGAAGCGAATCTGGCATCCCGGTTCGCCGCCACATCGCCACGACGGTCTCCGCGGTCTGCCGCGGGTCACGCGGAGGGCCGCCAGGCAGCCGTACGGCGCTGGCGGTTGCCAGCGCGCCCACGAACAGCCCGAGGCCGGCGTCGGCCAGCTCGGCGACCCGGTCAGTTTCCCGCACCGGGAGCTGGTCGAGATCGAAGCTGACTGCCGATGCACCCGCGCTGAGAATCTCGCTGAACACGCTCGCCACCCGTCCGCAGCAGTGCACAACGGTCGTGCCTCCCGGCGCTGACACGACGGCCGCGAGTCGCTGCGTCGACACGGCGCGGTCGACGGCAGCGATGGAGCCCAGTCCGCTCGCGGTCGGGACCCGCCCGGCCAGTACAGCTGGCAGGGACGGCTCGTCCACCTGAACGACAAGGGACGCGGCCGGGACCCGCTTGCGCACGTCGGCCGCGTGCGCGGCGAGGCCCTCGGCGAGCGAAGCGGTCAGGTCAGCGACCGCGCCAGGGTCAGAGAGCACCGGATTGGCCGAACGGTTCAGCTCCAGGGATGCGGCGAGCGTCCACGGCCCGCACGCCTGGATCTTCAGCGGGCCCGTATAGCCCGTGGCGGCTTCCTCGAGCGCGTCCAGGTCCTGTGACCAGTAGCCGTGCGTGCGGGAGGCGTCCCGGCCCGGCCGGTCAGTGAGCTTCCAGCCGCGCGGGGTCACCTGAATGGGCAGGTCGACGAGCAGGGCGGCCGTGCGCCCGATCAGATCGGCACCGGGCCCGCGGCCAGGCAGCTCGGGCAGGAACGGAAACTCGGGCAGCTCGCCGAACACGACCCTTGAGGCCTCGGCCGCATCGGTACCAGGCATTGATCCGATGCCTGTCGCGGCCCCGGACGGCCAGCCGAACCGCTGATCCCGCTCACCCACGCTCAGAGCCTAGTGCCGCGTGCCGACACCGGGCCTGCTGCCGCTAGGCCGCGCTGCGGCCCGGCGCTGCGGGTGAAGCGGTTGGCTCACCAGGCGTGGCGGGCACGGGAGCGGTCCGCCCGTCGGCCTGCGGTTCCGGCTCGACCGGCCGGACATAGCGGCCGACAATCAGCCGCGCTAACCGCGCGGCCGGGGTCGGGGCGCGCTGTCGGGCGAACGTCAGTCGCCTCTCCTCCTGGTGGACACCGATGATCACTAGCAGGACCACGGCCAGGATCAGGCCGAACCCGACGGCGGCAACGACGGCGACTACTGCGACGACTACCACGGCCGTCCCCTTCCTGATCCGGTCATGTGCAGTACGAGCGGCCCCGGCCTGAGGTCAGCCATTGATCCCAGTCATCCCAATCTTTGGGATGTATAGCTATTCTGCGCGACCGAACCCGGCCGGGCAAGTGATTACGTGCCATCAGCTCGAATGATCTTGCGCCCTATGGCCGGTCTGGCAGTGGATCTTCCGGATGTTCGTGAGATCAACAGATGATCTTCCGGAATCTCTGCGTGGCGCTGTGGGCGGCTGGGGCGTCCGGCTGCTAGGGTGACGCCTGGGGCCAGCCATCAGGGTGATCCCAACATTTGGGATCGATTGGCGGTGACACGGGAGCAGACTGATGTCCAGGGAGGGCCACGGTGCGTGATGCTCGGTACCAGCAGATCGCTGACGATCTGCGGGCCAGGATCGAGCGCGGCGAGTACGCGCGCGGCAGCCGGCTGCCGACCGAGAAGGAACTCATGGAGTTGTATGACGCGTCCAGGAACACGATCAGGGACGCTGTCCGGCTGTGCATGAACCTCGGCCTGGTGCAGCCACAGGCGGGTCGCGGCACATTCGTGACCGAGGAGATCAACCCGCTCGTCATCACGCTCAGCCGAGGGCCGAGCGTCGGCGGCGACACCGCCCGATACCTGTCGGAAGGACGGCCGGCCCACCGCGACGCTCGGAGCAGCCTCCCGCGGGTGGAGGTGCGCGAGGCCGGCGTAGCGCCCGAGCTCGGGCTCGACGCGGGCGCGACCGTCGTCAGCCGGCATCAGGAGCGATACCTGGACAGCAGGCCGTGGTCGCTGCAGACGACTTTCTACCCCATGAACCTGGTGACTCGCGGTGCGACCCGGCTGCTCGGGCCCGACAACATCGAGCCGGGTGCGGTGAGCTACCTGTCCGAGGCGCTCGGGATCGAGGAAACCGGCTGGCGCGACCGGGTCATCGTCCGGGTGCCAGACCCGGCCGAGGCGGCGTTCTTCCAGCTCGCCGATGACGGCCGCGTCGCGATCATGGAGATCCGCCGCACCGCATTCGAGGCATCAGGGGCACCCATCCGGCTCACCGTCACCACGTGCCCGGCGGACCGCAACGAGCTCTTGTTCAGCACCGGTCAGGTGCCGGCCGGGTCCTAGCGATCGTCGCGCTGCCGAGCACGGCGTCGCCGTCGTAGAAGACAGCCGCCTGGCCGGCGGCGACACCGCGCGCAGGGTTGCGCAGCCTGATGGTGACCTCCTCGCCCGCGGGCCAGCAGGTCGCCGGGTAGCACTCCCCGTGCGCGCGCAGCTGGACCAGGCAGTCGATCGGGGCAGACGGTGACGGGCAGCCCGACCACACTGGCCCGGTCGCGTCGATCTCCCCCACGTCCAGCGCCTCGGCGGGGCCGACCGTGACGGTCCGGGACACCGGCTCGATGCTGAGCACGTACCGCGGCCTGCCGTCTGCTGCCGGGCGCTCGATTCGCAGGCCCTTGCGCTGCCCGACCGTAAAGCCGTAGCTGCCGTCGTGACTGCCCACCACGGCGCCGTCCAGCTCGACGAGCTGACCAGGGGCACTGCCGAGCTGGCGCCGCAGGAATCCCTGGGTGTCGCCGTCGGCGATGAAGCAAACGTCGTGACTATCCGGCTTGTCGGCCACGCCCAGACCCCGCCGGGCCGCCTCAAGGCGTACCTCGTCCTTAGTCGTGTCGCCGAGCGGGAACATTGCCCGGCTCAGCTGCTCGCTGGTCAGCACGCCCAGCACGTAAGACTGGTCCTTCGCTGCGTCGACACTTCGGACGAGCCGCCGGCCGGCCTCACCAGGCGAGCCCTGCAGCTGGGCGTGGTGGCCGGTGCACACCGCGTCGAAGCCCAGCGCGACCGCCCGGTCGAGGACTGCGGTGAACTTGATCTTCTCGTTGCACCGCAGGCACGGGTTCGGGGTGTTGCCCCTGGCGTAGGCATCGACGAAGTCCTGCACGACGTCGGTATGGAACCGGTCGGCCAGGTCCCACACGTAGAACGGGATGCCGATCACGTCGGCCGCCCGGCGGGCGTCACGTGCGTCCTCGAGCGTGCAGCAGCCGCGCGCGCCGGTCCGGTACGAGCTGGGGTTCCGCGACAGCGCCAGGTGCACGCCGGTCACGTCGTGTCCCGCCTCGGCGGCCCTCGCGGCCGCCACGGCCGAGTCGACGCCGCCGGACATCGCGGCGAGCACGCGGAGTCTGCTCATGACCGCCAGGATAGGCCGCTCAGCGGGCGGCCCGGCGCGCCCGCTCGGCCACCTCGCCGATCACCGCGCCGAGCGCGTCCACGTCCGCCTGCTCCGAAGAGTGCCCCAGAGAGAACCGGAGCGAGCCGCGCGCACGCGCCTCGTCGGCGCCCATCGCGAGCAGCACATGGCTCGGCTGGGCCACCCCCGCGGTGCAGGCGGAGCCGGTCGAGCAGGCTATTCCGCGGGCATCGAGCAGCATCAGCAGGGCGTCGCCCTCGCAGCCAGGGAATGAGAAGTGTGCGTTAGCGGGCAGCCGGTCCGGCCCGGGCGGCGACCCGTTCAGGATCGCGTCCGGCACCGCGGCAAGGACCTGCGCGATCAGGTCGTCTCGCAGGGCCGCGAGCCGCTTGGCCTCATCCGGCCGCCGCCCGGCGGTGACCTCGACGGCAGCAGCGAACGCCCGGATGGCCGGTACGTCGAGCGTCCCCGACCGCACGTCGCGCTCCTGACCGCCGCCGTGCAGCACCGGGACCGGCTCGGCTCCCTTCGACAGCAGCAGCGCCCCCGCGCCGACCGGCCCGCCGATCTTGTGCGCCGTAATCGTCAGGGCGGTGGCACCGGTGGCGGCCAGACTGACCGGCAGCTGGCCCGCCGCCTGGACGGCATCACTGTGGAACGGGATCTCGTACTCTGCCGCAAGGCTGGCGAGTTCTGCGATCGGCTGGACGGTGCCAACTTCGTTGTTCGCCCACATAACGCTGATCATGGCCACGCTGGCCGGGTCGCGCTCGATCGCGTCCGCCAGGGTCGCGACGCTCAGCCTCCCGTTGCCGTCCACCGGGAGCCAGTCGGCGTCCGCGTCCTCGTGGTCGGCCAGCCAGCGGACGCTGTCGAGCACCGCGTGGTGCTCGATCGCCGTGGCGAGCACGCGCCGACGGCCAGGCTCGGCCGCGGTCCGTGCCCAGAACAGCCCCTTGACGGCCAGGTTGTCGGCCTCGGTGCCGCCGCTGGTGAACACCACCTCGCTGGGCTTGGCGCCATAGGTCTCGGCGATCAGCTCCCGCGACTCCTCAACGACGCGACGCGCTCGCCGACCCGCGTTATGCAGCGACGATGCGTTGCCGAGCTCGGCAAGTTCGGCCGTCATGGCCGCCACGGCGGCCGGCAGCATCGGGGTCGTGGCCGCGTGGTCGAGGTAAGCCGCAGCGCCGTCGCCCCCGGCGACGCTGTGATCTGCTGCGGCACGCTCCGACATGATGCGCCCAGCCTAATGTCCCTCGGGCCGCCAATGCCCCGCCGCAGCCGACCTCGCGGCCGCCTACGGGCCTGGTCAGCTACCTGACCGCTTGCCGATCTCCTCGATGAGCTGGGGCACGACCTTGAACAGGTCGCCGACGACGCCGAAGTCCGCGAGCTCGAAGATGGGCGCCTCGGCGTCCTTGTTCACCACCATGATCGTCTTGGACGTCTGCATGCCGGCCCGGTGCTGGATGGCGCCCGAGATGCCGATGGCCATGTACAGCTGCGGCGAGACCGTCTTGCCGGTCTGCCCCACCTGGAACTGGTGGGGGTACCAGCCGGCGTCGGTCGCCGCGCGGGACGCGCCGACGGCAGCACCGAGGGAGTCGGCGAGCTGCTCGATCAGCGCGAAGTGCTCGGCGGAGCCGACTCCGCGGCCGCCGGAGACGACGATGGATGCCTCGGTCAGCTCTGGCCGCTCGCCACGCTCGGCTACCACCCGTCCGGTGACCCGCGCGGTCTTCGCGGCATCGGACACGGTGAAGGCGACCGGCTCCAGCTCGGCTGCGCCAGCGGCCGGCTCGGGAGTCACCGCATTCGGCCGGACCGCGACGATCGGGGTTCCGGTCCTGACCTTGCTCTGCACGGTGATGGCGCCGCCGAAGATGGGCTGCTCACCGACCAGCCCGTCGGCCATCCCGGTGACGTCGGTCAGCAGCCCGGACCCGGTCTTGACCGCCAGCCGCCCGGCGACCTCGCGCCCCTCCGAGCTGGCCGCCACTAGCACAGCTGCGGGGGACTTGGAGGCGACCAGATGGGCCAGCAGCTCGGCCTTCGGCGCCACGAGGAAGTCGGCATAGTCGGCAGAGTCGGCGACATAGACCTTGGCGGCGCCGAACTCTGCCAGCCGGCCGCGGGCGCCCTCGGCGCCCCCACCTGTCCACACCACCGAAGGCTCGCCGTGCGCACGGGCCAGCGTCAGCAGCTCAGTGGTGACCTTCTTGAGGTTCTCGCCGTCGTGCTCGGCCAGTACCAGGATCTCAGCCATGATCTTCGAAGCCTTCCGCGTCCGCTTAGGGGCAGGTCAGATGAACTTGCGGGCGGCCAGGAACTCGGCTGCTTTCGCGCCGCCGTCGCCCTCGTCGGTCACGATGACCCCGGCCGCCCGAGGCGGGCGGGCCGCGAAACTGACCACCTCGGTCGCGCTCGCCGCCAGCCCGGCCTCGCTCGCATCCAGCCCGAGATCGGCCAGCGTGAGATTTTCCACCGGCTTCTTCTTGGCCGCCATGATGCCCTTGAACGACGGGTACCGCGGCTCGTTGATCTTCTCCACCACGCTCACCACTGCGGGCAGGGTGGCCTCCACCGTGTCGTAGCCGTAGTCGGCCTGCCGGTGAATGCTGATGGCCGCGCCGTCGGTCTCGACCTGGCTTGCGAATGACAGCTGCGGCACGCTCAGCCGCTCGGCCAGCATCGACGCCAGCGTCCCCATCCGCGCGTCCGTCGACTCCGAGCCCAAAATCACAAGGTCAAAGCCGGTCCGCTCCAGCACCTTCGCCAGCACCGCCGACGTCACCAGCCCGTCGGAGCCTCGCAGCGCCTCATCCGATACATGGACCGCCTTGTCCGCGCCCATCGACAGCGCTTTGCGTATTGCCTCTGCCGCCTTCTCTGGGCCCATCGACACGATCGTCACCTCGCCGCCGTGCTTCTCGGCGAGCTGCAGGCCCTCCTCGATCGCGTAATCGTCAAGCTCGTTGATGACCGCGTCCGCCGCATCCCGGTCCAGCGTGCCGTCCTCAGCCCGCAGCTTCCGCTCCGACCACGTGTCGGGAACCTGCTTGACCAACACGACGATGTTCATTCGCTCGCTGACCTCTCTGTGCAGACCTGCCGATCGCACTGTACAGGGCTAGCCCGCCATACCACCCAAGAGCATATGTTACCCATCAGTAGCAAGAACTTCCTGGTGCAGGCTTGACGATGGCTTATCGACTATCGATATTATCGACTATCGATGCGTGACCCAAGGCTGCTGAAGGCTGGTGACCGAGATGACGACAACGGACCGCAAGCTAACAGAGCCGCTAGGGACAGTCGCGGGCTTCTTCGGCGTGCTCCTGCTGCTCATAACCGCGCTCGGCGTGGTCGGCGCTCTGATCGGCTTCGGAAGCTTCGGCGGCTTCGGCCGCCAGGCCATCGTCTGCGCGACCCAGCCGAACACGGGCTACGGCGGCAGCGACTGGACTGCGCACCTGGGCGTCGCCGCCCAGCACGGTGCCAATCTCTGGATTGATGGGACACTTCATGCCTGCGCGCCCCATCCGAGCGTCTACCAGCGATTGATGTACACGTTCACGGGCGCGCCCACGGCGCTGGTTTGGGCCGCCATCCTGTTCCTGGTCTGGCGGCTCGTCCGGGCGGCTGATCGCCGCGGGCCGTTCACGCAGCTCGTGGCAACCCGGATGCGCTTGCTCGGCTGGGTAGTTCTCCTCGGCGCACTGGCAGCCACGGTCGTGCAGAGTGCGGCCAACGCTGCCCTGCTCAACACGCTGCTGAAGGACCAGACCGGGGTCGGCGACGCCTTCTCGACATTGCCGCGCATCTTGCCGGTGCCCTTGCTGGTGTGGGCAGCACTGCTGACATTCGCGCGCATCATCCGGCTGGGCACGGCAATGGACGAAGACATCCAGGGAACGGTGTGACTGCCGCCCTGGCGCAGCCGGGCGAGATTGAGGTGCGCCTCGATGACCTCCTGACCGAGCGCGGCATGACGCTCACTGAGCTTTCCGACCGGGTGGGCATCACGATCGTTAACCTGTCGATCCTGAAGAACGGGCGGGCACGGGCAATCCGGTTCAGCACGCTCGCCAGGCTCTGCGCAGAGCTTCAGTGCCAGCCAGGGGATCTGCTCCGCTACACCGGCCGCTAGCCCAGCTGGCGCTCGGCCGCCTCGACGACGTTGACGAGGAGCATCGCCCTCGTCATCGGGCCAACGCCGCCTGGCACCGGGGCCAGGAACCCGGCCACCTCGGCCACCGCGGGATCAACATCCCCCACCAGGCCAGCCTCGGTTCTGGTGATGCCCACGTCCACCACGGCAGCGCCAGGCTTGACCATGTCGGGCTTGAGCAGGGCCGGCCGGCCCGCGGCCACCACCACGATGTCGGCGCCCCTGGTGTGCGCGGCTAGGTCCCTGGTGCCGGTGTGACACTGCGTCACGGTGGCGTTCTCGCTCTTCCGGGTCAGCAGCAGGCCGAGCGCGCGGCCGACGGTGATGCCGCGCCCGATGATGGTGACCTCGGCGCTCGCGATCGGCACGTCGTACCGGCGCAGCAGCTCCACGATGCCCTTCGGCGTGCCCGGCAGCGGGCCCGGCTCCCCCAGCACCAGCTTGCCGAGGTTGGCCGGCTGCAAGCCGTCGGCGTCCTTGTCCGGGTCGATCATGCCCAGCACGCGCTGAGCGTCCAGCCCGGTCGGCAGCGGAAGCTGCACGATGTAGCCGGTGCATGCCGGGTCGGCGTTCAGCTCGGCCACGACGTCCTCGACCTGCGCCTGGGTGGCATCAGCCGGCAGGTCCCTGCGGATGCTCCGGATCCCCACCTGAGCGCAGTCGCGGTGCTTTCCGGCCACGTAGGCGTGGCTGCCAGGGTCGTCCCCGACTAGCACCGTGCCGAGGCCGGGCGTCACGCCCGCGGCCGCGAGTTTCTCCACCCGCTGCGTGAGGTCGGCTTTGATCGCCGCGGCGACCGCTTTGCCGTCCAGGATTGTCGCAGTCATCGCCGATATTCTCCCCCGCCGCCGTGGGCGCGTCTTTGTCGGCGAGCCCAAGCGGCCCCGTGCGGTTATGGTCTGCCCGTTAGTGATAGAAGTGCCGGACCCCAGTGAAGTAGAGAGCGGCTCCGGCCTCCTGCGCTGCGACGATCGAAAGCTCGTCGCGGATGGAACCGCCCGGCTCGGCTACTGCTCGCACCCCGGCCTCGAGCAGCACCTCCAGCGCGTCGGGGAACGGGAAATACGCGTCGCTCGCGGCCACCGACCCGGCCGCTCGGTCACCCGCCCTGCTCACCGCCAGCCTGCTGGCGTCGACACGGTTCACCTGGCCCATACCGATGCCGACGCTGGCCTGCCCAGAGGCAAGCAAGATCGCGTTCGACTTCACCGAGCGGCAGGCGCGCCACGCGAACTCGAGCTCGGCGACGACATCGGCGTCGGGCACGCTGCCCGCCACCAGCTTCCAGTCGTCAGCGGAGTCTCCGGGCTGGCTCCCGGTGTCCGGGGTCTGCATGAGCAGGCCGCCGGAAACCTGGCGCCAGTTTGCCTGCCCGGCCCCCGGCTCCGCGGGTGGCGGCGGGCAGCGCAGCAGCCGCAGGTTCTTCTGCCGCACCAGAATGTCCACCGCGGCCGGCTCGAAGTCAGGAGCGACGATCACCTCGGTGAAGACGTCGGCGATCTGGCTCGCCATGGCCGCCGTCACGAGGCCGTTAGCGGCGATGACGCCGCCGAACGCCGACACCGGGTCGCAGGCGTTCGCCTTACGGTGCGCTTCGGCCAGATCACCGCCCAGCGCGATGCCGCACGGGTTGGCGTGTTTCATGATCGCAACGCACGGCTCGGCGAAGTTGAACACGGCCCGCCGCGCCGCGTCGGCGTCGACGTAGTTGTTGTAGGACATGGCTTTTCCGTGCAGCACTTCGGCGGCGGCGATGCCCGGATCACCGCCAGCGACGTTCCCGCCGGCGGGATGGTACAGCGCGGCGCGCTGATGCGGGTTCTCCCCGTAGCGCAGCACGTCCTGCCGCCGCCAGACGGTCGCGGCGACGTCCGGCCAGCCGGTCTGGCGGGCCACCTCGTCGGGCGCATAGGCGGCGGCGAACCAGGACGACACGGCGGCATCGTAGGCGGCGGTTCGCGCGTACGCCTGCGCCGCGAGGCGCCGCCGCTGCTCGAGGGTGAATCCGCCTGCCGAGAGCGCCGCGATCACCTCCGGGTAGGCAGCCGGGCTGGTCACCACCGCGACGGTGGCGTGGTTCTTGGCGGCCGCCCGGACCATAGCCGGGCCGCCGATGTCGATCTGCTCGACGCACTCGGCGGGACTCGCGCCGCTCGCGACGGTCTGCTCGAACGGGTAGAGATTCGAGATCAGCAGGTCGAACGGCTCAATGCCGAGCCTGTCCAGCTGCTCGCGGTGGCTTGCCTCCGACATATCGGCCAGCAAGCCCGCATGCACCGACGGATGCAGCGTCTTCACCCGCCCGTCCAGGCACTCAGGGAACCCGGTGAGTTCCTCGACGGCGGTGACCGGCACGCCGGCCTCGGCGATCGTCGCTGCCGTGCTGCCGGTCGATATGATCCGGACTCCGGCCAGATGGAGAGCCAGCGCCAGCTCGGCCAGCCCGGTCTTGTCGTAGACGCTCACCAGCGCCCGGCTGATTGCCACCTTGGTCACCCGACTCGTCACCTCACCCGTTCGCCGTCGCCCGCCGGCGCCGGACCGCCGATACGGACCCGCCGGCCATCTGCGGACCATCCGCGCCTGATCATCTGGCCCACCGTGTCCACGACCAGCGTGCGCTCGGCGACCTTGATCCGTTCGTGCAGCGTCTCCTCGTCGTCCTCGTCGAGCACCGGCACCGCGGTCTGGGCCAGGATCGGTCCGCTATCGACGCCCGCGTCGACCAGGATGACGCTGCATCCCGTCACCTTGACCCCGTGCGCGAGGGCGTCCCTGACACTGTGCAGGCCGGGGAACGCCGGAAGCAGGGCAGGGTGGGTGTTGATGAGGCGGCCGCCGAAGCGATCCAGGAAATCCGCACCCACGAGCTTGAGGAACCCGGCCGCAATCACGAGATCAGGCTCGAAGGCTGCGCACTCGGCGGTCAGCTCCCGATCCCATGCGAACCGGTCGGGCGAGTCCTTCAGCCGTCGCACGAAGCTCGGTATGCCCGCAGCCTCGGCCCTCGCCACCCCGCCGGTACCCTCGCGGTCGGCGCCGACCGCGACAATCCGGGCGCCGTAGCCCGGGTCGGCGCAGGCGTCCATGAGTGCCTGCAGGATGCTACCCGTGCCCGACACGAGCACGAGCAATCTCGACTGGCTGACGGTCGGCTCCTTCGCGCGCACGCATCACCGGGAGGCTTTCAGCGTACCCAGCGGCCCGGTCATGCCCTTAAGGGACCGCCGCGGGTCCCGGCGGTCTCGGGTCCTGGGCTGATGACTCCTCCCCCGCCCAGCGGTCCAGGTAGATGACGTGACCCGTCTCGTCCGGGTCCGCCCCGAGCGCCCGGACGGGCTGCGCCGGCGCGGTCAGCGCGCCGGCGCGGCGCAGCGCCACGTAGTTGACCAGACCCGCTGTCACGGCGGCCGCGATGCCGAGCTGGAACGCAGACACCAGGCAGACCTGCCACGGCGACGGCCCGACCGCCGCGAGCCTGCCGTCGCCGAGGGGCCCACCGGACACCACGGCGAGCAGGCCGAGCAGGAGTCCCGATACGACGCCGCACGCCAGCCCCCGTAGGGGCGCGGCATCCAGCGCGAGGCGCCCGGCGAACCGAATGATGAGCACCCCGCCGACCCCGCCGGCCAGGTACGGCAGGGCCAGCACCACCGGCTCCAGCCAGCCGGGCAGGGCCGGGTGCAGGCCCGGCGGCAACGCCGCCAGCAGCGGCAACGCCGGCAGCGGCCCCAGCGCCGAGCCAGTAGGCGCGACCACGGTGGCCGAGCCGAACGCGAAGCCAGGGCCGAGCGTGAACGCGATCGCCCAGACGATGGCGTTCGGCAGGTACCCGAGCTGGAGCAACAGCAGAAGCAGCGTGCCGACCGTGCCAGGCGCGAGGGCGTCGGTGAGCGTCACGGCCTCATGCAGATGCGTGGCCAGGCTGACGCCCGAGACCACCGAGCCCGCCACGACGAGCGATGCCAGGGCACCCGCGACGCCGACGACCACGGACCGGGCGCGCAGCGGAAGCAGGGCGAGCAGCTGCCGCCACGGCGCCAGCGCCCTGGCGCCGCCCAGGCCACCGGCGCCGAGCGCCAGCAGGAATCCCCAGGCGACCGCCTGCGGCACCGAAGACGACTCCAGCCCGGATCGGCTCGCGAGGGCGAGCGCTCCGGCCAGCACACAGTACGGGACAGCCAGCGCCAGCGCCGCATGCGCGACGTGCCGCAGCCGGCGGATGCCAACCGCCCTGACCACCCACCGGCCGGCCCGCCAGAGCAGCAGCCCGGGCAGCAGAACCAGGCCGAGCGGCAGCATGCCGATTCGGCCGGCGCCTCGGTAGGCGAAGCCGACATGGTGACCGACAAGCCAGAGCGCAGCCGCAGTCCGCAGCACGGCCGGGAGCCCGAAGCCGGCGTGGGGGGCTGCGACGAACCCGACCAGCACCAGCAGGGTGAGAGCCGCCATGCCGACCCCGGTCACCACGAGCGCGGCCAGCGTGCCGGCCGCGAGCAGCGACCGCTGCCTGTCGGTTGCCTCGCCGCCCTGGCCGGTGCCGCCCTGGCCGGTGCCGCCGACGGCGTCACGATGCGCTGCGCCAGGCGCGCCAGGGCGCGGAGAGCGAGCGGCTGTGCCGTGGGCTGTCACACACCCAAGCCTGGCAATCGTCACGGTCGCGGCTGCGGAGGCGCGCCGGACCGCGGCGGGATGGGTAGCCCGTTACCCCTGCATGGCCTCCCGCACCAGGCGCGCGGTTTCGCTGGGCGTCCGACCGACGCGGACGCCGACCTTCTCCAGGGCTTCCTTCTTCGCCTGCGCCGTGCCGGCTGAGCCGGAGATGATCGCGCCGGCGTGCCCCATCGTCTTGCCCTCGGGCGCGGTAAAGCCCGCCACATAGGCGACCACCGGCTTGGTGACGCTGCGCTCGACGTAGGCGGCAGCGCGCTCCTCGGCGTCACCGCCGATCTCGCCAATCATGACGATGGCATCGGTCTCTGGGTCGTTCTGGAATGCCTGCAGGCAGTCGATGTGCGTGGTGCCGATAATCGGGTCGCCGCCGATCCCGACTGCGGTCGAGAAGCCGATATCGCGCAGCTCGTACATCATCTGATAGGTCAGGGTGCCGGACTTCGAGACCAGCCCGATCCGGCCCTCCGAGGTGATGTCGGCCGGGATGATGCCGGCATTTGACTTGCCAGGGGACGCGACTCCCGGACAGTTGGGACCCACGATCCGGGTACGGTTCCCGGTCGCGGTAGCGTGCGCCCAGAACTCGGCGGTGTCATGCACGGGAACGCCCTCGGTGATGACGATCACCAGCGGGATGGCCGCGTCGATCGCCTCCATCACGGCCGCCTTGGTCCCGGTCTCCGGCACGAACACGACCGAGACGTTCGCGCCGGTCGCTGCCATCGCGTCGCCCACGGTCGCGAAGACGGGCAGCTCCCGGTCGGCGAGCTCGATGGTCTGGCCGGCCTTGCGCGGGTTAGTTCCGCCGACCACGTTGGTCCCCGCGCTGATCATGCGGGCGCCGTGCTTGCGTCCCTCCCCGCCGGTGATGCCCTGCACGATGATCCGGCTGTCGGCGTTCAGGAAGATGGCCATGTCATGCTCCGTTCACGGCTGAGCTACCGAGGGGGGACGACCCCCCAGGACCCCCCGCTGTGCTACCGAGGGGGTGGGCGGCCAGTTCGGCGGCGCGCCGCGCCGCGTCGTCCATGGTCGCGACCTGCTCGACGACGGGCAGCGCCGCCTCCGTCAGGATCGCCCGGCCCTCGGCCGCCTTGTTACCGTCGAGCCGCACGACAACCGGGTGGCTGACCTGCTCGCCACGCTCGGCAAGCAGGCCCATGGCGGTGACGATGCCGTTGGCGACGGCATCGCACGACGTGATGCCGCCGAACACGTTGACCAGGACGCTGCGGACACTCGGGTCGGCCAGCACGATGTCCAGGCCGTTCGCCATCACCTCCGCAGAGGCGCCGCCGCCGATGTCGAGGAAGTTCGCCGGCCGGACGCCGCCGAATTCCGCTCCGGCGTATGCCACCACGTCCAGTGTCGACATCACCAGGCCGGCCCCGTTGCCGATGATCCCGACCGAGCCGTCCAGCTTCACGTAGTTGAGGTGCTTGGCCTTCGCCCGCGCTTCGAGCGGGTCGAAGGCCGTAGGGTCGGCGAACTGGTCCCAGTGCTGCCGGAATGACGCGTTGTCATCCAGTGTCACCTTGGCGTCGAGCGCCAGGACCTGGCCGCCGCGGGTATAGACGAGGGGATTGACCTCGACCAGCGTGGCGTCCTCGTCGGTAAAGACGGCCCATAGCCGCTCGGCCAGCTCCGCCGCGCCGGCCTGCGCGTACTCGGGCAGGCCGCCGGCCCGGACGATCTCGAGCGCCTTCGCGGGGTCGACGCCCGTCAGCGGGTCAATCTGGATCTTGGCGAGCGCCTCGGGCTTGGTCCGGGCTACCTCCTCGATCTCCATGCCGCCCTCGACCGAGCACATGGACAGGAACGTGCGCTCGGCGCGGTCGATCAGGAAGGACAGGTAGTACTCCTCCGCGATGTCGGTGTCCTCGGCGACCAGCACGGAGTGCACGGTGTGGCCCTTGATGTCCATCCCGAGGATGGCGCCGGCCTTCTGCTGCGTCTCCGCTGGGCTGCCCGCCAGCTTGACGCCGCCAGCCTTGCCCCGCCCGCCGGTCTTCACCTGAGCCTTGATCACGACCTGCGGTCGGCCGGCTGCCGCGAACTCCGCCGCGATCGACTCAGCCTCGGCCGCGGTACTGGCCACCTTGCCCTGCGGTATCGGGACGCCGTATTCGGCGAACAGCTCCTTCGCCTGGTATTCGAACAGGTCCACTCGGGTTCGTCCTTCGCGCTCGGGTTCATCGCGGCGCACCGGTGCGCCGGCGCCCGCGCCAGAGCCTAGTGCTGACAAGCTTTCCAGCCGATAGCTGGGTCAGCGGCGATTGCCGCGCCGTTAGCCCGCCCGGCGACCGGCTGGCTCGGCCGACTCACCGTCTCCGAGCGTCGCAGAAACCCAGGCCACGATCTCCGTCATTGGCGCACCGGGGGTGAAGATCCTGGCCACGCCCATCCGCTCAAGCTCGGCGATGTCAGCCTCAGGAATGATGCCGCCGCCGAACACCACGATGTCGTCGGCGCCCCGCTCACGCAGCAGCTCCAGCACCCGGCTGAACTGAGTCATGTGCGCGCCGGACAGGATCGACAGGCCAATTGCGTCGGCGTCCTCTTGCAGCGCAGCAGACACGATCTGCTCCGGGGTCTGGTGGAGCCCGGTATAGATGACCTCGACGCCGGCGTCGCGGAGTGCCCGCGCGACGACTTTCGCGCCGCGGTCATGCCCGTCCAGGCCGGGCTTGGCGATCACCACCCGGATGCTGCTCATGAGAACCTCCCACGGTCAGCGTAGCCGCGATGTCCTCTCGCCTGGCAGCCCCGGTCGCCGGTGCTCCCGTATGGTGTCATATGCCGATCACCCGGACCAGGGTGACTCGCGCACACCGCCACACCTCGTTGGAGTTCTTGGTGACCCTCGAAGGCAAGAAGGCCGACAGCAACCGCGGCCACCAGCAGGAGCGGCCCGCCGCATCGGCTGGACAGAGCAGCAAGGCCAAGCGCGATCGCAAGCGTGCCGCGGCAGCCGCCCGGCGCCAGGCGGCCATCCGGCGCACGCGGCGGCGGCGGCTGCTGATAGCGACAGCGGTGGTGCTCGTGGTCGGGCTTGGCGCCGCCTGGCTCGTTTATGCGAGCCAGCCACCCTCGATCGCGGTCTCTGGAGCTTTCGGCACGCAGCCGACGGTCACGATTCCCAAGATCAACCCGCCGGCCACCCTGCAGGTGCACGAGCTGACCACCGGGCACGGCACGCTCGTCACCAAGGGTGAGCTGGCCATTGCTGAGCTCACCGCATACACCTGGAACGGGACGAAAACCAAGAAGGTCAGCCAGATTTCCACCGGCAAGCCGCAGCCACTGAATGTTGGCTCCACCATCGCTGGCCTTGACAAGGGCCTGATCGGCCGCCGAGCCGGCAGCAGGCTGCTGATCACGATCCCGCCCAAGGATGGCTTCGGATCCAAGGGAAACAGCCAACTGGGCGTCTCCGGCAAAGACACCCTGGTCATGGTTGTCGACGTGCTGGGCTCCTACGGAAAGACCGCCAGCGCGCACGGCTCGCAGGAGGCAGTCAACGGGACGGGGCTGCCAACGGTCGGCACCTCATCCCCTGGCACCGCCCCGCAGGTCCGCATACCTCAAGCGGCAGCGCCGGCCACGCTGCAGTCCCAGCTCCTCATCAAGGGCACGGGACCCGTCGTGAAAAAGGGCAAGCTGCTGGTCGCGCAGTATGAGGGGCTGATCTGGCGCACCGGCAAGATCTTCGACTCCACCTGGCAGCGCAAGACGCCGGCCGGTTTCCAGATCGGCACCGGGCAGGTCATCAAAGGCTGGGACAACGGCCTTGTGGGCAAGCGAATCGGGAGCCGGGTGCTGCTCGTGGTGCCACCCGCCGATGGCTACGGCACCCAAGGTTCCGCGCAAGCCGGGATCAAGGGAACCGACACCCTGGTCTTCGTCGTGGACATCCTCGGGACGTACTGAGCCAGCCAAGCGCCGACCTAGCGAGTGCCTTGCGATGCTGGTCGCATGGCCGATTACCTGATCATGCCGCCGGGAGGCGGCGAGCGGCTCACGGTCCGCGGCAGCACGCTTGAGTTCAAGGCTGTCGCCGCGACAACCGGCGGCGCGTTCTCGCTGCACGAGCGCCGCATCCCAGCTGGCGGGCGGCGGCCGCCGGCGCACGTCCACCCGGACCGGGTGGAGGCGTTCTGGGTGCTGGACGGCGAAGCCGAGTTCGAGCTCGACGGCGAACAGAACCGAGTGCAGGCGGGCGGCTTCGTCCTTGTTCCTGGCGGCGTGGCGCACACGTTCGGCGCCACCCAGGCGACAGCGGCGCGCGTCCTGGTGCTCCACACTCCGGCGCTTGACGACTATTTCCGCGAGCTGGCCGAGCTGTGGTCGAGGGCCGAGCCGCCGCCGCGAGAAGTCGAGCTGGATCTGATGCAGCGGCACGGCATGCGCCCCGGCTAGGGGACCGGCCGCGGGCGGCCACGTTCCGTTCGCTTAGATTTTCTCGATGGGCGCGTACCGCAGCACGAGGTGCTTCACCCCGTAGTCGCCCCCGAAGTCGATCTTCGCCTCCGGGTCGTCGCCGCGGCCCTCCACGGACAGCACGGTGCCGAGGCCGTAGGAATCGTGATTGACCCGGTCACCCGGCTGCAGCGAGGGGACCGGCCGGTTCCCCAGCGCGCGCACTCCTGGCCGGCTGGCCAGCCGCTCCGACGCTGGCTGAGCGATCGCCGACTCGTCCCGGCGCCACTCGATCAGACTCGACGGGATGTCGGTCAGGAACCGGGACTGCTTGTGCCAGCTCGGCCGCCCGAACCAGGTACGCGCCGCGGCCCGGGTCACGTACAGAAGCTTCATCGCCCTGGTAATACCGACGTAGGCAAGCCGCCGCTCCTCAGCGAGCTCGCGCTCGTCCCCCATGGACCGCTCGTGCGGGAAGACGTTCTCCTCCAGCCCGGTCAGGAACACGACGGGGAACTCCAGGCCCTTCGCCGTATGCAGTGTCATCAGCGTGACCATGCCGCCGTGCTGCTCGCCTTCGGGAATCTCGTCGGCGTCGGCGACCAGCGACACCTGCTCGAGGAACTCCGCGAGCGTCCCGCCTGGGCTGCGGGAGTCGAATTCCCTGGCCACCGACACCAGCTCGGTGAGGTTCTCGATCCGGCTGGCATCCTGCAGGTCGGACGAGGCCTGCAGCTCGGCCACGTAGCCGGTGCGGTCCAGGATCGCCTCGGTCACGTCACCGACCGGGGCGCCTGCCTCCGACATCGACCGGAGCTCACCGATCAGCTCGTTGAAACCGGCGATCGCCCGCCCCGACCGGGCGGGCAGACCGGGTACGTCGTCCGGCCGCAGCAGCGCCTGCGCGAAGGTGATCTTGTCGCGGCTCGCCAGCGCTGCGACGTACTCCTCGGCCCGGTCGCCGATGCCGCGCCGTGGCGTGTTGAGAACGCGCCGCAGCGAGACTTCATCGCCGGGGTTCGCTATCAGCCGCAGGTAGGCCAGCAGGTCACGCACCTCGCGCCGCTCGTAGAACCGGACGCCGCCGACCACCTTGTAAGGCAGTCCCGACCGGATGAACACTTCCTCGAACACCCGGGACTGCGCGTTGGTCCGGTAGAAAACGGCCACCTGGCCCGGCGAGGCCTCACCCGCGTCGGACAGCCGGTCGACTTCCTCGGCGACGAAAGCCGCCTCGTCGTGCTCGCTATCGGCGACATAGCCAGTGATCCGGGCGCCATCGCCGGCGTCTGACCAGAGGTTCTTCGGGATCCGGCCGGGGTTGCGGGACACGACGGCGTTGGCTGCGGCGAGGATGTTCTGCGTCGAGCGGTAGTTCTGCTCGAGCAGGATCACCCGGGCGCCGCTGAAGTCGCGCTCGAACTCCTCGATATTCCTGATGGTGGCGCCGCGGAAGGCATAGATCGACTGGTCGGCGTCGCCGACGACGACAAGCTCGGCCGGGTGCTCGCCGCCAGCCCCGGCCAGCTCGCGGACCAGGACGTACTGGGCGTGGTTGGTGTCCTGATACTCATCGACCAGCACGTGGCGGAACCGGTCGTGGTACTCGGCCGCCAGGTCAGGAAAGGCCTGCAGCAGGTTGACGGTCACCATGATCAGGTCGTCGAAGTCCATCGCCCCGGCTGCAACCAGCCGCCGCTGGTACTCCGCATACGCCTCGCCCAGCGTCTTCTGCCGGTAGCCGCTCGCTCTGGCCAGGACGGTCTCGTAGTCGATCAGCTCGTTCTTCAGCCCCGAGACCTGCTCGGCCATTGCCTTCGGCGGGTGGAGCCTGGTGTCCAGCTCCAGCTCGCGGCACACCATGGCCATGAGCCGCTGCGAGTCCGCCTGGTCGTAGATCGAGAAGCTGGACGGGTAGCCGAACCGCCGGGCCTCACGGCGCAGGATCCGCACGCAGGCGGAGTGGAAGGTCAGCACCCACATGGACCGCGCCCGGGCGCCCGTCAGCATCGCCGCCCTGGCGGCCATCTCCCCGGCTGCCTTGTTCGTGAAGGTGATGGCCAGGATCTGGCCGGGCTGAACGTCCCGCTCGGCCAGCAGGTAGGCGATCCGGTGCGTGAGCACCCGGGTCTTGCCCGAGCCGGCCCCGGCAACGATCAGCAGCGGGCTGCCCGTGTGCAGTACGGCGGCCCGCTGCTGCGGATTCAGCCCGTCCAGAAGCGAGTCGACAACCAGCGCGGTCACGCGCCCAAGCCTAGGCGCTGACGCCGACAGCTCGCCCGCGCTCACACCGAGCCAGCGCGGGCGAGCCAGAAAGCCGTTACTTGTCCGGTGCCAGAGTCGGCGTCGAGCGCGTCAGCGTCTCCTTGCGGAAGAAGGCCGGCTGCACGATACGCAGGTAGATAAAGAGGATCAGGCCCAGGACCCACGCCAGGAAGACGATGATGAAAACGCCGCCGACCTGCCCGATGCCAGGCACGTGGAAGCTGGTGTACGACGCCTCGTACGGGCTGTTCATGTTGAAGTCCAGGTAGACGCTCCAGCCGCCGAGGAACCACAGGATGACGCCGCCCAGCGTCGGCAGGATGCCCTGCATCCAGAGGTTGCGGGCGCTGCTGGTGAGGTTCCTGCGGTAGTACCAGGCGCAGGCGAAGCCGGTCAGCCCGTAGTACGTGGCGATGAACACGCCGCAGCTTGTCACCGCGTCGGCGATGACCAGGCCACCTGACATGTAGTTGAACAGGGCGTAGAGGACGACCGAGATGCCGCCCATCGCCAGGGTGGAGACGGTTGGCGTCAGGAACCTCGGGTGTACCCGGGCAAACGACGCCGGCAGCGCCCTGTAGGTCGCCATCGACAGCGTGGTCCGCGCCGTCGGCAAGATCGTCGTCTGAGTGGAGGCGGCCGCCGAGGACAGCACCATGATCAGCAGCAGCCGGTAGAACACGTTCCCCAGCGTCCCCCCGCCGAACACGGCGTGACCGAGGACGGACAGCACGTCGCTGGCATTATTCGGGTTGGCCAGGCCGATGCCCTTCGTCCCGATGCCCGCGAACGACTGCGCGCCGAAGATCGCCAGACCGTAGGTGATGACGAGGATGACCGTGGACAGGATGGCGGCCCGGCCAGGCGTCTTGTTGGGGTTCTTGGTCTCCTCGTTGATGGACAGCGCGGTGTCCCAGCCCCAGTAGATGAACACCATGAGGATCAGGCCGGACGCGAACGCGCTGAAGGGCAGCCCCGACGGGTTGAGCCAGGACCAGCTCGGGTGGATCGACTCGGCCGGGTGGTTGCCGTTGCCGACCCGGACGAGTGCCGTGATCGACAGCACCATCAGCATCGTGATCTCGATGGACAGCAGCGCTTTCTGGAAGTTCGCCGAGACCTCGATGCCGCGATAGCAGATGTAGGTCATGAAGATGATCCAGCCGACGCCGGTCAGCAGCACCCAGCCGCTCGCCGGATTTGTCCCGATGCCGGTGGCGCCGAAGAGCAGGAAGATGTACTGCCCGGCCACCTGCGCGAGGCTGGCCATGACCAGGACGTCGGCCACGACGATGGCCCAGCCGCCGACCCAGCCGGCCCTGGGGCCGAACGCACGCGCGCCCCAGGTGAAGGTGGTGCCGCAGTCAGGATCGGCCTTGTTCAGCTCGCTGTAGCCGATCGATGTCAAGATCATTGGCACGAAGGCCAGGATCGCGACCAGCGGCGACTTCAGGCCCACGGCCAGCACGACGAATCCGAGGGTTGCGGCCAGGCTGTAGGCGGGCGCGACCGAGGCGGTCGCGATGACTGTGCTGGAGATCAGGCCCAGGGCGCCACTCTTCAGGCCCTTAGGGACCTGCTCCTCCGTGTGCACGGTCGGCTGAGCAGTAGCCATCGCGATTCCTCCCCTACCTCGCGGCCAGACCGGCCGTCACGTACGTACTGTCAGCGCGCTGGACCGGCGCGTGCCCGATGAGGTTAAAGTATGCCACCCTGGCCTGAGGCCCGAGTGCAACGGTTCTAGCATGAATTGCTAGCTAAGGCAACGATTTCAGTGGCAACGCGAGCAAATCGCAACGAGACCCGTCGGAGCGCCGCCAAGGGCCGACGCTAGGATTTTGCTGTGCGCATCCTTGTTGTCGGCGCAGGCGGCGTGGGCACGGCGATTGCCCGGATCGCCGCCAGGCGCCCGTTCGCCGAATTGATCATCGCTGACTATAACCTCGGGCGAGCCCAGCTTGCGGCGGCGGCCAAGGACTCCTATACCGCCGTGCAGCTCGACGCCAGGGACGAGGCGGCCACCGCTGCCCTGCTCGCCGAGAACCGCTGCGACGTGCTGATGAACGCCACCGACCCACGTTTCGTCATGCCGCTGTTCCGGGCGGCCCTCTCCGCCGGGGTGCACTACCTGGATATGGCGATGTCGCTGTCGCAGCCGCACCCTCGCGAGCCCCATGCGAAAACCGGCGTCATGCTCGGCGACGAGCAGTTTGCCATGGCGGAGCAGTGGGAGCGGTCAGGCAAGCTGGCCCTCGCGGGCATGGGCGTCGAACCTGGCCTGTCCGACGTGTTTGCTCGGTACGCGGCCGACGAGCTGTTCAGCGAGATCGCCGAGCTCGGCGTCCGGGACGGCGCCAACCTGACGGTCGAGGGCTATGACTTCGCGCCGACGTTCTCCATCTGGACCACGATCGAGGAGTGCCTGAACCCGCCGGTGATCTGGGAATCCGGTCGTGGCTGGTTCACGACCGAGCCGTTCAGCGAGCCGGAGGTCTTCACCTTCCCCGCCGGAATCGGCCCCGTCGAGTGCGTCAACGTCGAGCACGAGGAGGTGCTCCTGATGCCGCGCTGGGTCAAGGCGGATCGGGTGACGTTCAAGTACGGCCTCGGCGAGGAGTTTATCGGCGTGCTGGAAACCCTGCACAAGCTCGGCCTGGACGAGACCACGCCGGTTCGCGTGGACGGGCAGAGCGTCTCACCGCGCGACGTGGTGGCCGCCTGCCTGCCCGACCCGGCGACGCTCGGCGACAAGATGTCAGGCCTCACCTGCGCGGGAACCTGGGTGACCGGCACCGGCAAGGACGGCAGGCCCCGCGACGTGTACCTGTACAACGTCGCTGACAATGCGCAGACCATGGCGGAGTACGGGTCCCAGGCCGTGGTGTGGCAGACCGCCGTCAACCCGGTCGTCGCGCTCGAGCTGATCGACTCCGGCGCCTGGTCGGGCGCCGGCGTGCTCGGCCCAGAAGCGTTGCCCGCGCGGCCGTTCCTCGATCTGCTCGTCGAGTACGGCGCGCCGTGGGCGTGCGAGGAACGCACGCCGGCCCGCTCTTCACCCCTCTAACCCCGTCGCATCGGAACGGAGTCCGTCGTGGCTAATGATCTTCAGAACTTCGTCGGCGGCCAGTGGACTGACCTGGCTTATGACCAGCGAGCCGACATCATCGACCCGAGCACGGGCGAGGTCTTCGCCACCGCGCCGGTGTCCGGTGCCGCCGAGGTGGATGCGGCCGTCGCATCCGCCGCGGAGGCCTTTCCCGGCTGGCGGGACGCGACCCCGGCCGAGCGGAGCCTGGCGCTGCTGCGGATTGCCGACGCCCTGGAAGCGCGGGCTGACGAGTTCGTCAAGGCCGAGTCGCAGAACACGGGCAAGCCGATCGGCCTGACCGCCTCGGAGGAGATCCCGCCGATGGTGGACCAGATCCGATTCTTCGCGGGCGCCGCGAGAATGCTCGAGGGCCGCTCGGCCGGCGAGTACATGTCCGGGTTCACCTCGTTCGTCCGGCGCGAGCCGGTCGGGGTGTGTGCCGCGGTGACGCCGTGGAACTACCCGATGATGATGGCGGTCTGGAAGTGGGCGCCCGCCCTCGCGGCCGGCAACACGATGGTCCTGAAGCCGTCCGACACCACGCCGGTGACGACGCTCCTCATGGCGGAGCTGATCAGCGAGTTCGTGCCGCCAGGCGTGCTCAACGTCGTCTGCGGCGACCGGGACACCGGCCGCCAGCTGGTGTCGCACAAGGTGCCGCAGATGGTGTCGATCACCGGCAGCGTCCGGGCAGGCAAGGAGGTGGCCGCCGCTGCGGCGGAGAACCTCAAGCGGGTGCACCTGGAGCTCGGCGGCAAGGCGCCGGTCATCGTGTTCGACGACGCCGACCCCGCGAAGGCCGCTGAGGCTATCGCGATCGCCGGTTACTTCAACGCCGGCCAGGACTGCACGGCAGCCACGCGCGTGCTGGCAGGCCCGCGGATCCACGCCGACTTCTCCGCAGCGCTGGCCGAGCAGGCCAGGGCCCAGGTGACGGCCGGGCCCGACAACCCCGATGCCGCCTACGGCCCACTCAACAACGCCGGTCAGCTTGATCGCGTGGCTGGCTTCATCTCCCGGTTGCCCGATCACGCCAGGATCGTGACAGGCGGCAGCAGGGTCGGTGAGAAGGGCTACTTCTACGCCGCCAGCGTGGTCGACGGGCTCCGCCAGGATGACGAGATCATCCAGAACGAGGTGTTCGGCCCGGTCATCACCGTGCAGCAGTTCAGCGATGAGGACGAGGCATTGCGCTGGGCGAACGGCACCGAGTACGGTCTCGCGTCCTCGGTGTGGACCACAGACCACGGCCGGGCGATGCGGATGGCACGGTCGCTCGACTTCGGCTGCGTGTGGATTAACACCCACATCCCGCTGGTCGCCGAGATGCCGCACGGCGGGTTCAAGCATTCCGGGTACGGCAAGGACCTATCGATGTACGGGTTCGACGACTACACCAGGGTCAAGCACGTCATGTCGTCGCTGGACTGAGCCACGATCTGGCATGGAGCCCGACACCCTGAAGGTTTCAGGCAAATCCGCGGCCGTTATGCGCCTTTTGTTCGACTGAAAGCTTCAGGGTGTGCAGCTGGCCCGGCAGCACCAGGCAAGCTCGCCACGGACAGCGAAGGCCTAGCGGTCGCGGCGGGCGCGGCGGCGCCGAAGGCCGAACAGCACGAACAAGACCGCGACGAGGGCCGCCGCGGCCGGGACCACGCGCTTGATCACCGGCACTCCCGCCACGTCGAGCAGGTCGAGGGCCTCGTTGTCGGATGGCTGCCAGGACGGAGCCTCGGCTGCGCGCTCCCGAGCTGGCGTCTCGGCCACTGGTGCCGACGGCTCGGTCCGCGACGGTCGCAGCGGCATAACGTTCGCCAGTTCCTCCTCGTCGCTGTCGATCGCCGGGGCCGGCTCCGTCGGGAGAACCGGTTTCTGAACCGTCTCGCGGGCCGCGTCGGCCAGCGCCAGGCCGCGCTCGGCCAGCCTGCTGCGGATATCGGCAAGCGAGGCCGGGCCGACGCCGTCGATAGCCAGGAGCTGCTGCTCGCTCCTCCTGGTCAGGTCGCCCAGCGTCTGGAGGCCGTCACGACGCAGGCTGCTCCATGCCCTCGAAGTGAGGTTCAGGACGTCGATAGGCAGGGCCTCCTCAGAAGCCGACTCGGCCGGCTCGGCCGGATCGACCAACGCGGCTGGCTCCGGCGGCTCTGCGGGTGCACCCGCCGTCCCATTGGCGGCGGGGGCCTCTGCGGGCGTCGTCGCGATCACCGACGCGAGGTTGTCAGCGAAGATGCCGATCAGCCGGCTGCCCACATCGCTCATGACGCCGCGACCGAACTGGGCAGGTCTTCCGGTCACGTTGAACGTGGTGTGCACGACCACGTGCGTCTCGTCGCCCTTGCCTTCCAGCATGGAGCGGACCTTGGCGGACGCGGTTCCCGCGCCGCGGGTCTCCTTGCCTGATGCCTCCAGGGTGATGATGTGCGCCGCCTGGTCGCGCTCGGTGAAGCGTGCAGTGCCCTGGTAGGTCATGGTGATGGGGCCGACCTTCACCTGGATCGACCCGCGGATCTCCTCGCCGTCGACCGACTGGAGGGTGGCGCCAGGCATGCACTGCGCCACCCGTTCCACGTCGAGCAGCACATCCCACGCCCGGTCTTCAGCAACCGGAACGGTGAAGGAGTGCTCTAGCTCCATGTATCAGACTCCTGCCGCTGCCTCCAGAGCTCGCCCGGTCAGCACCCGCGCGAGGTGGCGCCGGTAGTCCGGCTGCCCGTGCAGGTCCGCAGGCGGCTGAGTTCCCT
>DASQIW010000117.1:0-2424 GCA_035631375.1 Streptosporangiaceae bacterium
GACCAGGCCTGACGCCAGCGTGTGGAACTGCTGCAGCGCGGCCGGGTCCTGTGGCCGCTGATCCAGTAGCTGCCCGAGCGTAGCGACGTTCTGTTGCTGCGCTGGGAACGCCGGCGCGATAGCGGCGGCTATCTGCCGGCCTGTGGACGGGATGGGCTGAGCCGTGGCCGGGTCGTCGTTGGGGAACAGCAGCGACGGCCAGATAATGCCGACCACGCAGCTCGAGCCCAGCTTGTCCGGGATCATCCCGGCCAGCAGCGTGAACATCGCCTGGTACAGGTTGCGAGCCGAGTCGACGCCGTTGTTCCAGCCGTGCGACAGCACGTACACGTCCTGGATGCCGCCCCCCCGCACGGCCGCCGGGAGCCCGCCGTCGGAGCTCAGCGTGCCGTCGGCGTTGAAGTCCAGCTCGTAGTAGGTCAGCCCCGCGATATCAGTCATATCGCCCTCCCCGGTGGTGTGTGATCAGACGTTGGACAGCACGCGCATCAGGTCGACCAGCCCGGCGCCCTGGAAGAACTCGTGCCGGCCCAGCGTCGTGGCGTTGCTCATGAACAGCCGCTTGACCTCATCGGGCTGGCCGATGTACTCGTCCCGCACCGACAGGAAGGCCGCGATCGCTCCGGACACGTGCGGCGCGGCCATCGAGGTGCCGCTGTCCTCGATGTAGCGGGCAACGCCCTCCTGTGTGCTCTGCAGCGGGGTGACGCCCTCGACGAGCGCGCCGGTGGCCGCCGACGTGATGCGCTCACCCGGCGCGATCAGGTCTGGCTTCAGCCGCCCGTCCAGTGTCGGGCCCTTGGACGAGGTGTAGGTCACGCCGTAGGTGTGCGGCATGTAGCGGTGCGTCGAGCCGACGGTGATCGCGTGCAGCGAGTTGCCCGGGTCGGTGATGGTCGACAGCCGGCCGTGCACGTCGGAACTGCCGCCGGTGATCGTCCCGCCTGCCCCGTCGTTGCCGGCCGAGACCACCGCCACCACCCCGATCCCGACGAGCTGGTCCAGCTCGCGGCACAGCGGGCTCTGCCCGGCGGCGAACTCGTCGGGGTACCACTCGCAGCCGATGGACAGGTTCACCCCGTGGATGAGCAGCTGGCGGCCGTCCGAGTTGAACGTCCGCACCTGGGCGAGCGCCGCGATTACCACGCTGCTGGCCGTGATGCCGTTGGCGTCGAGCACCTTGAGGCTGACCAGGTGAGCTTTTGGCGCCATCCCGCTCAGAGTCCGCCCGGGGTCGAGGGTCCGGCTGACCCAGGACGGCAGGTCGCCGCTGGTGGGCTGGTTCGCCGCGATGAGAACCTTGCTCGGGTCGGTGGGAGCAGCGCCGGCGATGATGCCGCCCACGTGCGTGCCGTGTCCGACCGGGTCGGTCAGGGCCGTCGATGGGTCATCGGACACCGTGCCACCCGCCGAGAGCAGGCCGGTTAGGTCACGGTGCAGGTGCGCCACCGAATCATCGGTAAGGGTCCCCCCGGCGAAGTGCGGGTGATCCTTGTCGATGCCGGAGTCGATGACCGCCCACACGACGCCGATTCCCGCGGTCCCGTAGGTACGGGCTGCGGCGTCGGCCTTGATGGTGGTCGCCGAGCGGTCGATGTGGGCCCGCACGACGTAGTCGGGCCAGATCCGGTAGATGGTGCGGCTCAGTGGCGGTGTGGCCGTCGGCCGGGCCGTGTCCTGGTCAGCCAGCTTCGTGACCTCGTCCGGCGTGAGCAGGCACCGCATGTAATTCGCGGAGATCGGTATGGGATCGGGTGGCTGCTGCGGGTCCTGTGCGAAGGCGGCGTGGAAAACGTCCCTGAATTGGTCGCGAATGTCCGCGGTGGGCGCACCGGTTGACAGGCTGAGCTCGACAAGGACCGCCTGCCGGTCGTCGATGGTGTAGACGAGCTTTTCCCGCGTCGCGTCGTCCACCGCCGAAGTCAGCAAGGGGCTCACCACAGGCCGCTGAACGGGCGGCTGGTTCGTGCCAGCAGCTGGCTGGGCGGCTTCTGCTGGCTGGTCCGATCCTGGGGACGTCATGATTTCCCCGGCTCTGGCAGCGCAGTGGTCAAATGGAGTCTGGTCATGTCCCCCTCAGCATGGATATTCGAGAAGTCCGTACGAGGACTGGCTAGGTCGGGAACTGCTCCTCCCCGGTCGGCTCGATGTGCTCGACCTGGTTCATGGCCTGGCGCAGGCGCGCGAGCTCCCAGTACATCTGCTTCCGCGCACGGTTGGAGTTCCCCAGGGGTTTGTGTTCCGGCAGGCTGTGCCACGGGTTGTAGCGAAGGACGTCCGCGAACGCGAGCTGCTCGTCTGAGTCGAAGCGCTGCGGCGGCAGCCGCAGGCGCGCCACCGGCATATATGGGGACACGTCCTCGGGCCATTTGACCGTGGCATCCTCGATCGGCATCAGGAACGGATCGGCCTGGACCTGCACCA
>DASQIW010000118.1:0-15126 GCA_035631375.1 Streptosporangiaceae bacterium
CTCGGCTGCCTTCCCGACCTCGGTCTGCACGAGAATGTAAGCCTGCACCATTGCGCCCCTCCACACTCGTGGTCGTTCTCTAACGCTATCGCGGGAGGCCGCCATTACCGTTGCCGACCTCGGTGAATTCGGCCTGATCGCGCAAATTCGGGCGCTGGTTCCTGCGCCGGGGAGCGCTGTCGTCGGTATCGGCGACGACGCCGCGGTACTGCCCGCGCCTGATGGCCGGACAGTCGTGAGCACGGACCTGCTGATCGAGGGCAGACATTTCCGCCGCGACTGGTCCAGTGCCGCGGATATCGGCGTCAAGGCCGCTGCCCAGAACCTCGCCGATATCGCGGCGATGGGAGCAGCGCCGACGGCACTGCTGCTCGGCCTCGCCGTGCCGCCGGACACGGCAGTGGCCTGGGTTCTCGAGCTGGTGAGCGGGCTGCTCGCGGAGTGCGAGAGGGCCGGGGCGGTGCTGGCGGGAGGCGACGTCACCGGTGCCGACGCCATCATGCTCGGTATCAGCGCCGTCGGCGACCTGGCCGGCCGGGCGGCGGTGACCAGGAGCGGTGCCCGGCCGGGCGACGTGGTCGCCATCAGCGGAGTGGCAGGCCGCTCCGCGGCCGGGCTGGCACTGCTGGAAGCGGGCCTCGACCCGGCTGGCGGCGAGCTGTCTGGCCTCACCGCTGCGCACCGGCGGCCGCAGCCCGACTACCCCGCAGGCGCACTGGCCGCAACCGCTGGCGCCACGTCCATGATCGATGTCAGCGACGGACTGGTCGCCGATCTTGGCCACGTCGCTGCGGCCAGCGGCGCGTCCATCGACATCCGGTCAGCCAGCCTCTCCGATGCCAGCCTGGAGGCCGCGGCCGCCGTGCTCCGGGCTGACTGGCGCCGCTGGGCGCTGAGCGGGGGAGAGGACCACGTGCTGGCGGCTTCGTTCCCCTCCGATGCGAGCGTCCCGCAGGCGTGGACCGTCGTCGGTGAGGTTCGGGAGGGGAACGGGGTTCTCGTCGACTCGCGGCCGTTTCATGGTCGCGGCGGCTGGGATCACTTTTCCGCAAATGTTCGTGGCACGCGCAGATGACGGTTGTGGTGGCCGAGAGTCCTGACTGCTTGATATAACGCCCTTGATGCCCCGCCACCGCCGCGAAGCTCCACGACACAGGACGCTTTGGTTCGCAGCCGCGCAGCCGGCTCGCCGCGTCCGGGTTCATGCTGCCGGTCGGCGGCGCGGGCCGGGCCACGCGAGGCCAGTCGTCGCCCCCGAGTGGCGTCAGCGGCTAGCCAGGAGCCAGCGTTTGGTGCTCAAGCGGGCGGGCCGCCGCCTGCTGGTGTCCCCGTGGTTCGCCGTCGGCGCCGGCGTCGTCATCGCGACGGGTGCCATGATCTACACGCCGCACACTAACCTCGCGATCGACATCCAGCAGTGCAAGCTGGCCACCTGCACGAAGCTCTCTCCCCAGGGCGCGCAGCCGCTTCAGGCCGGCCCCGGCAGCCAGGTGACGGCGGCGCCTCACAAGCCAGGCGTGCTCGCTGGCATGACCTTCTCGTACCTGGTACTGGACCGCAGCCAGGACGAGTTCAGCATGCAGATCACCATCCGTGCGCGGCACAGTATCGGCCAATGGAAGCTCGCCTTCGTCATCCCTGGCGCCAAGGGCGTCTACGTCTACGGGGCGCGCTGGAAGCAAATCGGGCCGAGCGGCGGCATAGCAAGCAATTACTTTGTGGGCACCGAGTCCGCCGGCTACGCCATGATCTCCGCACACGAGGACGGCAGTGCTGGCGGGCCGGGCCGGGACAGCTACACCGTGCAGTTCCAGGTCCGTGGTACGGGCGTGCCCAGTCAGCCGACTCAGTGCAGCTACAACGGGACGGCCTGCCACTTTACGCTGGCGCACGACCCGACTGCGGCGAACTTGCCGGCTGCTCCGTGACCGGCCCGATGCTCTAGATTGGGCGCATGCCGACAGCGCCACCCCGCGTCCTCGCCATCGCTGGCTCGGACTCCGGCGGCGGTGCGGGCATCCAGGCTGACCTGAAGTCCATGCTGGCGCACGGCGTGCACGGCATGACCGTCATCTGCGCCGTGACGGCGCAGAACTCGGTGGGGGTGCAGGGCTACTGGGAACTGCCGCCAGAAGCGGTGCGTGCCCAGCTCGATTCCGTGCTCAGCGACATCGGCGTGCAGGCCGTCAAGACCGGCATGCTGGCCTCTCCCGCGCTGGTCGCGACGGTTGCCGACGCACTCGCCGAGGTGGCGGCGCCCATCGTGATTGACCCTGTCGCCGTGTCCAAGCACGGGGACAGCCTGCTGTCGGCAGGCACGCTGGAGTCGATGCGAGAGCAGCTGCTGCCGCTGGCCACGGTCGTCACGCCCAACCTGCTCGAGGCCGAGCTGCTGACCGGAATGAGCATCGGGGACGAGACGCAGATGCTGGCCGCCGCGCGAACCGTCATCACGATGGGGCCGCAGTGGGCGCTGATGAAGGGCGGCCATCTGCCGGGTAAGCCGGTCGACCTGCTGGTGTCCGGCCAGGAAGTGATCCGCTTTCCCGGCGAGCGCATCGACAGCGTCCACACCCACGGCACTGGCTGCACGCTCGCGTCGGCCATCGCGTCACGGCTGGCATTCGGAGATGACGTGCCGACGGCGGTCAAGGCCGCCAAGGACTATGTCACGGGCGCGATTGCGGGGGGATTCCCCCTCGGATCCGGGATCGGGCCGGTTGACCACGGCTGGCGGCTGCGCGCCGCTGCCGACCTGCGTTAGCGCTCTAACGCGCTACCTTGCCGGCCTTGATGCAGGAGGTGCACACGTTCAGCCTGCGCGGGGTCTTGCCGACCATCGCGCGCACGCGCTGAATGTTCGGGTTCCAGCGGCGCGGGGTCCGGCGGTGCGAGTGCGACACGTTGTTGCCGAAACCCGGCCCCTTGCCGCACACGTCGCAGACGGAAGCCACGGGATTGCTCCAAGGAATTGGGTGGTAAGACGCCACAGCCTATCACGCGGTCACCTGACGGTGGTCCGGCCTATTCTGGCCCCATGGCCGTCCTCGCTGACCCGCTGCGCCTCGTCGTCGGCGACAAGGCGGCCAAGCGGCTGGCCTCGGTGCTGGACCTGCACACCGTCGGTGACCTGCTCGGATACTATCCGCGCCGGTACGACCGCCGGGGCGAGCTGACCGACCTTGCCGGGCTGCGAGATGGCGAGTACGTGACCGTCCAGGCCGAAGTCGCGACCGTCTCGACGCGGCCGATGCGCAACCGGTCCGGCTCAATTTTCGAGGCTGTCGTGACGGACGGCCATGGCCGGCTGACGCTCACGTTCTTCGGCCGGGGGCGGCAAGACTGGCGGGCGGCCGAGCTGACGCCGGGTGTTCAGGCCTTGTTCTCGGGGCAGGTGTCGAGCTTCCGCGGCAAGCGCCAGCTCACCCACCCCGAATATGAGCTCCTCGGCGCGGGCAGCGCCCCGGGACGGGCGGCCGAGTTCGCCGCCACGCTCATTGCCGTCTACCCGGCGACCGCACAGCTCTCGTCGTGGAAGATCGCGGACTCGGTACGGATCGCGCTCGACGTGCTCGACGTCCCTGATGACCCGCTGCCCGCGCTGGTCAGGCGCCGGCACGACCTCGTCGGCTACGCGGACGCGCTGCGCGGCATCCACCGCCCGGTCGATGACGCCGACGTGGCCCGATCTCGCACGCGGCTGAAATGGGACGAGGCCTTCACGCTGCAGGTGCTGCTGGCGCAGCGGCGGCTCGCCGCGGCCAGCTACACCGCAGTACCCCGGCCGCCAGTGGCCGGGGGCCTGCTTGCCGCGTTCGATGCCGAGCTGCCGTTCGAGCTGACTGTCGGACAGCAGCTGGCCGGCGCGACCATCGCCGACGACCTGGCCTCCGACCACCCGATGCACCGACTGCTGCAAGGTGAGGTCGGCTCCGGCAAGACGGTTATCGCGCTTCGGGCCATGCTGCAGGTCGTCGACGCGGCCGGCCAGGCTGCGCTGCTCGCCCCCACCGAGGTACTGGCGCAACAGCACTGCCGGTCGATCGCCAGCATGCTGGGCTCGCTGGCGATGGCCGGCCAGCTCGGCGGCGCGGAGCACGCGACCCGGTTGACCCTGCTGACCGGATCGCTAAGCGCGCCCGCGCGACGGAGAGCCCTGCTGGAGGCGGCATCCGGCGAGGCGGGGATCGTCATCGGCACCCACGCCCTGCTGGAGGATCGGGTGCAGTTCGCCGACCTCGGCCTGGTCGTCATCGATGAGCAGCACCGGTTCGGGGTCGAGCAGCGCGACTCGCTGCGGGACAAGGCGGGCGACGGGCGCCCGCACATGCTGGTCATGACCGCGACGCCGATTCCGCGGACGGTCGCCATGACCGTGTTCGGTGACCTGGATACGTCCACGCTCACCGAGCTCCCCCTCGGCCGGTCGCCGATCAGCACCCATGTCGTTCCAATCGCCGAGCGCCCGCACTACCTGGCGCGGACCTGGGAGCGAATCACCGAGGAGGTAGCCGGCGGACGGCAGGCATACGTGGTCTGCCCCCGGATCGGCGATGAGGAGGGACCGGTCGCCGACGACGAGCTCGACGGGGACAGCCATGCGCCGGTCTCCGTGCTCGACCTGGCCGCCGAGCTGTCAGCCGGTCCGCTTGCTGGCCTTCGCCTGGGCATCCTGCATGGCCGGCTGCCCGCCGAGGAGAAGGAAAAGGTGATGCTGGCGTTCGCCGACGGCCTGGTGGACGTGCTGGTCACCACCACCGTCGTCGAGGTGGGCGTGGATGTGCCCAACGCGGTCGTCATGGTGATCATGGACGCCGACCGATTCGGTGTCTCCCAGCTGCACCAGCTGCGCGGGCGGGTAGGCCGCGGCCGCGATCCGGGACTGTGCCTGCTGGTGACCGCGGTGCCCGAGGCCGGGCCTGCGCGAGCGCGACTCGACGCGGTCGCGGGCACGACCGATGGCTTCGCGTTGTCGCGGATCGACCTGGAGCAGCGGCGGGAAGGCGACGTGCTCGGCACGGCTCAGGCCGGCCGCAAGTCGAGCCTGAAGCTGCTGCAGCTGCTGCGTGATGAGGACCTGATCGGGCAGGCGCGGGATGAGGCGACCCAGCTCGTCGACCAGGACCCGGCCCTTTCTGCTCAACCCGGCCTGGCCGCGGCTGTCCTGGCGCTTGTCGAGGCCGAGCAGACCTCGTTCCTGGAAAAGGCGTGAGCCCGCGGATCATCGGCGGTACGGCCGGCGGGCGCCGGCTGGCGGTGGTGCCCGGCCGGATGACGCGGCCGACCAGCGACCGGGCCCGGGAGGGCCTGTTCGCCACCGTCGAGGCGATCCGCGGCGGCCTGGCCGGGGCGGCCGTGCTCGATTTGTATGCCGGTTCAGGAGCAGTCGGGCTCGAGGCGCTGTCGAGAGGCGCGGCGGACGTGCTACTGGTCGAGTCCGACACCAGGGCCGCGCGTGTGATCAGGGAAAACCTGGCTGGGCTCGGCCTGGCTGGGGCGCGGGTGGTGAACGACCGGGTGGACCGCCTGCTCGCCCGCGGGCGAGGCGAGCTGGCGCCACGGGACTTCGTGTTTGCCGATCCGCCGTACCGGGTTACCGACGACGAGGTGGTGCGGGTCCTGACCGCCCTGGCCGGGGCCTGGCTGGCGCCGGGGGCGGTTGTCGCGATCGAGCGGGCCACCCGCTCGGGTGCACCAACCTGGCCAGCTGGGTACGAACCTGACAGGTCCCGCAGATACGGAGAGGCGACCCTCTGGTACGGTCTCGCCGCAGGCGGCAAGCTGATGGCAAGTTCTGCGACAGGAGCGTGAGGCGCGTGCGCCGTGCTGTATGCCCTGGATCATTCGATCCCGTGACAAACGGGCACCTCGACATCATCACTCGCGCTGCAGACCTCTACGACGAGCTCGTGGTAGCAGTGGCCAGGAACCCCAGTAAGACGTCCCTGTTCACGGCGGCGGAGCGGGTCGAGCTCATCCGGGAAGCGACCAAGGAACTCGGCAACGTGCGGGCCGACAGCTTCGAGGGCCTGACCGTCGACTTTTGCCGCGCCAATGGAATCTCGGCCATCGTCAAGGGGCTGCGCGCTGTGAGTGATTTCGATTACGAGATGCAGATGGCGCAGATGAATTACAGCCAGGCCGGCGTCGAAACCCTGTTCATGACCACCAACCCGCTTTATGCGTTCTTGTCGTCGAGCCTGGTCAAGGACTTCGCCAAGTACGGCGGCGACGTGAGCGGCCTGGTCCCGCCTACCGTGCTCAGCCACCTGATTACGCGGCTGAGCCAGCAGTAGCGGTCGCCGTTTGGGATTGCCGCAGGCCAGCCGGTAGGCTATGCGGACACTGTGCCACTACCACTGCCCTTACTACTGCCTGTCATCTTGCAACAGCCATGCCGCCCAACTCGCCTGCCGCCAGCCACAGGGATCCCAGGGGCCCGCTGGTCTTCGACACCAGGGATCTCGGCCCAGGGTCGGCACGTGCGCTGACGCGCACCGTACCGGCTCCCGATCATCTGGGCGTCGAGCTGGCTCGGGTTCCGGTCGGTGCTGAGCTGACGCTGGACCTGCAGCTTGAGGGAGTGGCCGAGGGCGTGCTGGTGACGGCGACCGTGACCGGCCCGCTAGCGGGCGAGTGCGCGCGGTGCCTGGAGCCGTTCACCTCGGCGATCAAGGTCCGGTTCCAGGAGCTGTACGTCCGAGGCGACGGGGTCGGCGATCCCGACGGGACGGACAGCTACCGGCTCGGGGCCAGTGGTCTGCTGGACCTGGAGCCGGCGCTGCGTGACGCGATCGTGCTCGACCTGCCGCTCTCGCCTCGTTGCGAGGACGGCTGTCAGGGGCTGTGCGTGGAGTGTGGCGTGCGGCTCGCGGACGCCGAGCCCGGCCACAACCACGAGCGGCGCGGCGCGATGTGGGCGGCGCTGAAGGACTTCAGAATTAAGGAGCAATGAGGTGGCAGTACCGAAGCGGAAGATGTCGCGGAGCAATACCAGGTCCCGCCGTGCACAGTGGAAGGCCACCGCGCCGCAGCTCATGGTCTGCCCCAACTGCAGGGAGCAGAAGCTGCCGCACACCGCGTGTCCGACCTGCGGCACCTATAACAGGCGCCAGGTCGTCACGCCGTCCTGACGTGCCGTTAGAGGCGAGCCCATGGCACGGCTGGAGGTCTGCGGGTGAGTGACTCTGCAGGGACCGACGGCCTGCTGCAGGCGCTGCAGGTCGCGGTCACGCCGGAACTGCTGGACCGAGCGCTCATGCATCGCTCCTACGCCTACGAGAACGGTGGCCTGCCCACCAATGAGCGCCTGGAGTTCCTGGGCGATTCGGTGCTCGGGCTGATCGTGACCGACACGCTGTTCCGCTCCTACCCGGACCTGCCGGAAGGCCAGCTTGCGAAGCTGCGCGCTGCGGTGGTCAACATGCGCGCGCTCGCCGGCGTCGCTCGCGGCCTGGGCCTGGGCGCCTACATATGGCTGGGCAAGGGCGAGGAAGGCACCGGCGGCCGCGACAAGTCCTCGATCCTCGCGGACACGCTGGAAGCTGTGATCGGCGCGGTTTACCTCGACAAGGGCCTCACGATGGCGGACGAGCTGGTCCACCGACTGTTCGATCCGCTGATCGCGCGGGCGGCCCGGCTCGGCGCGGGCCTGGACTGGAAGACCTCACTCCAGGAACTGACCGCTGCGGAGATCCTCGGCGTGCCTGAGTATCACGTCGAGGAGAGCGGCCCTGACCATCAGAAGTTCTTCCGTGCCTACGTGCGGATCGGCTCGCAGACCTATGGCCAGGGCGAGGGCAGGTCCAAGAAGGAAGCCGAGCAGCAGGCGGCGGAGGCTGCGTGGACTGCAATCACCTCGGGACAGGCGGGTGCCGGAGCTTCCTGAGGTCGAGGTCATCCGGCGTGGCCTCGAGCAGTTCGTCGTCGGACGGCGCATCGCCGAAGTGGAGGTCAGACACCCGCGCGCAGTGCGCCGACATGCCGCAGGCCCGGATGACTTCGCTGCCCGGCTAGCGGGCCGCGTCATCGACGGCGCCCGTCGGCGCGGTAAGTACCTGTGGCTGCCGATCGGGGATGACGCGCTGCTTGCCCATCTCGGGATGAGCGGGCAGCTGCTCGTCGGGCCGGCGGACGCGCCGCTGTCGCCGCACGTGCGCGTCCGCTTCACGTTCACCGACGACGCCACCGATCTTCGATTCACAGACCAGCGCACGTTCGGGCACCTGCTGGTATCAGCCGACGGTGCCCTGCTCCCGGCCCAGATCGCGCACATAGCGCCGGATCCGCTCGAGGACGCCTTCGACCTAGGCGCTCTCGCCGTGCGAATGCGCGCCCGCCGGACCGGGGTCAAGCGGGCGATGCTTGACCAATCACTGGTCAGCGGCATTGGCAACATCTACGCCGACGAAGCGCTGTGGCGGGTGAAGCTGCACTATGCGCGGGCGACCGACCGGCTGCGCAGCCGGGATGTCGCGAGCCTTATGGGGGCGGTTACGGACGTCTTCGGCCGGGCTCTGAAGGATGGCGGCACGAGCTTCGACAGCCTGTATGTCAACGTCAACGGGGAGAGCGGGTACTTTGACCGGTCACTGGCCGTGTACGGCCGGGAGGGCGAGCCGTGCCCGCGATGCGGCACGCCGATCCGGCGAGATCCGTTCATGAACCGGTCCTCCTACACCTGCCCGCACTGCCAGCCGCGGCCGCGGAACGGCCGGTGGTGACCGTGTCGAGCATGCGGCTGACCGCGTGGGTCGAGGGCCGCGTCCAGGGAGTGGGGTTCCGCTGGTGGGTGCGGGCGAACGCACTTCAGCTCGGCCTGGCCGGTTACGCCGAGAACCTCGCGGACGGCCGGGTCAAGGTGGTGGCCGAGGGTGCTGGTGACACCTGCCAGGAGCTGCTCCGGCGGCTCGACGGCGATGTCGAGGTCAGCCTGCCGAGGCGGCCCGGCAGGGTCAGCCGAGTGACCCACCGGTGGGCGCAGGCCGGGGGCGGCATATCCGGATTCCAGGAACGATGAGAATTTTGGCCCATCCCTTTCTCCCCCGCGACAGGGCTCTGACCTGGGCGATCGCCAAACTTGACCGAATAGCCTTGACGGTGGGACCATAAAAGTGTTAACCAGCGCGCAGCACAGTCTTGGATTAACACAGTCCTGGATGAGCACTGCCGGAAGAATCTTCGCAGAGCAGGTTCTGGCCTGCTGTTCCGGGCGGCTGCGTGCCTCGGCCACTCTGGTCACTCAGTGTGGAGGACCTCACACAATGGCAAAGGCTCTACTCGGCCACGTCGGCGGGCCGGATCCCCGCATGGTCGCAGAGATGCGCCGGCTACAGCAGCGAGTACGAGACCTGGAGGCGGAACTTGCCCGGCTTCAGGACGAGAATGACGTGCTAGTCGCTTCGGCCGGTCACGACCTGCTAGTTCCGGTTCGCGAGCCTGCGCTCACCTGATTGGCGAGCGCTCCGGCCACAAAACCGAACGGTGAGGGACGCGGAATGCGTCCCTCTTCGGTTTTCTCGGCTATCGTGAACGACGGGCGTCCGGGGAGGAGTCTGCAGCTGTACCTGAAGACCCTGACTCTGCGCGGGTTCAAATCTTTCGCCTCCGCCACCACACTGCGGTTCGAGCCGGGCATCACATGCATCGTCGGGCCTAATGGCTCCGGCAAGTCAAATGTGGTCGACGCATTCGCCTGGGTGATGGGTGAGCAGGGCGTCAAGCCCCTGCGCGGCGGCAAGATGGACGACGTCGTCTTCGCCGGGACGGCAGGTCGGCCGGCGCTCGGCCGCGCCGAGGTCACGCTCACGATCGACAACAGCGACGGGGCGCTGCCGATCGACTATTCCGAGGTCACCATCAGCCGGCTGCTGTTCCGGTCCGGGCAGAGCGAGTACGCCATCAACGGCGACCAGTGCCGTCTGCTCGATGTCGCCGAGCTGCTGTCCGACACCGGGCTCGGCCGGGAGATGCACGTTCTCGTCGGCCAGGGTCAGCTGGACGAGGTGCTCAACGCCGGTCCTGAGGCACGCCGCGCGCTCATCGAGGAAGCCGCGGGGGTGCTCAAGCACCGGCGGCGCAAAGAGAAGGCGGTCCGCAAGCTCGACGCCATGCAGGCGAACCTGACCCGGCTCGTCGACCTCACGGGGGAACTAGGCCGACGGCTCAAGCCACTCGGCAAGCAAGCCGAGATCGCCAGGATGGCCTCGGCGATCCAGGCGGACCTGCGCGACGCGCGGCTCCGCCTGCTGGCCGACGATTACGTGGCGCTGGCCGCGGAGTTGCAGCAAGACCAGGCGGACGAGGCAGCCGCAGCCGAGCTGCGCGCGACCCTGGAAGCAGCGGTGGCGGCTGCACGGGCAGAGGAGGCAGCGCTCGAGGCCGCTGAGCAGGAAGATGCGCCTCGGCTTGCCGCCGCTCAGGACACGTTCGTCGCGCTGGCGGGCCTGGCCGAGCGGATACGCGGCGTGCAGGGCCTGTCGGCGGAACGGCAGCGGAACCTGTCGGAGCCCGAGCCGCAGCGAGCCGGGCGTGACCCGGACGAGCTGGACCAGGAGGCCGCGCAGCTGCGCGGCCAGGAGCAAGAGCTGACGGAGCGGCTGTCGGCCGCGCGCGAGCAGCTGACGGCGACGGTCGCTGACCGGCAGGCAGCCGAGGCGGCGCTGGCCGAGGACGAGCGCAGGCAAGCAGAGGCCGCCAGAGCTGCCGCACAGCGCGCGGACCAGCTGGCCCGGCTGCGCGGCCAGGTCGAGGCAGCGATGGGCCGGGCTGCTGCCGCCGAGGAAGAGGCAGGGCGGCTGGCCGAGGCCGCGGGCCAGGCCGGGGCCAGGGCCGAGCAGACGCAGGCGGAGTATGCCGAGCTCCACGACCGGGTGGAGCAGGAAGCGGGCCGCGACGACCTCGCGGCCGCCCACGAGCGGGCATCGGCAAAGCTGACGGCGGCGTCGGCCCTGGTTGCGGAGCGGCGGCGCGACGAGCACGCTGCCAGCGAGCACCGAGCCGCGTGTACCGCCCGGGAGCAGGCGCTAGCCGAGGCCGTGACGAGCAGCGCCGATGCGTCCGGGGTGCTGCTGGCCGAGTCGGGCGGGTTCGAGGGCGTACTCGGGCCGCTGGCCGGCCTGCTAACCGTGAGCGACGGTGCACAGGAGGCGATCGCGGCGGCCCTCGGCTCTGCCGCCGGCTCCGTGGCGGTAGCCAGCGTCGATGCCGCCGTCGAGATCATGACCACGCTGCGCAACAAAGACGCAGGCCGGGCGGGGCTGGTCATCGCCGCGAATGGGGCCGGTTCCAAGGAAAGCCTCGCGCGCATGGCGGCCGCGAACGGCGCCGGGTCCGGCACTCCCGCGGTTGATCTCGTCAGCGGACCGCCCGAGCTCTCCGGTGCGCTGGCCGACCTGCTCGGCGACGTGATCGTCGTGAAGGACCTGGCGACAGGTGTGCGGGTCCTTGCGGAGCAGCCTCGGCTGCGGGTGGTCACCGCCGAAGGGGACGTGCTGGGCACGCACTGGGCCCGGGGCGGCTCGGCCGGCGGGCAGAGCCTGCTGAGTCTGCGGGCCGCCGCGAGCCAGGCGGCGACTCAGCTTGATGAAGCCGTGGCGAGCTGCCGGGTGGCCGAACGCGAGCTTGCGGCCGCTCTGGAGCAGGAGGAGCTGGCCAGCCGAACGGTCGCCGCGGCCGCCGCCGCCCTCCAGCAGGCTGACGCGACGGCCGCGGAGGCGTCGGGCACGCTCGGCTCGCTGGCCGGCCGCGCCAGGGCGGCGAGCGATGAGGTGGCGCGGCTGACGGAGGCAATCGCGGCCGCAGACTCATCGCGCCAGCGCAGCATGGCGCAGCTGGATGACGCGCGGGCGCGGCTGGCCGAGCTGGAAGCCGAGCAGCCCGACGAGCCGGGGCCCGAGGAGCCCGCGGCAGGTGTGTCCGCGCGACAGCAGCTGGCGGACGCGGCAGCCGCCGCCCGCAGCACCGAGATGGAAGCCCGGCTGGAGGTCCGCACCGCCGAGGAGCGGCTGCAGGCCATCTCCGGGCGGGCGGACGCCCTGGCAGCGGCGGCCACCGGCGAGCGCCAGGCAGCAGCCCAGGCAATCGAGAGGGCTAAGCGACGTGGGGCTGGTGCGCTGGTCGCCGGGGCCGTCAAGGCGGGCGCCACGTTCGCGCTGGCCAGGATCGAGGAGTCGGTAGCGGCCGCCGACGCGCAGCGGCAGGAAACCGAGGCGGCACGGGGTCGGAGGGACGGCGAGCTGAAGGCCGTCCGCGCGCGGATCAGAGAAGCCTCCGACGAGCTCGAGCGGGTGATGGACAGCGCACACGGCGCACAGGTGGCCCGGACTACCCGCCAGCTCCAGCTCGATCAGATCGCCAGCCGGGCGCTGGAGGAATCCGGCGTCGAGGCACACGTCCTCACGGCGGAGTACGGGCCCGACGAGTCTTTCGACCGGGCGGCGATGGAGCGGCGCGCACAGCAGGCGCAGCGTCAGCTCGACCGGCTCGGCAAGGTCAACCCGCTGGCGCTCGAGGAGTTCGCCGCGCTCGAAGAACGGCACGCCTTCCTCGTGTCGCAGCTGGAGGACCTGAAGAAGACCCGGCGCGACCTGCTCACGGTGATCAGAGAGGTAGACGAGCGGGTTCAGGAGGTGTTCAGCACCGCCTACGCCGACACCGCGCGGGAGTTCGCGTCGGTCATCGAGAGGCTGTTCCCCGGCGGGGAGGGCCGCCTCGTACTCACCGATCCTGAGGACATGCTGGCGACGGGCATCGACGTAGAGGCCCGTCCGCCCGGCAAGCGGGTCAAGCGGCTGTCGTTGCTGTCGGGCGGCGAGCGTGCGCTCACCGCTATCGCCTTCCTGGTCGCGATTTTCCGGGCCCGGCCGTCGCCGTTCTACGTGCTGGATGAGGTCGAGGCTGCGCTCGACGACACCAACCTGCAACGAGTGCTGGAGGTCCTTGCGGAGCTGCGGGAGGCGTCGCAGCTCATCATCGTGACCCACCAGAAGCGGACCATGGAGATTGCCGACACGCTCTACGGGGTCAGCATGCGGGGCGACGGCGTCTCCGCCGTGATCAGCCAGCGGCTGCGGGAGCGCGAAGCCGTTTAGTCATCGCGGTCTGTCAGACTGGTTCCGCCATGGTTGCAGATCTCATCTACGCGCTCATCGGTGTCGTCGTCGTGGGCGGCGGCACCGCCGCTGTTGTTCCGCTGGTGCGGTCCCGGCGGCAGCACCCCAGCGGCAACGGGCAGGGGCCCGAACCCGGCGGTGCGACCGCGGTCGGCACGCTGGACCGCGACGAAGCAGGGACAGACACACTGACCGCCCCGGAGGTGGTCGTCCCCCCGGCGCCACGTGGCGTCATCGAGAAACCGCCGCCGTCGGCCGGCCGGCTGACCCGGCTGCGCAGCCGGCTGGCTCGCTCGCACACCGCGATCGGCTCGGTGCTGCTCAATCTCATCTCTACCGGCAAGCTCGACGAGCAGGCCTGGGAGGAGATGGAGGACGTCCTCATCACCGCGGACATGGGCGTCGTCCCGGCGCGCGAGCTGGTCGACCAGCTTCGGACCGAGGTCAAGGTCGTCGGCACGACCGACCCTGCGGAAGTCAGGGACCTGCTTCGGGCCGGCCTGCTCCAGGTGCTCGGCCCTGATATGGACCGGTCGCTGCGGCTGGCCCGCCATGGGGATCGGCCGTCGGTCGTGCTCGTCGTCGGGGTGAACGGAACAGGGAAGACCACGACGTGCGGCAAGCTGGCCCGGGTGCTCATCGGAGACGGTAAGACCGTAGTGCTCGGGGCTGCGGACACGTTCCGTGCCGCCGCGGCCGACCAGCTGCAGACGTGGGCCGAGCGTGTCGGTGCGCAGGTCGTCCGGTCCGACCGAGAGGGCGCTGATCCCGCCAGCGTGGCCTTCGACGCTGTCAATGAAGGCATCAAGGAAGGCGTCGACACGGTCATCGTCGACACGGCGGGCCGGCTGCACACCAAGGTCGGGCTCATGGACGAGCTCGGCAAGATCAAGCGGGTGATCGAGCGTCACGGCAGCGTCGACGAGGTGCTGCTCGTGCTGGACGCCACCACCGGGCAGAACGGCCTGCGCCAGGCGCGGGTGTTTGCCGAGGTCGTCGACATCACCGGGATCATCCTCACCAAGCTGGACGGCACCGCCAAGGGCGGCATCGTCATTCAGGTGCAGCGTGAGCTCGGCGTCCCGGTCAAGCTGGTGGGGCTCGGGGAAGGACCCGACGATCTGGCGTTCTTCGACCCCGAGGTGTTCGTCGACGCGATCCTGGGCGCCTAGCGCGGTCGGCCCGCCGGTCGGCGGCCGCGGCCCGGGACAACCCCGTTCCCGGATACCCTTGGGTAGCGTAAACGCCCGCTCGCAGCAAGGAACGCCAGGTGTTCGAAACCCTTTCCGATCGGCTTAATCAGGTCTTTTCGTCGCTGCGCGGGCGCGGGCGGCTATCGGCGGCCGATATCGATGCGACGACGCGGGAGATCCGTATCGCGCTGCTCGAGGCGGATGTCGCGCTGCCAGTGGTGCGGACGTTCATCGCCGCCGTGCGGGAACGGGCCAGCGGGTCCGAGGTCTCGGAGGCGCTGAATCCAGCGCAGCAGATCATCAAGATCGTCAACGAGGAACTGATCGAGATCCTCGGCGGCGAGGCACGCCGGCTGCGGTTCGCCAAGAATCCGCCGACCGTGATCATGCTGGCCGGTCTCCAGGGCTCAGGAAAGACGACGCTGGCGGCGAAGCTCGCCCACTGGCTGAAGTCGCAGGGCAACACGCCCCTGCTGGTCGCCGCCGACCTGCAGCGGCCGAACGCCGTGCAGCAGCTGCAGGTTCTCGGCGAGCGGGCCGGTGTGGCGGTGTTCGCGCCGTTCCCCGGCAGCGGGGTCGGTGACCCTGTCGCCGCGGCCAACCTGGGCATCGCCGAGGCGCAGCACAAGCTCTACAACGTCGTCATCGTCGACACCGCTGGCCGGCTCGGCGTCGACGAAGAGATGATGCAGCAGGCGCGCGACATCAGGGACGCCGTCGACCCCGACGAGATCTTGTACGTCGTCGACGCCATGATCGGCCAGGATGCCGTGGCGACCGCGCAGGCGTTCCTCGACGGCGTCGGCTACGACGGCGTGGTG
>DASQIW010000119.1:0-38061 GCA_035631375.1 Streptosporangiaceae bacterium
CCGTCTACGAGCGACTGCACGAGTTGCACGTTCCCGTTGTGCTCATGGTCGGGGACGCAGACAGCCCCGGTCTCATCGCCAGCAACGAGGCCGCCGCGGCGCGCATCCCCGGCTGTGAGCTGATCCGCATGCCAGGAGTCGACCACTACCCCACTGTGCGCGCGCCCCAGCTGGTCGCCGACACGATCCTGCGCCAGCTATCCCGCACAGCCTGATCAGCGGGACCGCTCCGCAGCGAGTCACCGCCGGGGCGCACTGCAGTCCCACTGCCCGCGGGTCCCCGGTCTCGCGGGCGGGACCGGAGTGCGGTATATAGCTAAACCTCTGCTTTGTTCCCTATGCTTCCCGCATGCATCACCGGGACCTGGAGCTGCGGATTGGCTACGGACTGGCTGTGGTCATTGCTACGGCGGGATACCTGGCCGCCGCCTTCGTGGCACTCGTTCTGACGCACCCAGCTCCGTCAGCGCAAAGCGCTGTCGAATTCTGGGCGGCATACGCCCTCGTCCTCGTGTACCTACTCGTCGCCATTGTGGTGCATGAGCTGGGGCACGTCCTCGCCGCGCGGCTAGCTGGAGTCCGGGTGATCAGCATCCAGATCGGCAGGCCGGTTGCCAGTTTCATGATCCGCGGCGTAAAGGTTGAGCTCGGATTCGGGCTGCACGGTCGAGTGTTCCACGGCCAGACTGCGGCAGCCGCTCGGCGTGCAGCCATTCAGGTGGCCGGGCCAGCCGCCACTATCCTGGCCGCTCTCGTCCTGCTGATCGTGCCGCTAACCGCCGCAATCCGGTATCCGGCCGCTCTGGTTTTCGCGGTGAACGGGATAGCGAACCTGCTGCCGTTCCGCAATCGCAGGACTGGTCTCCTGTCTGACGGTGCGCGGCTCGTTCGCGGGCCGCGTCAGCGACGAGCCGGGCGGGACGTGGGCATACTGCTGTCGACCGAATGGAAAGGGCGACCAGATGCCGCCGATACTTTCCTGCGCGGGATCCAGTTCGAGGTACCAGCCGCTCAGCGCGCACTATCTCCGCTTGCTGGCTACCTGCTGACGTCGGGCCGCATCGACGACCTGCGCTGGCTTCACCGCCAGCGCGTGACTCTGCCCGACTCGCCGCCGCAGCGGCTGGTCAGCACCGTGCATGCCCTGGAGTGGGCCGTCGCATCGATCCCGGACCTTTCGCTCGCCGACGCCAACCTGGCAGGCAGCCGGATGCGCTGGGTGGTCAAGCACAGCAGCGCGCACGACCGCCCGATCGCGCAGCACACGCTCGCCGTCGTGCGCCTGCGACAGAGGCTGCCTGCCTACGTCGAGGATCTCTGCGCACCGCTGCTGGCCAGCTCGCCCACCGCCAGCCGGCGTGCCAGCGTACTGGCGACCCTGGCCATGGCGAGGCATGCGAGCGGGCTATCCGGAGCTGAAGCGCTAGCCGTGGCTCTCGAGCTGGATCCGCAGGCCCGGCTAGTCCAAGAGGCGGCCTCCCGGCTGGCGACTTCCACTTCCAGCCGCGCGGGTTCGCGCCGGTCTCGGCGCTCCGCCCTGGTGCGCTCGTAACGAGCTTGTCCCGCGCCGCGCTACTGAGAGCCAGCTGCCGCGACGCTCCCGCACGGCCAGCCGATCCGGTTCAGCCAGCCACCCGTCTGGTCGCCCGGAACACCGTGTCGTGAATGGTCACCGCGTTGCCGTCCGGGTCAGTTGCCTCCCGTCCCGGCGCTGCGTTGGTGACGATGGTCCACTGGCTGGCGTCCAGCAGCGCTGCGATGTCATCACCGGTGTAGAACAACTCGGGCATCGGCGGGCGGGGCATCGTCGTCTCCAGGTCGGACGGGTGGTGCCCGACGATGAGCAGTGTCCCTGCCGCCGCGACCGCGGCCGCCAGCCGGCCGAACACGGCCGGGCGCACCGCAGCCGGCAGGTGCAGATACTGCGCAGACACCAGGTCGAAGCTCGCGCCTGCTGACTTCCAGGAGCTCAGCTCCTCGTGCCGCCACTCGATTCGCGCGGCGATGTCCGCGCGGCGCTCTGCTGCGTGCGCGGCGGCGCGCTCGAGCGCTACCGCAGAAATGTCGACAGCGGTGACTTGCCAGCCGCGCGCGGCCAGCCAGATCGCGTCTGCACCCTCCCCCGCGCCTGCATCGAGCGCCGAGCCGGGATCCAGGCCGTTGACCTCGGACACCAGGTAGGGATTGGGGTTACCGCTCCAGAGCTTGTCGCGAGTCCGGTACCGCTCGTCCCAGGCGGCCTGGCTGAACAGATCGGATGCCTCCGCGTGATTCACAGCAACACCTTTCATCCAGGTAGAAGTGCAGGCTAGCCGTCCGCCGGCAGGAGCAGCACCGGGCGGCCAAAGAGCGCCATGAGATGCCGGGAAGCCGCCTGGGCGGCTGGTCTCCGACGGCCCTTCGATTGACGCGCACGTGAATACTTCGTGCATGCAGATGCACGTCCGCTCCAACAATCGGGAGATCGGTGGCGCCCGGTGGGACCGGGCGGAGTTCGCTCACGAGACATAAGTTTCTGAACACTTGCTGAAAGTGTGGAGCGGCTTGACTTCCGAATGGATTGAGGCTTGGTTCAAGCCATGGAGAACAATGATGTTCGTAAAGGCACAACCCGCCGCGTGTTCCTCTCCGCGTCGGCCGCCACCGCCGTCGCCGCGGTCCCTGTTGTCTCGGTTATCGCGCCGGCCAGTGCCGCATCAGCCAGCACTGGTCCGGCCTCGAACACAGGGAACTTCGACCCTGCACTGCGGGCTCTGATCGCTCAGATCGACCCCAACCGTATCCAGGCCATCATCGAGAAGCTGGTCTCGTTCGGCACCAGGAGTACGCTGTCGAGCCAGACCGACCCGAATCGTGGCATCGGCGCAGCCAACGCCTGGGTGTTCGCCCAGATGCAGTCACTCGCCGCCGCCTCCAACGGCAACATGACCGTCCGGCAGCAGACCTTCACGCAGACGGCCGGGCTCCCGACGCCGACGTCCATTACTAACAACATCGCCACGTTGCAGGGAACCGCGTCTCCCGAGCGGTTCTATGTAGTCACCGGACACCTGGACTCCAGGTGTCTCGATGTGTTCGACTTCACCAGCGACGCGCCGGGTGCTGACGACGACGGCTCTGGCGTCGCCGTTGTGCTGGAACTCATCCGGCTGTTCGCCACGCAGCAGTTCCCCGGGACCATCGTCCTCGCCACGGTCGCCGGGGAGGAGCAAGGGCTCTTCGGCTCCAGCTTCATGGCAGCCCAGATGGCGGCGGCCGGCAACGACGTCCAGGGCATGTTCAGCAACGACATCGTGGGCACCGGCGATGCTCATGACGGCACCCCGCCCGACCCGTTCACGATGCGGATGTTCCTGGAGGGCGTCCCGACCAACGCGACCGCGAACGATGTCGCGCTCATTCAGACGGTCGGTGGCGAAAACGACAGCAAGTCCCGTCAGCTCGGCCGGTATGTCAGCTCGGTAGCACCGTTCAACCTGACGCAGATGAACATCAGGCTGATCTGGCGGCGCGACCGCTACCTGCGTGGCACCGACTCTCGTTCGTTCCAGGCGCATGGCTACGCCGCGGCCAGATTCACCGAGCCCAGGGAGAACTTCAACCACGAGCACCAGAATGTCGTGGTGACCAACGGCGTGCAGTTCGGCGACCTGCTCCAGTACGTCGACTTCGACTACGTAGCGCGGGTGACCGCGGTGAATGTGGCCGCCTTGTGGGCTCTGGCCTCCTCGCCCAGCACGCCCAGTAATCTGCAGATCCACACGGCTCCGCCGCCGGGTCTGCCGGGCACCAACCTCACCACGCTCACCTGGAACGCCAACCCAGAGAAAAACCTGACCGGATACGAGGTGGTGATGCGGGAGACGACGGTGCAGGACTGGACCAGTGCGATCCCCGTCGGCAACGTCACCTCGGTAACGCTCGACATCTCCAAGGACAACGTGCAGTTCGGCGTTCGTGCCGTTGATCAGAACGGGAACCGTAGTCCGGTCGCCTTCCCGCAGGTGGTGAACTAACCGCCCGTCGATCCTGCCATGAACCTGTGATGTCACGGCTGCCTGCCGCTGAGTCCGCACCTCGGCTTGACCGAAGGGCGGACTCAGTAGCCGCGATCCGCCAGGTCCGCAGCGTTGGACCAGCTTGACGGTCGCATAGTTACCAGAGCCCGGTATTGCGATGCTGAAGCCGCGGGTGGCGCCCATGGAGCGCGCGCCACCCGCCGCGAAGTCGGTATGGTGCAGGCGTGGTCGAGGCACGCTGGCAGGTCACCACCGGGCAGCAAGACCCGGCCACCGTGGAGCGGCTGCTCGCATCGCTGCCGCACTGGTTCGGCATACCCGCCTCGAACGCCGAGTACGTCGAGTCAGCCCGCGAGCTGCCCACATATCTCGCCCGGCTGGCTGCGCGGGCTGAGGCTGCGCACGCTGACCCGGTCGGCGTGCTGCTGGCCCGCCGGCACTTCGCCGAAGCCGCAGAGATCCACTTGCTCGCGGTTGAGCCGAGCCTGCACCGGCACGGGGTCGGCCGCGCGCTGGTTGCGGCGCTCGAGGCCGACCTCATCGCCGACGGGTGCTGGCTGCTGCAGGTCAAGACACGGGGTCCGAGCAAGCCCGACACCGGGTACGAGCTGACTCGCAAGTTCTACCTAGGCATGAGCTTTATGCCGCTGGAGGAACTCGACCTGTGGGGACCCGAGAATCCGTGCCTGATCATGGTCAAGGACCTGGCCAGGCGGACCGGGTAACTCAGCCGACCCCGTCCAGCGGGAATGCGGGGACCGCGTTCGCCCGGACCACGTGGGAGTAGAAGCGGGCACTGTTCTTGGGTATCCGGCGCTGGGTTTCGAAGTCGACGTACACAATGCCGAACCGGCGCTGATAGCCCCACGCCCACTCGAAGTTGTCCAGCAGTGACCACACGTAGTAGCCCGCGAGGTTGACTCCTGCCTTCACTGCTCGCGCTGCCGCTTCCAGGTGCTGATGCAGGTAGTCGATCCGGTCGACGTCGTTGATCGTCCCGCTGGCATCGACATAGTCCTCCGCCGCGCAGCCGTTCTCGGTGATGTACAGCGGCAGGCCCGGCGCTGAGTCAGAGACCTGCACCAGCAGCTCATACAGGCCCTCCGCGTCGACCAGCCAGCCCATGGCCGTCCGGTCGAGATCCGCCGGCCGGTACTCGACCACGCCAGGAAGCTCACACTGCGCGGGCTCCTCGTGCTGGCGCAGGTCGTGGGCGTCGCCAGCGCGCAGGAACACCGGCGAGTAGTAGTTGACGCCGACGAAGTCGAGGGGCTGGCTGATGGTCGCGAAGTCGCCGTCGGCGATCTGGTCCGGTCCGGGCAGCAGCACGGCCCTGGCGTGCTCCGGATACCTGCCGTGCAGGACCGGCTCCAGGAACAGGCCATTCAGTTCCGCGTCGGTGACCAGCCTCGCCAGCTCCAGCGCCTCCGAAGACGACTCGTCGGCCAGCCTTACCGGGTGCATGTCCAGCGTGATGCCCACCGGCGTCACAGCGTGCACGCTGCGCAGCGCCTGCGTCGCGAGGCCGTGCGCGAGCAGCAGGTGGTGCGTCGCGGCCGCCGCGGCGGCATCGTTGGATACACCCGGAGCGTGCACGCCATCGCGGTACCCGTGGCTCGCGACGACCTGCGGCTCGTTCAGCGTTATCCAGCGCGTCACGCGGTCACCCAGCTGCTCGGCCATCAGCCTGGCGTAGTCGGCAAACCGCTCGGCGGTCGCGCGGGCTGCCCAGCCGCCTGCGTCCTGCAGTTCCTGCGGCAGGTCCCAGTGATACAGCGTGACCGCCGCCGCGATGCCGTTCGACGCAAGCTCGTCCAGGAGTGCGCGGTAGTAGTCCAGGCCCTTCTGATTCACCGGTCCCGAACCGCCCGGCTGGACCCGCGGCCATGAGATCGAGAACCGATAACCAGCCAGGCCGAGCTCGGCCAGCAGCGCAACGTCCTCGCGGTAACGGTGGTAAGAGTCGCAGGCGACGTCTCCGGTCGCGCCACGCTGGACCATGCCGGGCACGCGGCAGAAGGTGTCCCAGATCGATGGTCCGCGACCGTCGGCCGTCGCCCCGCCCTCGATCTGGTACGCAGCGGTGGCGGCGCCCCAGGTAAAGCCGGCCGGGAAGGATAGGACACCGTCCGAGCTGATCCCCGCTGCGGTCATCGAGCACTCCTTGTGTTACCGGAACGTTGCCAGCGGCAAGACTTCAGGCCCTTGACTGGCCTAGAGGCGGGTCCTAGTGTAAGCGGTTAGATCGGCTAATGTAAGCGGTTAGATCCACTAATCTACGTAGTTTCAACCCCTTTCCCCCCAGGGGATCGCACATGGCTTACCAGACCATTTCGGCATGCCTTCCGGCCGGCCTATGAGCACACCGGATGCGCTTGCCGCAAGCCCCGCGGGCAGCGCGGCGACGGACATCACCGCGGTGAGCCGCGCCGCGTCCGCGCCGGTGCCCCGAGCGCCGGACGAGCCGGCAACCGACGACAATGGTGCTCGGCCTGCCGCCAACGCGACCCTCTACGACGTCGCGAGGATCGCCGGCGTGTCGACCGCGACGGTGTCCCGCGTCGTGCACGGCCAGGACCGGGTGCGCGATAGCACGCGAGCACGGGTCAGACAGGTCATCGAGCAGCTCGGCTATGTCCCCGACGGCGCGGCGCAGAGCCTATCGCGCCGGCGGAAACACATCATCGGGCTGGTCTGCGTCGAGCGCCTCGCACCACAGCAGTACGACATCGAGAGCATGAGCCTGCTGTTCTACGACGAGATCCTGCGCGGGGTTGAGCAGCGCATCCGCGACCTCAACTGGTCACTCCTCATCACCTACCTGCGCGAGGGCAGCAACGCTGACCTCGCGCGGCTGCATACGCTGTCCGGCAAGGTCGACGGGCTCCTCGTCGGTGAGGGCATCGTGCCGCCAGAGGAGCTGACCCGGCTGGCGGAGCGGATGCCGGTCGTGGCCGTCTCCGGCGACCCGACGAGTCAGGCAGCCGATGTTGTCACGGCGGACAACCGCGACGGCTCAGCAGCCCTTGTCAGGCACCTGGTTGACGTCCACGTCCGGCGCCGGATCTTCCACGTCGACGGGCCAGCGACGGCGCCGGACGCCAAGGAGCGCAGGCTCGGCCTCAGCGAGGTCCTGCAGGAGCATCCGCGCACCGCGCTGGTTGGCACGTACAACGGCCGGTTCAGCGTCCAGAGCGGTGTCGAGGCCGGTGAGCTATTGCTGGCCCGCCGGGACGATCTCCCCGACGCCGTCGTGTGCGCCAACGACCAGATGGCCATCGGCGTGCTGCAGGCGCTCACCCGGGGCGGTGTGCGCGTACCCGATGACCTTGCGGTGACAGGATTCGACGACATCTTCCCCGGAAGCCTGTCCCACCCGTCACTGACTACCGTGCACCAGCCGATGCGGCTGCTCGGCGAGCGGGCCTGCGCCCGCCTGCTCGAGCGCATTGCCGCGCCCGACCTGCCGCCACAGGTCGAACTGCTGCCGACCAGCCTCGTGCTCCGGCGCAGCTGCGGCTGTCCGGCGGAGACGCCGGGGCGCGGCCGCCGTCATTCGTCCCCGATTCCCGTGAGTTAGGAGGTCGCAACGATGCCGTTCATCGCGCGCCGCCTGGCCTTTTACGTGGTCGCCCTGTGGGTGGCAGTGACCGCCAATTTCTTCATCCCGCGGGCGATGCCAGGCGACGCCGTCGAGGCCGTGATGTCCAAGTTCCCCGACCTGACACCCACGGCCTACCACGCGATTCAGGCGATGCTCGGCGTCGGTAAAGCCGGCTCGCTCTGGCATCAGTACGTCAGCTACCTCGGCGACATCGTGCACCTGAACTTCGGCATCTCCTCCTCGGAGTATCCGGCGCCGGTGTCGACCATCCTCGGCGAGACGATCCCGTGGACGCTGACACTGGTAGGCACCGCGACGGTGATCGCCTTCTTCCTCGGCACCGTCCTCGGCATCCTGGCCGGCTGGCGGAACGGCGGCTGGGCCGACCGACTGCTGCCTGCGCTCATGTTCTTGCAGGCCATCCCGTACTTCTTCCTCGCGCTGATCCTGCTCACGGTGCTGGCCCTCAACCTGCACGTGTTCCCGATCGGCTCCGGCTACGGGCAGGGCCTCGTCCCCGGCTGGCACTGGGACTTCATCTCGAGCGCGGTCTACCACTCGCTCTTGCCGGCGTTCACGATCGTCATCACGTCGGTCGCCGGCTGGATGCTGCAGATGCGCAACGTGATGATCACGACGATCGGCGAGGACTACGTCCTTGCTGCGCAGGCGAAAGGGCTCCCCAACCGGCGCATCGTGTACACGTACGCGGCCCGGAACGCGCTGCTGCCGCAGTTGCAGGGGTTCGGCCTCGCGCTCGGCTTCGTCGTCTCCGGCGCGATCATCATGGAGATCGTCTTCTCCTATCCCGGTATCGGCCTGCTGCTGGTCAACGCCGTCACGTCCGACGACTTCCCGCTGACACAGGCGATCTTCCTCGTCATCACGTTCGCCGTGCTGCTGGCCAACCTCATCGTCGACATCGTCATCGTCCTCGCGGATCCCCGCGCGCGAGCGAGGGAGGCCGTCCGATGACCGCCGCGCTGCCGATCACCACCACCCCGGCTCAACTAGCCGCGCCGCCCCGCCAGCTCGGCCGGTGGCGGCGGCTGCCGCTGAAGGCTAAGGTCGGCGCCGCCCTGCTCGGGTTCTTCGTGCTCGCGGCGATCATCGGCCCGATGGTCGCGCCGTACGACCCTGGCTACCAGAATCCGGCGCCCAATCTGTCCCTGGCCGGGCCATCCGCCGCTCACTTGCTCGGCACCACCCAGAGCGGCCAGGACGTGCTGTCCCAGCTCCTGGTCGGCATCAGGCTGACCCTCGAGCTCGCCCTGCTGGTCGGCATCATCGCCACCGCGCTGTCGGTGCTCGTCGGCGTGACCGCCGCGTTCCTCGGCGGCGTCTGGGACGAGGTTCTGCTGCTGCTCAGCAACGTGGTCCTGGTCATCCCCGCGCTGCCGCTGCTGATCGTGCTGCTGGGCTACCTGCCGCGCACCGGCCAGACCGCAACCATTCTCGTGCTCGCCGGTCTCGGCTGGCCGTGGGGCGCCCGCGTCATCCGGGCGCAGACGCTGTCCATCCGCAACCGCGACTTCATCGCGGCCGCCCGCGAGACTGGCGACCACACATGGCGGATCCTCGCGTTTGAGATCGTGCCGAACCAGGTCAGCCTCATTGCCGCCAATTTCGTGAACACCGTGCTCTATGCCATCGGCACCTCAGTGGCGCTCGCGTTCATCGGCCTCACGAACCTGTCCAGCTGGAGTCTCGGCACGATGCTCTACTGGGCGGAGAGCCAGCAGGCGCTGCAACTGGGCGCGTGGTGGTGGTTCGTGCCGCCTGGCCTCGCTGTCGCGCTCATGGGCACCTCGCTCGTGCTGCTGAACACCGGCATCGACGAGCTCGGCAACCCGCGGCTGCGCGACGCCAACGAGCGGCCCAAAATCAACGGACGCCGGCTGCAGCCGACCGCTCCCACGCCGGTGCTGCACGCCACCTTCGAACAGCCGGAACGCACGCCGAGCCGGGTCGCCGCCTTCCTGCGGTCTTTCTCGCGCGAGGCCTATCTGAGCTCCCCCAAGCGCAGTGAGGCGGGCCGATGACGATCAAGCGGGACGACCCCGTTCCCCTCCAGCGCCCGGATGGCGCCGACGGGATAGCCGTCGGCGGACCGGTCCTATCCATTCACGATCTTTCGATCGCCTACCGCACGCCCGCCGGCGACGTGCGCGCCGTCAACCAGGTCAGCCTGGACCTGCACGCCGGCGAGGTAGTCGGCCTGGTCGGCGAGAGCGGTTCTGGCAAGTCGACGCTCGCCTACGGCGCGTGCCGGCTGCTGCGCGCGCCGGCCGTCATCACCGGCGGCAGCGTGACGTACAGGGGCCGTCGCATGCCGCGTCCGGTGGACGTCATGCAACTCACGCCGGAGCAGCTGACCAGCCTGCGATGGCGGGAGATCGCCATCGTGTTCCAGAGCGCGATGAACGCGCTGAACCCGGTGCTGAACGTCGCGGACCAGCTCGAGGACGTCATCCGCGCGCACCTGCGGCTGACCCGGCAGCAGGCCGCCGACAAGGCGGCCGGGCTGCTCGACCTGGTAGGCATCTCGCGGGCCAGGCTGCGCAGTTACCCGCACGAGCTATCGGGCGGCATGCGGCAGCGGGTCATGATCGCGATGGCGCTCGCCACCGACCCCGAGATCGTCATCATGGACGAGCCCACGACGGCGCTCGACGTCGTGATCCAGCGGGAGATCCTCAAGCAGATCCTGGAGCTGAAGAATGAGCTCGGCTTCGCGATCCTGTTCATCACCCATGACCTTTCGCTGCTGCTCGAGCTCGCCGACCGGATCGCCGTCATGTACGCGGGGCAGCTGATGGAGGTCGGTACCGCGGCCGAGATCCACCACGAACCGTCGCACCCCTATACCAAGCGGCTACTGCGTTCCTTCCCGTCCCTTCGCGGCCCGCGCAAGGAACTGGCCGGCATCCCCGGCACGCCACCCAACCTGCTGAGCCTGCCCCCCGGCTGCCCGTTCCTGCCGCGGTGCACCGAGGGCACCGACGCGTGCCGGGAGATCGACGTGACCCTGGCGCGGGTGCGCACATCGGCCGACCCGAGCCACGTGACCGCCTGCCCGTTCGTACTGCCCGACGCGGCGGCTGAAGTGGACAGCCCGCAGGAAGCCAGCGAGGTGACGCCGTGACCACTGTTTCAGCCGTGACGGGCACCCCGCTGCTCGTCGCCAGCAATCTGACGAAGGACTTCCGGATCGGCGGCGGCTCCCACCTGCACGCAGTCCGGGACGTCTCGCTCGCCCTCTATCAGGGAGCCGTCGTGGCGCTCGTGGGCGAGAGCGGCTCGGGCAAGTCCACCGTCGCCAAGCTGCTGGCCGGGCAGGAACAGCCGACCGCGGGGACGATCAGCCTGGCCGAAAAGCCGGTCCGCGTTCGCTCGCGCCGGGCATTCCGGCAGTACAAGAGCGAGGTCCAGCTTGTTTTCCAGGACCCGTTCGCGTCACTCAACCCGGTCCACACGGTGCGGTACCACGTCGAGCGGCCGCTGCGGCTGCACCACCGTGAGCTGTCCAGTGAGCAGGTCAGCGAGCGGGCGAGCGCGCTCATGGAACAGGTAAGGCTCACACCGGCCGACACTTTCCTCGCCAAGTACCCGCACGAGCTGTCCGGCGGCCAGCGGCAGCGAGTGTCGTTCGCGCGGGCGCTGGCCGCCAACCCGCGCGTACTGCTCGCCGACGAGCCGGTGTCGATGCTCGACGTGTCGATCCGGCTGGAGATGCTCAGCCTGCTTGACGATCTGCGCAAGCGGTTCCAGCTCGCCCTGCTGTACATCACGCACGACATCGCCTCGGCCCGGTACTTTGCCGACGAGATCCTGGTCATGTATGCCGGCCAGATCGTCGAGCGCGGGCCCGCCGAAGACATCACCCAGCAGCCTGCGCATCCGTACACACAGCTGCTGGTCCGATCGGCACCTGATCCAGACAACCTCGGCGGAGCGCTTCGCGATGGAGGGAACGGGGCCGTCGGGGTCAGCCAGCTTGCCTCGGGCGCTGCCGTCGTCGACGCGGCCGAGACCGGCTGCCCGTTCAGCCCCCGCTGCCCGTTCGTGGCCGACCGCTGCCGAGCGGAAGCGCCCCCATTGCTGCCCGTGACGGCGACCAGGGCCGCCGCGTGCTGGCGCCTCGATGTCGCGGCGCCGTCCCTAGCCGCCGCGCGCGAAGGGGGTGAGGACCCCACCAGTTAGCCCGCACTCCCGCTATCAGGGATTGGATTCGCAAGGACTCAGGAAGGTAAGCATGAGTACGAAACTCCTGACGCACAGAGGGCTCGCAGCGGTCGCTGCGGCCGGTCTGCTTGCGGTCGGACTCGGCGCCTGTGGTTCGTCTGGGTCGTCCAGCGGCGGCAGCTCGTCGAGGTCGAACACGCTGGTGATGGAGAGCTCGCCCGAGAGCGCCATCACCGACGACTTCAACCCGTTCGTGTCGACGGTAGCGCCGCAGGGCATGGGCGCCACCGGCCTCATCTACGAGCCACTGCTGCAGTTCGACCTGGCCGCGCCTCCGAAGTACTACCCGTGGCTGGCCACCAGCTACACCTGGGGCGCAGGCGGCACGTCCATCACGTTCACGATTCGTCAGGGTGTCAAGTGGAGTAACGGCACCCCGATGACCCCCGCCGACGTGGTCTTCACCTACAACTACGTGAAGGCGCACGCCGCGATCAACCTGGCCGGACTGAAGATCAACAGCGTGACCAGCTCTGGCAACACGGTCACCATCACGTTCCCGAGCGCGCAGTACACCAACCTCCAGTACATCGCCGGCGTGCCGATCCTGCCCCAGTCGGTCTGGAGCAAGGAAAGCGACCCGACGACGTTCACCGACGCCAAGCCCATCGGCACCGGGCCTTACGTGCTGAAGACCTTCACTCCGCAGGGCTTCACGCTGACGAAGAACACGAACTACTGGCAGCTCGCGAAGGTCAAGATCCAGAACGTCTACTTCCCCGTCTACACCTCTAACAATGGCGCGCTGTCGGCTCTGTTCTCCGGGGCGATCGACTGGACCGGAAACTTCATCCCCGGGCTGCAGAAGAACTTCGTCAACAAGGCGCCGGCCTACCACCACTTCTGGGAGGCACCAGGCAGCACCAACGCCCTGATGCCGAACCTGAACAAGTGGCCGACCAACCAGCTGCCGGTTCGGCAGGCGATCAGCGCGGCGATCAACCGCAACGTGATCGCCTCCGAGGGTGAGGCGGGCCTGGAGAACCCGGTGCTCGCCACGAGCGGCCTCACGCTCCCGACGTTCCAGCAGTGGGCGGGCTCGTCGGGCAGCGCCACGGTGTCCGCAACGGGCAGCTCGTCCGGGGCCGCGCAGATCCTGGAGCACGCCGGATACAAGAAGAACTCGGCTGGCTTCTACGCGCTGGGCGGCAAGGAAGTCGACGTCACGCTCATCGCGCCGTCGGCCTACACCGACTACGCGGAGGTCGGCTCCATCGTCGCGCAGGAGCTCAAGGCGGCTGGCATCAACGCCAACTTCCAGGGCATCACCGTCGACGCGTGGAACGCCGACATGGCAGACGGCAACTTCTCGCTGGCCGAGCACTGGTCCAACAACGGCCTGACGCCGTACAACCTGTACGACAACTGGCTGGACAGCTCGCTCAACCCCGGCAAGTCCGCCACCGGCGACTACGAGGGGCTCAAGAACCCGCAGATAGATGCCCAGCTGGCTAAGCTCGCCGGCGACTCGACCGTGGCACAGCAGACCGCTGACCTGGCCATGATCCAGGACTTCGTGGCGGCGAACCTGCCGGTCATTCCGGTCACCACGGCGTCGGAGTGGTTCGAGTACAACTCGCAGCACTTCGTCGGCTGGCCTACCGAACAGAACCCGTATGAGACGGGGCAGCCTTCTGGCACCAACAACGGAGCCGGTTCCGGCACCGATGAAGTAGTCATCCTCAACCTGAGCCCGCGCTAGAACCTCGGCGCGCTAGGGCCTCAGGTCCAAGCGGGGCCCGTCTCTGGTTTCCCAGGGACGGGCCCACACCCCACACGTACCGTAGCTCTTCCTCGTAAACAGGCTGCTGACGGGCATGCCGAACGGCGCACCGACCCGCGCCGCCCCGGCATGCCCGTTAGCTTTCCTGCGTACTAGCAGCCATCAGCGCAGTCAGCGCTAGCGCTGACACCCGACCGATGGGCCCGGTTAGTCGTAACGGGCCTCGATCAGCCAGCGCCCGTCCTGCAGCACCGCCAGCCAGGCCGCACCGTCACCGGTGATGAGCTGGAACCTGGCCTGACGACAGGCCTGCTGCGGATCCCACCAGCGCTGCGTGACTGGCCACGGCCCGGCCCAGGCGGTCACCGGGCAGATCGGGCCGCCGTCGACGGCGAGAAGGGCCGGCGCACCAGACAGCCCGGCCCGTCCGCTCACCGACACGGCAGCGCCGGAGGAGTCGGTCACGCTGGCATGCCGCGGCGCCGGGTACACCGTGGCCGGCGCCGGTGCCGGGATCTGTCCTGGCCACGGGCGGTCCGCCGGACGCTGCGGCACACCGGCGTCGCCGAAGGGCACGAGCAGCACCTGCTCGGCTGGCCGCCGGCCGCCGGCCAGCACGGGGCGGGTCACCCGCTCGTGTCCCAGCATCGCCTGCACCCGGATTGCCGCGCGGGCGACCCGGTCGCTCGCGACCGCGTCACCCCACAGCGCCAGCTGCCGCCCGGTCGCGCGCGCCAGCTGGTCCGGGATCAGGCGCAGCAGGATGATGCCTCCGGGGCTTGTCTTGCCGTCGAGCTGCCACCGGACGCGCTCGGCTACCGCCAGTGCCGACAGCAGGCCGTCGTGCCGCCACAGCCGGCTGACCTCTGTCCCGTCCGCGCAGCGCACATCAACCCGGACCCGGACGCAGGTGAGTCCGGCAGCCGCCAGTCGGTCATGCATCTGATCGGCCAGCGTCTTAGCCGTGAAGACCACCGGTTCCGACTGCTCGGCGGGCGGGTCGAATTCCATCGCCGCGGACAGGTCAGCTGCCGGCGGACGCGGGATCAGCGGGCGCGGGTCGAGCCCGCGGGCCAGCCGGCAGGCGAGCTTTCCCGCCGGCCCGAACCGGCTGGCTGCCTCGGCAGGGGGCAGCCCGGCCAGCTGACCTAGCGTCTCGATGCCCAGCCTGGGCAGCAGCTCGCACAGCTCGGGCATGCCGAGGACACCGACTCCGAACTTCGCCAGGAATTCCGGCGTCTGGCCGGGCGGGACAACCAGAGCGCCCGTCCCGGTGCGGGCTGCCAGCCCGGCAGCGAACAGACCGTCGGCGACTCCCACCTGGCAGCTGAAGCCGCCCTGGCGGAGGGCAGCATCGAGACCGGCGGCCAGCTTCGCCTCCCCACCGAAATAGCGCGCCGGACCGCGCGCCGGTATGGCGCAGACCCCGGGCCGCAGCACTTCGACGTGCGGGCAGAACCCTTCGACGATGGCGACGACCGGCTCGAAGGCACGGGCCGCGGCACTCCCATCCTGGTCCTGCGGTCCCGCCTCGGCCAGCAAATCCGGGCAGCGCAACACGAGCACCCGCGGTGGTGTCCCGGCGGGCTTGCGGCGTGTCATCCGCTGCTCGCCAGCCGCCCGGCCTCGAATCTGGCCGGATGGGCGTCGACGTCGGCACGGTCAGCCGCCATCGTGACCGTGCCGTCCGGGCCCGGCAGCCACAACCAGGCCGAGCGCGGGCGCTCGCCCGCGCCACGACCGGATGCGCTGACTTGTGCCCGGCGTGCGTGCAGCCGTCCGTGCCCGGCGCCGATCCCCGTCCACTCCATGTCCGTCACCAGCAGCCGGGATTGCGCCCCCGGCCAGTCCCCCGCGACCACGAGCACGCTGCCGTACCGTCGTGCCGCTGCCTCCAGCTTGCGCCGGAGCGGTGCCGACGGCTGGTCAGGCGGGCGCAGCAGCACGATGTCGAAGCCATCAAGCAGGGACGCCACCACCTGCGGCCAGCGCGGGCCGGGCTCGGCGACCAGCAATACCCGGTCGGGGTCCACACCGGCCTCGGCCGCCGCTCGCACGCCGATGACCGGCACGCCTACCACGGCGCACCACGCACCGTCGGCCACTGCCCCGGCCACCAGGGCCAGCGACAGGAGGCCCCAGTCCTCCGACGTCACCACCGATCCGCGATGCAGCCCGCCGCCTGGAAGCAGGCCCCGCAGCGCCGGGAGCACCGGCAGCAGGCCCTCCCCCGCTAGTACATCGTCCCGGTGGCGCATCGGAGATAGCTCGATGACCTGCGCTATCTCCGTCCCCACGACACTAGTGTCGAACGTGTATTCGATCGTGTCAAGCGGGCCAGCTGGACGTTCGAGAGCGGGCGCGACAGCGGACCGGCGCGCCGCAGCGGCGGGATCTACCCTGCGTCGATTACCAGGGAGCCGACAAACTCCCGCACACCGTCCCTTTACTATTCGCTCGCAATTCCATGAACCTTTCCAGGACGAGTCTTTATTTCATACACTGAGAAATCTTCGTGACGACATCGGTAATGCGCACCGGCATACCAGCGCTACGCGGCGCACTCGCCAGGCACGCCACCGCATGGCTGTACCTGGCCGGAGTCTGCGCGGCCGAGATCACCTATGCCCTGCTGCCAGGCCACGGCCGCGCAGCACTGCTCGCCTGGGCCAGCACCAGCGTGCATAACCTGGAGCATCACCCGGCCGGCGCCCTCATCACCTCGGCGTTCTTTCCCACCAGCTACCTGCTCGTCTGGCCAGTCCTGATTGTCCTCGCCCTCCCGGCGGCGAGCAGTGTGCTCGGCACCTGGCGCACCGCGCTGACCTGCGCCGCAGGTCAGCTCCTCGGCACTGTCGTCAGCGAGGGCATCGTGGCCTACCGGGTCGCGGACGGCAGCCTGCCGCCAGCCGACAGGTTCCTCCTCGATGTCGGGCCGTCCTACGTGGTGATGGCTGCGATCGGCGTCGCACTGCTGTACGGGCGATGGCTGGCCAGGGCCGCCGCGGCGGCCGACCTCGTCCTCCTGATCTTCGTCGGCCAGGTTTTCGCCGGTCTCAGCCGGCTGGAGGTCGCACCGGTCGGGCACGTCACAGCGCTCCTCACCGGCGCAGTGTCAGCCACGCTCCTCGTCTGGCTCCAGCAGCGAAGAAAAGCTCGCGCGTTAAATAGATTGCGCTTTTGCATCCTCCCTCTGAGTATTGCCGTGACCACTGCTAAATTGAAGGTCGAAAACGCGACCTTTCCGGGTCTCGGCAAGGTCGCGCCGCGGTAGAGGGCAACTACCGCCTTGAGTTACAAGGCCTTTTACTCAATCTCTAACAACCGCAGAATGAGCGTTGAATGGGCTTTGACGTCCCCGGGATCGACTCGCTCGGGCCGGACCCGGTCGCCGTGCCCTCGCATGCGCCTGCCTTGGCGGCGTCGGGGGGTCGTGCAGCGACCCGCTGGCTCGGCTGTATTGCCGTCGCAGGCATCGGCTCTTCGCTGGGCGTCACCATCGCCGCCTCGCTGGGCAGGGCGACATGGACTGGGCCGGCGGTACCGATGCCCAGGACCGGACCCCCGTTCGAGCTGAGCAGTTGGCACCTGACGCTCGGGTCGGCCACCACGGCGCTGTGGCTGTCGGCGCTGGCTGGCGGGCTGGGTCTGGCTGCTGCCCTCATCGCGGTGCGGCGTGGTGCGCGACCGCCCCTGCACATCCTGCTCCTTGTGGCGGCGGTGGTCGTGGCGGTCCTGATCGTCCTGCCGCCCGCCGGATCGACCGACTCGCTGGACTACATGGCGTTCGGCCGGATGGTCGTGCTCGGTCACAGCCCTTACGTGATGGTGCCGTGGGACCTCGGGCACCTGCACGATGCCGTGGGAAGGTCGATCCCGTGGGAGTGGGGGCGGGATCCGAGCACCTACGGTCCCGCGGCCACGGTCGAGCAGTACGTCGCGGCGCGCCTCGGCGGTACGTCTGCAGCAAGGATCGTGTTCTGGCTGAAGCTGGTCAACGCCGTCGCGTTCGGCCTCGTGGCCTTTGTTGCCGACCGGCTGCTGCGTGCCGACCCGGCCGGCCGACTGCGGGCTCACCTGCTGTGGACCATCAACCCGCTGCTGATCTGGCAGCTCATCGCCGCCGCTCATCTCGATGTGCTCGCTGCAGCAGCCGGCCTGCTCGGCCTGCTGCTTGCGAGCGGCTGGCCGACCATGCCGGCGCCGGGAACCGAGCGCCTCGGCCGGGTGCTGGCCGGGGGTGCGCTCGTCGGGGTCGCGGCAGACATCAAGATCACTTTCTTGCTTTTCGGGCTCGGCCTTGCCTGGGCCCTCCGGCGCTCGCCCGCCGCTTGCGCAGTAGCGGCCGTCGCGATGCTCGGTGTCCTACTGCCCAGCTACGCATGGTTCGGGCCGCCCGCCATCAAGGCCGTGACCAGCCGTGGAAACCGAACCACGGCTGACAACTTCTATCAGCTGCTGGGCAGCCGTCACGGCTTCCTCCTCGGTCACGTTGGCGTCATCGCCGCCGTCATCGGCACCAGCGTGGCGATCGTCGTCCTGTCGAGGCTGCCGATCCGGCCGGCCGTCCAGCCGGCCGTCTTCACCGCCCTCGGCCTCAGCACTGCGTGGCTGTTTACCTTCCAGTACCAGCTGCCCTCCTACGAGGCGATGATCATCTGCCTGCTGATCCTCGCTCCGGCCTGCTGGCTGGACTGGCTCGTCGTGGCGCGGCTCACCGCCGCAACGATCGCGCTCATGCCGGGCGGCACGCGGCCACCTCCGACGCCCCTGCTGGCCCGGATCTCTCTCGACATCCTGACGCTGGCGGCGCCGATCGTGCTACTCGCGGCCGCCGCCTGCCTCGTCGTGCTGTGCCTGCGCGCCCGGCGCGGGACACCTGACCGGAGCCGGGAACAGCGCGCTCCCATCCGGCTTGCCGAGGCTGGGGCTGGCGCCGACTAGGGTGCTAGCTGCTGACGGCAGGGGCGGCGCTGATCTGGCCGACCTCCTCGGCCGACTCCTGACGCCGAAGGGCCAGGCCGCGCACGGCAAATCCCGCCGCTGCCAGCAGCACCGTCATGCCTATCAGCACATACAGGTTGCCGATCAGGAGCTGGAAGCCGTGCCAGTGATACTCGGCGTAGCTCGAGCGATCACCGAGTCGGAGGTACGTCGCGTTGGTGGTACCCGGCGGCCACCAGATAAGGCCCTCAAAGAAGTCGCCCACCAGCCGGGGCTGGCCCCATACCGATCCTGGCCACGCCGCGAACAGCCCGGTCACGAGCACAGCGCTACTGAGCAGCGCGTACCGCGCTGCTCCGCTCGCGCGCAGCCCGTAGCACGCGAGAGCGACGACGACCGGCACAATCCAGACCCAGTGATGGTCCCAGCTGACCGGGGACACGAGCAGGCCTGTGATCGCGCAGGTGAGGATGCCGACCACCGGGTGGCCGAGCCGGTGAATCAGTGCCGCGCAGGCGACGCCGAGGATCAGGGTCAGCACCGACACGACCAGCCAGACTCCTTGCCCGGACGCGACGCTGCCGGAAAGGCGGGTGATGAGGCCAGGCAGCGACTGGTTGACGTCCCGGCCGGGGAAGCCAGTGCGGCTGCCCTGGACGAACAGTCCGTCCAGCCACCACGTCCGCGAGTCGGCAGGCAGGGCGAAGCCGGCCACGACAGTCCCCGCGAACGTGGCCGCGGCCACCGTGGCCTGCCGGATCCGCCGCGTCAGCAGCAGGTACGGGATGAAAATGAGCGGCACCAGCTTGATGCCGGCCGCGAGACCGATGCCGATGCCTTGCCACCAGCGCTGGTCGGACTGGCACAGATCCCACATGACGAGCGCCATCAGCAGCAGCTCGATCTGGCCCAGGTAGACCACGTGCAGAACGGGCGCGGTCCAGAAGAGCACGGCCGTCAGCAGCAGCGTGCCGCCGGCCCGGACGCGCGTGTCCCGGTACCCGAGCGCGCCGAGGGTCACCCAGATCGTCGCCGCGAGCGCCGCCAGGCCCGCCAGCGTCCAGAGCCCCACGACCAGGTGCCAGGGCAGCGCCGCCAGCACGGTGAAGAACAAGGCAGCCACCGGCGGGTAGGTGAACTGCATCGTTGTGCCCGGCCAGTTGTACAGCGGCGTGTGATGCAGTACGGAACGGCCACCGCGCATGTACACGTGCAGGTCGACTGGAGCCAGCCAGGTGTTCGTCGGATGGGTGAAGACGAACGCGCCGTAGCACGCCAGCGTGATCGCGAACAGTGCCGCGCCCGCCATCAGCACGGTCTGCCCGTACGGGCGCGCGCGCATCTGCTGGTCTGCGCTACCCGCCTGGCCGGCGCCGTCGGACTGCGTGAGGGTGGGCACGCGCTACAGTATCCCGGCCTGGCCACCACTTGGTGACCGATTAACGACCGGCGAGCCCGCCGCTAACGAGGGATTAGCCGCCGCGGGCGCCCCTCACCTGCCTCGCGTCCGAACTGGTCGGGGCCGCGTTTGGACGCGCTCCGTGGCCGCCCAATCGCAATGCGTGCTGCGATGCAGGCGATCACAAGCAGCACCGCCATCCCTGTGAGCACGTATACATTGCCGATCACGAGCTGAAAGCCATGCCAGTGATACTCGACGTAAGCAGGTCGATCGCCGAGCGTTGCGAAGGTGCCCGGGTTCGTGTTGGGCGGCGACCAGATCAGGCCCTCCGAGAATCCTCCGAGATCAGTCGGCTGACCCCAGAGGGAGCCGGGCCAGGCACCGAACAGCGCGGTGACCAGTACCCCGCCGGCTAGCCACGCGCAGCGCCGCCAGCCGGTATCCCTGATGCCGTAGCACACGAGTGCCGTGACCCCGGGGACGATCCACACCCAGTGATGGTCCCAGCTGATGGGCGACACCAGCAGGCCGGTCAGCGCGCATGCCAGGATGCCCATGACCTGGTGGCCGGCGCGAGCCAGGATCACCGCGCTGCCGATCCCGGCAGCCAGGATGACCACGGCCACCGCGATCCAGATCGGCTGGCCCGCCGCGATGCTCCCGGCCAGCCGGGTGATGATGCCCTGCAGCGATTGATTGCCTTCCCAGCCGGTGAACCCGGTCCGGCTGCTCTGGAACATCAGCCCGTCGAGCCACCAGGCGCGTGAGTCGGCTGGCAGCACGGCGAACCCGATGATCACGGTGGCGGCGAAGGTCGCGACCGCCACGGCAGCCTGCCGGTAACGCCGGGTCAGCAGCAGGTAAGGCACGAAGATGAGCGGCACCAGCTTGATTCCGGCCGCGATGCCCACGCCGATGCCCTGCCACTTGCGCCCGGCCGGCTGGCAGAGGTCCCACATGACCAGCGCCATGAGGACGAGCTCGACCTGGCCGAGATACATCGTCCGCTGCACGGGCTCGGTCCAGAACAGCACCGCGGCCAGCAGGAGCGTGCCGCCGAGCCGGGCCAACCCGGCCCGGTAGCGGAGCCCGCCGAGTGTCACCCAGATCGTCGCGACGACGGCGAGGACATTGACCCCGAGCCACAGCTTTGGCAGCAGGCCCCACGATGGGGGCACGAAGATCGTGAAGACCATCGCCGCGAACGGAGGGTAGGTGAACTTGAGCGTACGACCTGGCCAGTCGTACAACGGCGCCGCGAACGCAGGGTTGTACCGGGGGCGCACGTGCGCGACGACCCGACCGCCCAGCCGGTACACGTGCAGGTCGACGGGATTCAGGGTGCCACCCGCCAGATGCGTGAGCAGATACGCGCAGTAGCCACCCAGCGTCATGGCGAACAGGATCGCTCCGACGATCAACAGCGTCCTGCGGGCCGGGCGCACCAGTTGGGCCAGTCGAGCCCCGCCGGAGCGGAGGAGCATGGTCACGTGCTCCAGTATCGCGGGCGCGCGGCTGGCGGATCGCTCGACCGGCGGGCCCTTACTCTGCCGTGAGCAGGACACTAACCACTCAATACCGTCGCGGCCTGGCTCACATCGCGCTGCCCGACCTGTGACAGTGTCATCCGGTTGTCGGTGCGGCGTGGGATCATAGGACTAACCGGCCGAAGGGCCGGCGCCGGCACGGGGCGGCGGAGGCAGCGGGGTGAGCGTCAGCGTCCGACCTGAAAGTAACTTGAAGGTCGCGCTGTTGTAGTTGCACGCTGGCTATCGACGGTTTCTCGCTGGCTAGACCGCACGAGCAGTGCACGCGAGGAGACACGGCTGGGCCAGATGGACAAGGCGATCCTGTTCGCGGTCGCTGCGAGCTTGTGCACCGCGACGTCATCGGTATGCCAGCGCCTCGGCGCTAGCAGCACGAGCCATGGGGCGAAGTTCGACCTCTTGCTCGTATTCCGGCTCGCCCGCCAGCCGATCTGGCTCACGGGTATTGCCAGCATGATCCTCGGCTTCGTCTTTCAGCTCGCCGCCTTGCACTACGGTCCTCTTGCCCTCGTGCAGCCCATCCTGGCGCTCGAGCTACTGTTCGTCTTCGGCTACATGGCGATCCTCGGCAGCCGGGCGGTGAAACGCCGCGACTGGATGGCGGCCGCCGCAATGTCTGCTGGTCTCGCCGTGTTCCTGTTCGCGGCGTCGCCATCCGGCGGGCGCGCACATGCTCCCGCCTACCTGTGGCTTCCGGCGGGCCTGGTCACCCTCGGCTGCGTACTGGCCGGGCTCGCGCTAGCGTTCGGGCTCGGCCGTCGGCCGTCGGCTTCAGGATCACAGCGCGCCGCTATCCTCGGGGCCGTCACGGGGATCGCGTGGGGCTTCGTCGCCGCTGTCATCAAGGAATTCAGCTCCCACCTGGGCGGCGGAGCCGCCGAGATCTTCTCGAACTGGTCGGTGTACGTGCTGATCGGTGCGGGCGCCGCGAGCCTGCTGCTCGCCTCGCACGCCCTTGCCGCCGGCCCGCTTGCGGCCTCACAGCCGGGCTTCACCATCCTGGACCCGCTGGCGGCCAGCCTGCTCGGGATGTTCTTGTTCGGCGAGACCTTCCAGACTGACCGGGGGGACCTCGTCCTCGAGGCGGCGGCGCTGGCGTTGCTCGTCGCCGGCGTCACGGCGCTGAGCCACAGCCACCTGATCCAGGGCGAGGAAGCCAGCTCCCCCGCGCTCGAGCCGGCCGGGGCGGTCCACGGCCCGACCGCGGTTCCCGGCACTGGCAAGCATCGAGCGAGCCGGTCCCAGCAGGCTGACCCATCCTGCGAGAGCACCCTCTAGCCTGCCTCTGGGTGCCGAAGGTAGCGCTCTAGAGTGCAAGGCGTGCAGCGGAACTCCGCAAAGATCACCGTCGACGGGCGCGCGATGTGCTGGCTGGGCGCCAACTTCTGGTCACGTACTGGCGGCCCGCTGATGTGGCGCTCGTTCGACCCGGCCGTCGTCAGAGACGAGCTCGCGATGCTGAGGCGGCACGGCCTCGGCATGACTCGCTCGTTCTTCTACTGGCCGGACTTCATGCCCGAGCCGGACCGGATCGACGAGGCCATGGCAGCCAGGTTTGCCAGCTTCCTCGACCTGCACACTGATGCGGGGATGACGACGGTTCCCACGTTCATCGTCGGCCACATGTCCGGTGAGAACTGGGATCCGCCCTGGCGCGAGGGCCGGGACTTGTACTCCGACGTGTGGCTGGTTGCGAGACAGGCGTGGTTCGCCGGCGAGATGGTCAGGCGGTTCACCCGGCATCCGGCCGTGTCGGGCTGGCTGGTCTCCAACGAGATGCCGATCTACGGCAGGCCTGATCCGCCCCGCGAGGCTGTCTCGGCGTGGGCTCAGATCATGCGGGACGCGGTCCGCGCGGCCGGGGGTCACCAGCCGTTCTCGCTCGGCGACGGAGCCTGGGGTACCCGTGGGGCAGGACACGAGAATGGTTTCTGGCTGGAAGACGCCGCAGTCTTGTGCGACTTCGTCGGGCCGCACGTGTATCCGGTCGGCACGGACGAGATCCGCCAGCATTACGCTGCCGCGTGGGAATGCGAGCTGGCCGGCACCTACGGCCGGCCGGTCGTACTCGAAGAGTTCGGCATCAGCTCCGACCACGCGTCGGCGCTGCACGCCGCCCGGTACTATCGCCAGGTCCTCAACAACTGCCTGCTGGCCGGCGCGACCGGCTGGATCGCCTGGTGCAACACAGACTTCGAGCTCAGCGGTCAGGACCCCTACCGGCACCACGCGTTCGAGCTGCATTTCGGGCTTACCGACAGCCGCGGCGCGCCGAAGCTGCAGCTCGCCGAGACGGCGACGTTCGCGGGACTGCTCGACGCGGTCGACATAGCCCGGTGCGAGCGCGCCCCGGTAGACACCGCCCTCGTGCTGCCCGGCTATCTGGACACGAAATATCCGTTTACGCCACCGGAGCTCGCCGGCTACCTGCACGAGACACTGCGCCAGTGCTATGTCTCGGCCCGCCTCGCCGACCTGCCGGTGGCGCTGACCAGGGAGAGCAGCGGCATCGCGACCGGGGCGCGGCTCTATCTGGTCCCCTCGGTGCCACGGCTGCTCGGGCCTACCTGGCTGGAGCTGCTGAAGCTCGCGCACGGCGGAGCCACGGTTTACCTGTCCTACTCCGCGGGTCCGGTGAGCGATCACCGCGGGCCGTCGCACGACGGGCTGGGTCCTGCGTTCGGCGTCGAGCACCAGCTACGGGCAGGGCTCGCCGACCGGATCGAAGACGACTCCGTGACGTTGCAGTTCCGGCAGGAATTCGGCCCGCTGGCGGCCGGCTCAGCGCTCTGTTTCGCCGCCGCCGGCAACGAGCACAGCCGCGCGTACCTGCCGGTGCAGCCGACCGACGCCCAGGTCATCGCCGTCGACGCACGGGGCCGCCCGGCGCTGCTCGCTCGCCAGGTCGGCTCCGGTTCCATGGTCCTGTGCACCTATCCGATCGAGCACATGGCGGCGGTGACACCGGATGTCAACCCGGATGCAACGGTCAGCCTCTACCGCGCGCTGGCCGAGCACGCTGGCGTGACCAGCGTCGTCACGGTCGATGACCCCCGAATAGCGGCCGACGTCATGGTGCGATCAGACGGAGCCAGGTTCGCCTGGCTGGTGAGTCAGGCCGCTGACCAGCTCACGGTTCGCCCGCGGCTCGCCGATGGGCTCGCACTCATGCCCCTGACCGGTGGCGCGCGCCAGGACGCCGTCATGCTGGACCCGTTCGGGGTCAGCGTGCTCCGGCTCGACGACGCGGCCGGCTAGCCGCCCGCCATCGCGCCGACGATCAGGTACGGCTCGCTGCCAGCGGCGACCGCGGCCGGCAGCGGGGCATCCGGCAACTCGTGCGAGAGATCCTCCTCGCACGCGAAGAACCGGATGAACGCCCGCCGCCGCTTGCTGTCCTGGTCGCGGATGGTGCCCCGCAGCATCGGGTAGCGCGTCTCCAGCGCGTCGAGCACCGAGCACTGCGTCACCGCGCCGGCGATCTCCAGCTGCACCTCGCCCTGGATGCTGGCCAGCCGGCGCAGGTGGGAGGGCAGCACGACCCGGATCACGTCCGAACCTCCCATCACGGCAGCGTCTGCACCTCGACCGATAGCACGGCAGGCAGATCACGGACGATCGGTGACCACGTGTCGCCGGCGTCGGCGGAGGCGTAGACCTGGCCGCCGGTGGTGCCGAAGTACACGCCGCATTCGTCCAGCGAGTCGACGGCCATCGCGTCCCGGTAGACGTTGACGTAGCAGTCCCGCTGCGGCAGCCCCGCAGTCAGCGGCTGCCACTCGTCTCCTCCGGTCCGGCTCCGGTACACACGCAGCTTGCCGTCGGGCGGGTAGTGCAGCGAGTCACTGGTGATCGGCACCACGTAGATGGTGTCGGGCTCGTGCGCGTGCACGTCGATCGGGAAGCCGAAGTCCGTCGGCAGGTTGCCGCTGATCTCGTGCCACGAATCGCCAGCGTCGTCGCTGCGCATGACATCCCAGTGCTTCTGCATGAACAGCACCGACGGCCTGGACGGGTGCATCGCGATGCGGTGCACGCAGTGCCCGACCTCGGCATCCTCGTCCGGGATGCCCTCAGAGTGCAGGCCGCGGTTGATCGGCCGCCAGGTCTGACCGGAGTCGTCGGACCGGAACGCACCCGCGGCCGAGATCGCGGTGAAGATCCTGGCCGGGTTGGCCGGGTCCTGGATGATCGTGTGGAGGCACATCCCGCCTGCACCGGGCTGCCAGGACGAGCCGCTGTCGTGGCCGCGCAGGCCGGGCAGCTCCACCCAGGTCTGCCCACCGTCGCCCGACTTGAACAGGCCCGCGTCCTCGACACCCGCGTAGACGGTGTCTGGGTCGTGCAGCGACGGCTCCAGATGCCAGACCCGGGCGAACTCCCACGGATGCGGGGTGCCGTCGTACCACTGGTGCGTGCCCGGCGTGCCGTCGTAGCTGAACTTGTTGCCTACCGGCTCCCACGTCTTGCCGCCGTCATCCGAGCGCTGGATTACCTGTCCCGACCAGCCGCTCGTCTGCGACGCGTACAGCCGGTTGGCGTCAGCCGGCGAGCCCTTGACGTGGTAGATCTCCCAGCCGCCGAAGAGCGGCCCCGTCACGTCCCAGTCCTGGCGCGTGCCATCCGAGCTGCAGATGAAGGCACCTTTCCGTGTGCCCACGAGTACCCGTACACCGGTCATGCGCGAGTTCCTTCCCAGATCGATCCGAGTGAGCCGTCGCCGCACACCATCGTCCCGCTGGCGCCGGGCCCCCGCCACCGCACCAGCCGAACTGCCATGTCACGGCCCTTTAACAACTCCGACGAACGGCCAGGCCGGAAATAGACACAAGGGGGGTCTCAATCGCGGCCAGCGCCGCGTGATCTCGGAGTTAACCAGAACTTAACCGTCCGACCGTGCAGTGCTCTGCAACACCAGGCCAGGCCCGGCTCAGTATTGCCACGTATGGCGGGAGGGGGACAGATGGCGGCCGACGACTATGACGCGGTGGTGATCGGCGCTGGGCCGACAGGCGAAGTGGCCGCCGGCCGGCTCGCCGACGCCGGCCTGTCCGTGGTGATCGTGGAGCGGCGACTCGTCGGCGGCGAGTGCTCCTACTACGGCTGCATCCCGTCCAAGACGCTGATCCGGCCGGGTGACGTGCTGGCAGCCGCGCGGCGGGCCCCCGGCGCTGCCGAGGCCGTGACGGGCGGGGTGGATGCTCTCGCCGCGTTCGCGCAACGCGACTACATGACCTCCCACTGGCACGACGACGGGCAGCTGCAGTGGCTGGCCGACAGGGGCATCGACCTGGTGCGCGGCACGGGGGTGTTAACGGGGAAGCGGACTGTGCAGGTCCGTAGTCCCAACACACCTCCCCGGTCGCTTCGTGCCGCAAAAGCCGTCGTCCTGGCCACCGGAACCACGCCGCTCATTCCGCCGATTCCGGGGCTGAGCGATGTCGATCCCTGGGACAACCAGACGGCCACCAGCGCCAAGGAGGTACCGAAGCGGCTGCTGGTGCTCGGCGGCGGGCCCGTCGGCGCCGAGCTGGCGCAGGCTTTCCGGCGCCTAGGCGCGGGAGTGGTCATCGTCGAGGCTGCTGACCGGCTGCTCGCCCGTGAGGAGCCGTTCGCGGGCGAGCAGGTGCAGGCGGCGTTCGAGGCCGAGGGCATCAGCGTAGTAACGGGCGCGCGGATGACGGCGGCCCGTCGCAACGGCCGCGACGGCCGGGTGATCGCCACCCTGGACAACGGCCGGGCATTCTCTGCTGACGAGATCCTCGTCGCAATCGGGCGGCGGCCTGCCACCTCGGGGATCGGACTCGAGGCTGTCGGGCTTGAGCCAGGTTCGCCGGTCCGAGTCGATAGTCAGCTTCGCGCGGTCGGCGTGAAAGGGCGATGGCTGTATGCGATTGGGGACTGCAACGGGCTGGCACCACTCACCCATATGGGCAAGTACCAGGCGCGCGTCGCGGCCGACGTGATCGCCCGGGGGCAGGGCGCTGACGTGGCGTCCAGCTCGATCGTTCCGCGCGTCACATTCACCGATCCACAGGTATGCGCGGTCGGCCTGACCGAGGCAGCGGCCCGCGGCGTCGGGATGGCCGTCACCGTCGTTCGCACCCCGACCGGCGACGTGCCCGGCGCGTACACCCAGGGCAACGGCATCGCAGGCACTAGCCAGCTGGTCATCGAGGACACCAGCCGCCGGGTCGTCGGCGCCACGTTCACAGGTCCTGGCGTGCAGGAGCTGCTGCACTCGGCGACAGTGGCGATCTGCAGTGAGGCCCCGGTGGACCGGCTCTGGCACGCCGTGCCGTCGTTCCCCACCATCAGCGAGGTCTGGCTCCACTTGCTCGAGGCCTACGGTTTGTGAGCGCCGCGAGATTGAGCGCGCCACGCGGCGATATGCGGGCTATTGGCCATTGGCAGGTGCACAATTTAACCTGCACCTGAACAGAAGCCTCCGGTCGCCAGCGATTCCCCGATCGCACGCGGCTGCAGCGGTAGGCGATCGAGAAGGAGCCCCCTATGCCGACGAAGAAGATTGTCGGCTGGCTGATCGTGGTGTTCGCGGTGTGGTACCTGCTCACAAACCCGGATGGCGCGGCCTTGTTCGGCCAGCACGTGCTGGCCGGCCTGCGATCGGCCGGCGACTCGCTCTCAAAGTTCGTCAGCAGCCTGTAGCACGGGCTGCCTTACACGGCGCGGCCGGCCACGCGCCCGCTGAACAGGCTGGGGCCGAGCATCGTTCCCTCCAGCGCCGAATGCCCGTTGATGCGCCCGCCAGCCATCCCTGCCACCTCACCCGCTGCGAACAGGCCCGGCACCGGTTGTCCCGAGGTACCGAGCACCTGGCAGTTCTCATCGGTCCGTACGCCACCGAGGCTCTTGCGCGCCGCGGGGAAGAACTGAATCGCGTAATACGGCGGTTGGTCGATCGCCTTTAGCCCGGCCAGCGGACGCCCGAAGTCCGGATCGACGTCGCGGCCGAGCTGGCGCGCCCGGTTGTGGTCCCGCATGGTGTTCTCAACCTGCGCCGCATCCACGCCGATGCGCGCGGCCAGGGTGGCCCAGTCAGGCGCCGACGTGACGTACGGGGACTCGGTCAGCAGCCTATCGATCTTCTGCCTGGCGGCTATGCCGTCGCGCCGATAGCTCCCGTCCCACACGACCAGTGACGTCGCGATTCGCGCATCGATGAGCGCCCAGCACGTCGCGCCTGGCTGGGCGAGGACTGCAGGCGCGCCGCTCGCTCCGCCGCGTAGCGCTTCATTGTGAAAGCGCCGTCCGTCGGCGTTGATCCACACGTCGTCGTCCATGCCGCGCAGTACGAGTCCCCTGCTGTCCCCATCCGACCTGTCGTCGACCGTCGCGTACGGATACATCCAGATGGCGTCCATGTTCACCATGTCGGCGCTGACGTCGCGAGCGAGCTGATGGCCCTGGCCGAGTGCGCCCGGGCCTCCCGCCAGCAGGATCCGCTTGCCGGCCCTGGCGGCTGGCGAGTGCTCGCCGGTCAGCGCGGCATCGCTGGTGAAACCGCCGGTGGCTAGCAGAACTGATCGAGCCCGGTACTCCGTCTCACCAGCCGGACCGGAGACGACCAGTCCCGTGACCGCTCCCCCGGTGAGGATGAGCTCGGTGGCGCGCGTGCGCAGCTCCCAGGAGATGCGTTCGGACTGCCGCGCCTGCCCGGCTAGCAGGTCCATCACGGCCCGGCCGGCACCGGCGGGCGCGTGCCAGCGCGGCACCCGGTTCCCCTCCTGCGGGTGGACAGCCAGCCACTGCACGCCGGCCGCTGCCAGGTAGTCGTAGATCTCCGGGACGCTGGCCTCGAGGTAGCGCTGCGCCCACCCGGCGTCGGCTGACGGCCCGCCGACGGCCAGCCAGTCGTCTAGCGCCTGCTCGGGTGAATCGGATATGCCGTACGCGGCCTGGACCGGCGAGCCAGCGATGCACATGCCACCGCCGGAGATCCTGGCTGTTCCGCCGATCTGGTCCGCCGCCTCGATGACTACCACCCGGGCTCCGCGCGCACTCGCCTCCAGGGCGGCCGCGACGCCCGCCGCGCCCGAGCCGACAACGACGACGTCAGCCTCGGCGACAGTCATCAGCATCCTGTCCGGTCATGCCACCGAAGGTAGTGCTGCCGCGGAGCCGGAGCTACTCGTTGACAACGGAGCCGCGAAGTATCTAAAGTCTTAGGCCCATAGTACTTTGAGGTGCAGAGGCGTGATCAGCTTCCGGCTTGATGGCCGTTCGGTAGTGCCCCCCTACCTGCAGATCGTCCAGCAGGTCCGGCAGGCACTCCGGATGGGGGTCCTCGACGTCGGCGACAAGCTCCCCACGGTGCGGGAAGTCGTCGCGGCCACGGCAGTCAACCCCAACACCGTGCTCAAGGCCTACCGCGACCTCGAGCGCGATGGTCTCGTCGAGCCGAGGGCCGGGCTCGGCACGTTCGTGGTGGGCCGCCCGTCCGGTCCGCCACCCGGCACACATTCGCGGCTGGCGCGCAGCCTGACGCAATGGGTGCGTAGCGCCCGCGAAGCCGGACTGGATGACGAGTCGATCGAGTCGCTATTGCGCGTCACGTTGCGAGCAGCGGCCGAGGAGGAGACCGCATGATGGCCAGCAGCAACCCTGCCGCGATCGAGACGCGCGGGCTGTCGAAGCATTACCGCAAGGTCACCGCCCTCACAGAGGCCACCATCACCGTTCCCGAAGGCCGGATATCGGCGCTGATCGGCCCGAACGGCGCCGGAAAGACAACGCTGCTGCGGCTGCTCGCCGGGCTGGCCCGGCCGACCAGTGGCGAGGTCGCGGTGCTCGGCGGCCGGCCCCGCCAGGACCCGGCCTTTCTCGCCGACGTCGGCTTCCTTGCCCAGGAGATCCCGCTGTACCGGCGCCTCAACGCCGAGGATCACATCGGCATTGGTGCACATCTCAATTCCCGGTGGGATGGGGCGTCCGTGCGGGAGCGGCTGCAGAACCTTCGTATCCCGCTAGACCAGACGGTGGGCACGCTGTCCGGGGGCCAGCGTGCCCAGCTGGCGCTCGCACTAACGCTGGGCAAGCGGCCGCGGCTGCTGCTCCTCGACGAGCCTGTCGCGGCGCTCGATCCGCTAGCCAGGAGGCAGTTCCTGGCACATCTGGCCGAGGCGGTAGCCGACGGCGGCCTGACCGTCGTGCTGTCCTCGCATCTGGTCGCCGACCTGGAACGGACGTGCGATCACCTGATCCTGCTGGCCGCCTCCCACCTCCAGCTGTGCGGCGACATCGACACCTTGCTCACCGAGCACCGGGTGCTCGTCGGACCGGCCAAGGACACCACCGCAATCGAGCGCGATCACACCATCGTGCAGGCCGTGCGCACCGCCCGCCAGGCCACCCTGCTTGTCCGGGGCAAGGCGCCGGTCATCGACCCGGCCTACGAGGCAGCCGACGTCGGGCTGGAAGAGCTGGTGCTCGGTTATATGGGTCAGTACGCCGCGCCAGCGCCTGCCCACTTGACCATGATCGGAGAGGATCAATGACCTGGCTCGTCTGGCGCCAGCACCGTAACCAGGCGTATGTCGCCGCCGCCGCCCTTGCCGCGTTCGCCGTGCTGATGCTGATCACCGGGCGGCTGATGGCCACGCAATACCAGTCGGCTCGCGCGGCGTGCTCTGCCAGCCATAGCTGCGGCAACCTCGCGAACACGCTGGTTCTAGCAGGCCCCTGGGCCTCCCTGCTGGTCACGCTGACCGTTGTCGTGCCGTGCCTGCTCGGAGTGTTCTGGGGCGGGCCACTGGTGGCCAGAGAACTCGAAACCGGTACGAGCCAGTTCGCCTGGATGCAGAGTGTCACCCGCGGACGCTGGCTCACCGTCAAGGTCGGGTGGGCCCTGCTCGCCGCGGCCGCCTGGGCTGGCGCCGTTGCGGCCATCGTTACCTGGTGGTCTAGTCCGGCGAACACCCTTGAGCAGCAGAACTTCCAGCCCTCCCAGTTCGATATTCAGGGCATCGTCCCCATCGGCTACGCGGTGTTCGCGGTGGCTCTCGGTATTGCCGCGGGCACCGTGATCCGCCGCACCCTGCCGGCGATGGCCGTCACGCTCGTTGTGTTCACGTTCCTGCGTCTGTTCATCGGCCAGAACTTCCGCGCGCATTACCTGACAGCGGTCACCAGGACCTTCAGTTTCCTGCAGCATCCGGTAGTGCCCAAAGGGTCCTACTGGCTGGTCTCCAGTGGCGTCATTGGCCCAGCCGGTCAGGTGACTGGCAGTCCGGTCCATGGCGGCCCCACCATCAACTTCGGCGGCGTGCAGATGCCCATCGGCAACCTGCCGCAGGCTTGCCAGACGCTCGTGTTCCACGATCCAACCAGCTTCCGTTCCTGCCTGGCTGCGCATGGATACCACGCGTTCATCACCTACCAGCCCGCTGACCGGTACTGGGCGTTCCAGGGCATCGAGGCAGGCATCTTTGTGCTCCTCGCAGCGGCCCTCATTGCCGTGACAGCGATCGTGGTGAGGCGCCGCGACGCCTAGCTCACCGCCGCCACTATTTTGCCGTCCGATCCGAGTCCGAAGCCGGGCAGGCCGAACCGCTCGGCCAGGAGCGACGGGATCGCTTCGCGCTGCGTTTCTGTCGCTTCCGTGCCGTCAGGAGAGCTGACCACGATGACCGGCCGACCCGAGAAGTCGGAGAGGGCTTCCCGCCGCCCGTCGTCGTGACTGACCGCGACGATCAACCCGGACACGAAACGCGATGACGGATGGGTGCAGGTCCACCAGTTGCTCACCTCGATGTCGACGCGGAAGGCGGGGCGCGGCGGGAAGGCGTAGACGTCAGCCCATCCGTCCGGCCCTGGGGTCTGGAGGGCCAGCTCGTCACCGTCCTCCACTACCCGGAAGGTCCATCCCGACTGCTCGTGGATGCCGGTCGGGCCGAATGGGATCGGGTCGAGCAGCGTGCCGAGCCCGAACCCGACGTCGGCATGCCATTGGTTTGCGTCCGTGTCCGTCACGCGCAGTGCCAGATGCCCGGCCGGCCGCGTGTCCCGGGATGCACCGCCCACCCTGACGCGGGCCAGCATGGGCTCGACCACAAGGCCCATGTGCTCGAGCGCCGACGCCAGAAGCAGGTTGTGCTCGAAGCAGTAACCGCCCCGTCGGCTGGCCACGAGCTTTCGCTCGAGATCGGCCTGCTCCAGCGAGACAGGGAGGCCGCGGTGGGGGTCGAGGTTCTCGAACGGAATCGTCGTCGCATGCGCGCGGTGGACCGCCTGCCAGGTCGGCTTGCCGACCCGGTCCAGGCCGATCCGGCTGAGATACGCGTCGAAGTCGAGCATCCACCGAATCGTAACGAGTGCCGAGGCAAGCTGCATCGACTAATATCCTGGTTTCCAATACATTGATGGCGTGGCTGCACTCCGGCGGGATATGAGCGAATCATCGGAAGTTGCCAGACTCGTCAGGCTGCATCACCGTCGGCGCGGCTGGGCGTGGGTGGCGACGGGCAGCGCGATTGGCCTCGCCGTCTACGCGGGGATCGACGTTAACCTGCTCGGGAGTCTCACGGGGATAACGGAAACCGTCAGCCTTGTCCCGGTCTTTCTGCTGGTCGCTCTGCTGGTGGTCGGGCTCGTTGTCGTAGTCGTCGACACATCACATCTGCACAGCGCCGACGGGGCGGTCCGGGTGAGCGCGAAGAGCAGCGTTTTGCATTACCCGCTGTACGCTCACGCGCATCGCTGGCCGCCGCGCCACCCCGCCAGCTGGGTAGCCGGCCTGTTCATGCTCGTCGCCATGACGTGTATCACCGCGTTCTATCTGCCCAGCCAGGTGAACTCATGGGCCTATGTGGTCGGCGCCGGACACCGGGACACCTTCCACCCGGTGTCGTACAGCCAGAACTGCAGCCCAGGGGCCGGCCGGATGCCCACCAGCAACTGCATCATCGTGACCGAGGGCTACCTCTCCGGCAGCGGCGCGCAGGTGACCTGGACCACGCAGGTGCCACTCAATCGACCGTTCAGCGTCCGTGACCCCCTCTGGGCCTGGGGCACCGGGCGCAATCTCACCATGGGCGAGAGCTCGGCGATCCCGACGATCATCGCCGGCCTGTTCTTCGACGGGGTGGCGCTCCTTCTGCTGTACGTCCTCGTCGTGCTCATGCGCGAGACGTCGCCGAGGCGAAGGTGGCGGGTGCCCGCGCCGGCTCCCGCAGGACCGGGCGGAGTCGGCCCGACGCATCATCCCGATCACGGTCACCACGGGGGCGGCGCTCGTCGCCGTGCACGCCGGCGCCGAGGCAGGCGCTGACGCCTGCGCCAGGAGCGCATACAAGCCGCTTTGATGCACACCGAGAGCCCACCTGAGGCGTCATCAATCTTGACAGCATGAGGGGGAATCGTACGTGGGTGTCTACCTGGGCCCGTTCCGCATCACTAAGCGTGGCGTCCAGGCCCGGGTCGGACCATCCGGCGGCGGCCGTCGCAGATCCTTCACCGGAGCCGGGGCGCCTGTCCTGGCCAGTGTCGTCGTCCTAGCAGTCATCGGCGCGATGGCCGCCGTATTCGGCATGAGCGGTGGCGGCAGCGGCAATCGTGCCGCGAACGCCCTGGCCGCGTCGACAGCACCCAAGGCTTCGCCCTCGGTAACCACCACGGCTACGCCCACATCGTCGCCGCTCCCCCAGGGCGTGGTCTCACCGGCCGTGACAAACAGCGTGGCAGCGCCCGCAGCGGCGACCGGTCCAGGTGGATGCCACCCGCTCTCCAATTCGGGCACCTGCTACGAGCCAGGCGAATTCTGCAGGACCAGCGACCACGGCGCGACCGGGCTAGCCGGTGACGGCAAGACGATCATCTGCGAGAACAACGACGGATGGCGGTGGGAACCGGTGTCCGCTCCAGCGCCGAAGGCCTCGCCGCCACCGAGCCCTCAACCCACGGCCGCCCCTTCCGCTAGCCCCCACCCTGCCCCCTCGCCTACCCCTACCCCTGCTCCTTCAGCGAGCTAAGTCGTACCGCTGCTTCCTTGCCATTCACCAGGCCTGCTGCGGCATGGATTGGCCGGCTGGCCGGTGTCCATTGCACGTGCCGTCCTTCGTCGGGAAGGTGAGTGGGCGCTCCGAGCCTCAGTCCCGGGAGCGGCACAACGACTAAGCGGAGAAGCAATGACGCCCTCTATGAGCTATCAGCAATGGCAGGTTGAAAGGCCCAAGACGTCCGCCGAGAACTACGCAGCCGACGTGAGGCGTGGCATGTTCGCTGCTGCCATGTCACGATCAGCGCGCCACGCGGCCAGAACGACAATCCGGGCAGCATCAATGTCGCTGCAGTTGCTCGCCGCTGCCGTGCGGCTCGGTGCGGCGGACCCAGCAGACTGCAGCTTTCACCAGGACTCGCCAAAACCGGACCACTGCACCGGTGCCGAATTGGACCTTACCGCAGGTCCGGTTCGCGTTTAGCTTGGACCACACATCGGACGAGGTAGGCCGGGACAAGGCTTGCCATCCGTCGTCCGCAACGTGAAAGGTCCCGCCGTGCGGAACGTAATCCTGTACATGACCACCACCGCGGACGGCTTCATAGCTGGTCCTAACAATGAGCTGGACTGGATGCTCGGCGCCTCCGACCAAGAGCTCAACGACGACATCGTTGCCCTGCTGCGGGCGTCCGACGCTGGCTTCCTTGGCTACCCGGTTGCCCAGGGCATGATCCCCTACTGGGAGGGCGCCGCTGCTGACCCATCCGCTTCGTCCGCCACCCGTGACCTCGCTACTGCCATCAACGGCCTGCATCGCATTGTCCTGTCCAGCAAGCCTGTTGACCTTCCGTGGGACAATTGCGAACTGGTCGTGGCCCGCGACGACGACGACCTGATCGCCGCTGTCACCGAGATCAAGCGGCAGCCAGGCCGCGACATCGGGGTTCCGGGCGGCGTCCGCACGGCACAGCGTTTCGCCAGGCTGGGGCTCATAGACGAATACGTCCTCCAGGTCCACCCCATCGCCATTGGGGTCGGCCAGCCGCTGTTCACCCAGAGAACCCAACTCCGGCTGGCCAGCGTCAAGACCTACGACTGCGGCGTCATGCGTACCCGGTACCAGCCCCGCGACCGGCCGCCGCTGCAGTAGGGTTCGCGAATCGCCAGCGTCACCAACTACGTGGATAACTCGTCCCCGGTGTTAGCGGAGCCAATCGAAAACCCGTAATACCGAGATCTCGGACGAGGCGCTAGGGAGCGTTCTAGGTTCCCTGATCTGCCCTACCGACTCCGGTGTCCCGGGTCCGCGAGCGGGTATTTGCGAACCATAGGACCCGATGCGGTTTGTACTGCGCGATCCCGCGGGGCCCGCTTGCACCTCCTCGAAGACTCCGGCTCCCGCTAGGGATGTCCCGCATCGACCACCAGGCCAAATTCCACAAGGGGGCATGTCTGGCATGACCGAAACCTCCAAGGGCACCGCGATCCGGCCGTTCACCGTCCCGTCCATCCCCGATGCGGACATCGAGGACCTGCGTGAACGCATCACAGCCACTCGCTGGCCCGACCCGGAGCTCGTCGGCGACTTCTCGCAGGGCGTGCAGGAGGGGGTGATGCGGGAGCTCACCCGCTACTGGGCGACCGACTACGACATGCGCAGGTACGAGAAAAGGCTGAGCGCCCTACCTAACTTCATTACCGAGATCGACGGGCTGGACATTCACTTCATTCACGTCCGCTCGCCTCACGAGAACGCTCTGCCGATCATCATCACGCACGGATGGCCCGGCTCGGTGATCGAGCTGCTCAACATCATCGACCCGCTCACCAACCCAACCGCTCACGGAGCGAGCGCAGCGGACGCTTTCGACGTGGTCATTCCTTCGATACCGGGCTACGGGTTCTCCGGAAAGCCGCGGGATCTCGGCTGGGGCCCCGACCGCGTAGCACGTGCATGGGATGTGCTGATGAAGCGCCTCGGCTACACGCGGTACGTGGCGCAAGGCGGGGACTGGGGCGCAGTCATCACTGATCTCATGGGTGCGCAGGCACCGCCCGGCCTGCTCGGCATCCACAGCAACATGGCCGGCGTCGTCCCGCCGGATGTGTTTGCTGCGCTAGCCCGCAACGTATTTGGCGCTGGTGGCCCACGGCCAGCCGGTCTGTCCGGTGAGGAGACCAGCACCTATGAGCAGCTGAACAACTTCTTCTTGCAGGGCGTCGGCTACGGAGTACAAATGGGGACGCGCCCGCAGACGATGTATGGCCTAGCGGATTCGCCCGTTAGCCTTTCGGCCTGGATGATCAACCATGACGCGGACAGCTACCACGACATCGCCGATGCCTTCGCTGGGCACCCTGTCGGCGACCTGACTCGCGACCAGGTGCTTGACGACGTCACGTACTACTGGTTCACGAACACAGGGGTGTCCTCCGCCCGGTTCTACTGGGAGAACAAGGTCGGCTTCTTCGACGTCAAGAACGTGTCCGTGCCGGCAGCCGTGAGCACCTTCGCGCATGAGATCTACAAGGTGCCCCGCACCTGGGCCGAGCGAGCCTACCCCAATCTCATGTACTTCAACGAGCTTGACAGGGGCAATCACTTCGCCGCCTGGCAAGAGCCAGAGCTGTTCGCCACGGAACTGCGCGCCGGTTTCCAGTCACTGCGCTAGCCAGCGCTAGTCCGAACGTCCGTATCTTCCTGCCCCGGCGGGATCCGGGTGGCTTCGCCCAAGCTCCCGGCCCGCCGGGTCGCGAATGTCGTCCCAGAGTCCGGGTTAGCCGCAGCAACCGCGCGGCCCTGTCATGAGTTTGTCCAGGTCAAATGGCCTTGCACTCTACGTTCGCAGAGTGGGGCGGGTGGGGCTCGAACCCACGACCGGCGGATTATGAGTCCGCTGCTCTGACCGGCTGAGCTACCGCCCCCGATGAGCCAAGGTACCGCAGTGGCGTGGCTCGTCCGGCACGCTCCGGCGTTGCGCCGCCGACCGTCACCGGGAGCTGAGCTGCATCTCCATGGCGTGCTCCACGAGCTTGATCAGCGTCGCCTTCGTTGAGCCGCGACCGCGCGCGTCGCACTGCATGATCGGCACCCGCGGGCTTATCGAGAGCGCCTCCTGCACGTCAGACAGCGCGTGCGGGAAGTAGCCGTTGAAACCATTGACCGCGACGATGAATGGCAGCCCGGCCGACTCGAAGTAGTCGACTGCCGGGAACGAGTCCGCCAGCCGGCGCGTGTCCACCAGGACCACTGCCCCGATCGCGCCCTGGATCAGGTCATCCCACATGAACCAGAACCGGTGCTGGCCGGGCGTGCCGAACAGGTACAGGATGAGACCCGCATCGAGAGTAACGCGGCCGAAATCCATCGCCACCGTTGTCGTGGTCTTATCCGGCGTGTGGCTCAGATCGTCCAGACCGTCGCTGGCAGTCGTCATGACGGCCTCGGTGGTAAGGGGAGTGATCTCCGAGACCGAGCCCACAAACGTGGTCTTGCCGACACCGAACCCACCCGCGACGACAATCTTCACCGACGTCATCGCGCTCTCGGCGGTGGTCGGCGCGGCGACCCTAGAGCTTCCGAAGTCCACTGAGCACCCTTTCGAGCAGGTTAATGTCC
>DASQIW010000120.1:0-5202 GCA_035631375.1 Streptosporangiaceae bacterium
CGGCGATCGATACGGCCCGCCAGTTGCGCGGCGGCGGCGACCGCGATGGCCATCAGCACGGGGACCGTCACCAGCCAGAACGTGGACGTCCGGAGGTCGCCGAACGGGTACTTGCGGGCCGCGCTAGCGACGATGACGAGCGCCAGCATGATCGGAAACATGGCGGCCAGGGCATACCGCCGGAGCCAGATCAGCGCTGCTATGCCCGCCAGCGCGGCCGCGGCGTCGAAGATCAGTGGCCGGAAGCCCATGTACGGCGCGAGATGCTGCAGTTGCCGAGACAGAAAGTGGGCTGCGGCAGACGGGCTCGCGGTGGGCATGTAGTGGGCCTGCCAGTCGGCGACGAGCCTGGGCGTAACCCCTCGGTGGATGACGGTCACGTAGATCACCAGGCTGACGATGAGCATCCCCGCCGAGGCGCCGGCGATCGCGGGTAGCCGCCGGTAATCCCGCCTGACCAGGCACGCGAGCGCCAGGGACGCCATGGCCGCGACCCCTATGAAGATCACGGTGTTGGCGAACAGCAGGCCGAATGAGCCCACGGCGGCGATCGCGATCAGGCGCCGGAGGCGCCACTCGTTCTCCACCCGCGCAACGAGAACCCACACGACCAGGCACGCGAACGCCTCGGCGGTGTACTGCTTGAGGTCGTCCCGGAGCAGCAACGCCGGCGACAGCAGCACGGCGGCTCCGGTCAAGATGCCCGTGACATACCGGTTCAAGCGAAGCTCGCGCCCGAGCAGGTAGCCCGCCGCCGCCGCCAGCATCGTGAACGCGAGCGGCACGAGTCGCAGCCGCTGGGGACCACCGAATGGCACCAGCCGCAACAGCAACGTCCATCCCAGCGGCGTACTCGATGCCATCGATGGCACGAGCGTGATCCTGGCCCGGACCGAGTCCGCGACCCACGCCTCGTCGACCCACAACGAATGATGGAGCATGTACGGCACATCGTGAACGAGCAGGACGGCGAGGCCGACGGCGACGGCGAGGCAGACGTCAATCAGGTACGGCCCGCGCCCGGGTGCGGCCTTCGGGAGGCTGTCCGGCCCCCGCCGGTGCAGCAACGGGAGCGACGCCTTGATCCGAACCGACACTCTGCCTCCAACCGAGATCCTCCACATGCCTGCGCCGCCGCGAAGCGCCGACACCCTCCGGCAGCGTACCTGCACTAGGCTGGATGATTGCTGGTTTGCCTGCCGACCGCTAACGTCGGCCCGGCGGAGGTTGCCGGCACGGTGGCTGACCTGGCCGCCGAGAACACCGGCACAGGTGAACGAGCGGATACGGCGGACTCTGCACACGTGCGGCACGTAGGCTGCTCTGGGCTCCGCCAATGGCTGGACAAGGGGGTTCTGGGTTCGCCGGTTCCCTCAACCCCGACGGCTTGATATGGCACGACAGATCGCGTCAGGAGGACGGCCGCCGATGACTAGCACCCTGAGGCGATCTGAGGGTGCCGGTGCCCCGTCCGGTCGGCATGTTCGCGAAGACCCGCGCAAGCCGGGCAAGTTCCGGCCGGATATCGAGGGTTTGCGAGCTTTCGCGGTGCTCTCCGTGGTGCTGTACCACGCCCATCTGCTGGGCGTACACGGCGGGTTCGTCGGCGTCGACGTGTTCTTTGTGATCTCTGGTTTCCTGATCACGCGTTTGCTGACGGAGTCGGTCGGCGAGCACGGCATCCGGGCGTTGCCCACCTTCTACACCCGCCGGATTCGCCGGCTGCTGCCCGCAGCTATGACGGTCGTGGTGGCGACCGTGGTGGCCGCTCGCTTGTGGGCCCCGCCCCTTTCGGTCCGGCCGACCGCCATCGACGGGATCTTCACCACGTTCTACGGCCTCAACTACCGGCTCGCCGTGGAAGGCACCCAGTATCTCAATCAGGGAAATGCGGCATCCCCGCTGCAGCACTTCTGGTCGCTTGCCGTCGAGGAGCAGTTCTACTTGTTCTGGCCGATCCTGATTGTCCTCATCGTGCTCCTGGGCCGGCGCTACCGCATTGCGCTACTCGGCCTGCTGCTGGCCGCCATCATTCTGGTGTCGTTCGACTACTCGGTGGTCCTCACCAGGACGGATGCCCCGTGGGCCTACTTCTCGATGGCCACGCGGGCCTGGGAACTCGGCCTGGGGGCGCTGGTGGCGCTGGGCGCCTCTCAGCTGGCGCGGCTGCCGGGCACCCTCGCCTTGACCGGAGGCTGGCTGGCGTTGGCCGCGGTGCTGGCCGCCGCCTTCGTCTACAACGACAAGACGCCGTATCCGGGTTCGGCTGCGGCGCTCGCGGTCGTCGGAGCCGCCGCGCTCATCGCGTGCGGTTGCGCGGTTCAGCGGGGTGTGGGGGCGCTGCTGGGCCTGCGGCCACTGCAGTTCCTCGGCCGCACCTCATACTCGTGGTACCTGTGGCACTGGCCGATGCTGGTCATCGCCCCCATGATCCTCGGTCATGCTCTGGGCTGGCCGGAGCGGCTGACGGTCGTATTGCTGTCGCTCGCCGCTGCCGTCATCACCTTCAAGCTCATCGAGAACCCCGCCCGATCGCTCCGGCTGCCGAACCTTCAGTGGTTCGCGGGCGGCGTCGCTTTGTCGGGCGCGGCGGTGGTCGCAGCGGTGCTGGTCCTGGGGAACCTTCCGCCGCTCACCGGCACGGGCGCCAAGGCCACCGTCGTCCACGCGTCCACGGCCACCCCGACGGTCACCAGGGAGATGAAGGCCGCCATCGTCGCGGGGCTGACCACGATGCAGGCGCCCAGAAACCTCACTCCCCAGCCTGCGCATGCGCACGGCGACCTGCCCTCCTCGTCGTACGACGGGTGCCACGCCGACCTTTTGGCCGTCACCCAGGGGCCGTGCGTCTTCGGTGACCCAACGGGCAAGGACACCGTGGTGCTGCTGGGCGATTCACACATGCAGCAGTGGCAGCCGACGTTCGCCAAGGCCGGCACCTACGACCACTGGCGCGTCGTCAACCTGACCAAGGGGGCGTGCCCACCTCAGGAACTCAGCGTATTCAACGCCAACCTGAACCGGATTTTCTACGAGTGCAATACCTGGCGGGCCCGGACGCTGCGCCGGATCGCGAAGCTCAACCCGGCGGTCGTGATAGTGGCCGGCTGGGACGGCGAGGCAGCCGCGAACGTGTCCCCGGCCGCGGTTGCCGACGCCACCGTGTCCACCGTACGCAAGCTCCAGCAGACGACCACCTCAAAGATCGTGTACCTGGAGGACACGCCGTACCCCGGCTACAACGTCGCCGATTGCGTGGCCGCCCATCTCGACGACGTCAAGGCCTGCAACCTGCCGATGAGCAAGGCCTACATGTATCCGGCCCGGCACCAGGCGATCAACCAGGCCCTGCGGAAGCTGGGCGGCGTCACGCTCGTCGATCCAGCGGACTGGATCTGCGCGCACAACGCCTGCCCGGCCGTGGTCGGCAACCTTCTGGTCTTCAGGGACACGTCGCACCTGTCGGTCGAGTTCAGTGAATGGCTGACCCCGATGATCACCTCCTTGCTGGACAAGCTGCAACCCGGGCACAGGGCCTGACGGGCCAGCGGGCTCGGGCCACTCACGGCTCGGTCACCAGGCAGGAACCGCGCCTTATGCGCCTCGAGCCCGAGGACGCCCTAGCGAGTGAGGCCGCGCCCGGTGCGCAGCCGCTGGAGCCGGCGCCGGCCGACCAGCGCCGAGGCGACGGCACCCGCGGCGGCGTCAGCCACGACCGCGAGCGCCCGGCATAGCAGCGCCACGGTCAGGGCGGTCGCTGGCGTCGTCCGCGCACTCAGGACCGCGACCATGACCGCCTCCCGGACACCCGCGCCGGCCGGGGCGAAGACAGCCAGGAACCCGACCGCCCAGGAGAGCGAGTAAGCGCCGATCGACACCAGCAGCGTGCCCTGTGCGTGACCGGCTAGCTGCAGCATGAGCGCATAGACCGTCAGCCCGTTGAACAACCAGGTGGCCACCGCCCACACCATGGTCCGGGCGAGGCCCCGGTAGCTCACGTTCTGCTGCACGACGGGCCGGCGTGAGACCCGCAGGACGAGGCGGAGCAGCCTGTTCAGGACCGGCGGGGACAGCAGCACGGCGGCGACGGGTACCAGGAAGAGGATCCAGAAGTACTGGCCAATCGATCCGGCGGTCGCGAAGGGCAGCGTAACCATCGCCACCACCACCCCTGAGCAGGTCATCACGGCGTAGCTCAGCAGCACCGATACGGCGGACCTGCTGCGGGGAACGCCCCGGTCGGCGCCAAGCTCTGACTGGGCGAGCACCGGCCAGATGCTGCCCGGCACGTATTTCCCGAGCTGCCCGATGAACATGATCCGCACGGCCTCGGGGATTGACAGCCGTGAGCCGAGGTCGGCGAGCATTTCCCGCCAGACCATGAGGCTGCCGAAGAGCCCGCAGAGGCAGAAGACAAACGCGAGCAGCACTACCGGCACCGACAACCGGGAGATCTGGTGCCCGAGCGTGCCCGCCTGCTCGTTCAGGGCCACGGCCAGAAGCGCCAGCACGACGGCCAGGAAGCCGAACCGCACCGCCTTCGACCTCATCAGGCGCACGAGCGGGCTCAGCCAGCGCGAGAGGGGCAGGGCGTCGGGCGGGACGCGGGACGGGTCCACGGCCGCCGGATTGGCCGGGCCCGGCCGAGGTGGGTTACTGGCCGGTGCCATGTCCCGCTCAGAGTCAGCCGGAGGGCGCGGGTCAGCCACCACGGGCGGGTCCCAGTCGGCCTGAGCGTGCGCTCTGGGGCACGCCAGGCCGCTCGGCGCTTTCCGCGCTGCTCATCACGTGTCCCCCCTGGACCGCACGATCAGGTCGGCGAGCAGAGCGAGCGAGGCGATGATCAGCCCGGATACGAAGATGAGGACTGTGTTGACCGCGAAGTACAGCGGGTGCACGACCATGTCGAAGATGCCCTTGGCAAAGCCGAGGACGAGCAGGGAGAGTGCGACGGGCATGAGGACCTTGAGCGGGTTGAAGTACATCACCATCCGCAGCACCTGCAGGATGTAGCGGTACGCGTCCGAGACGAAGTGGAACTTGGACCTGCCCGACCGCTTAGCGTACTCGATCGGAACGTAGCGCACCTCGTGCTGGTTGGACAGGAACGCGATCGTGATCGTGGTGACGCAGGAGAAACCGGGCGGCAGCAGCCGCAGGTAGGGCAGCGCGACCTGGCGCCGGAACGCCCTCAGCCCCGAG
>DASQIW010000121.1:0-9087 GCA_035631375.1 Streptosporangiaceae bacterium
CGGCCACGACATGATCGGCAGCTTCGCCAGCCTGCTCCGCAGCCGTCGGCGCCTCGCGGCAGGTGACCAGCAGCCCTGATCAGGCGATCTGGGCGAGCGCGGCGCTCAGCCGGGCCGCCGCCTCCTCGGCCACGCCCGTGAGCGCGGGCTCACCTGCTACCTGCGTCATGACCTGCGGATCCATCGCTTCTACGACGGTCTCCCCCTGTCCGGCCCGCACCACGACGTTGCACGGGAGCAGCAGGCCGATCGATCGGTCGGCCGCCAGCGCGCGGTGCGCGAGCGGCGGGTTGCACGCGCCGAGGATGACGTAGTCCTCCATCTCGGCGCCGAGCTTGTTCTGCATCGTGGCGCGCACGTCGATCTCGGTCAGCACGCCGAAGCCCTGCTCGCGCAGCGCGTCCCGGACCTTCGCCACCGTGTCGGTGAACGGCTGGGCAGTCGTGACAGTGAATCCGTAATCCACGGTGTCCCTCTCGTTCTCAGGCGAGGCTGAGGAAGAGCTTCTCCAGCTGCTCCTCGCCCATCGACGCCTCGGCATCACCGGACAGGCACTGCCGCATGCCGCCCGCGATGATCTTGAAACCGGCCCGGTCCAGTGCCCTTGACACCGCCGCCAGCTGGATGACCACGTCGGAGCAGTCACGGCCGGACTCAATCATCGAGATCACGCCGGCGAGCTGGCCCTGGGCCCGGCGCAGCCGGCCCAGGGCCGCGTCAGCAGCCTGCTCGTCTACCTTCATCGTCTCGTCCTTCCCCGTCGCCCGCCTACGCGAGCTCGATGCTGACCGACGGCTCCTGGCGCAGCGTGTTGTGAACAGTGCAATGGGAGGCGACCGCCAGCATGGCGGCTCTTCGCTGCTCAGGCAGCCCCGGCGCGCTTACCTCAAGCCGCACGCTGGTCACCCGCGCAGGCCTGTCGCCCGCCATGGTGAAGTCGGCGGTGACAGTCAGCCCCTCGCGGTCCAGTCCGTGCCTCGTCAGGTAGCGGCCTGAGTAGAAAGCGACACACGAAGCGAGCGACGCTACCAGCAGCTCGACCGGCGTAGCCGCGGCATCCTGGCCGCCGGCCGCCGTTGGCTGGTCGACAAGCACCGAATGCCCGCGCGTCATGATGGCGTAGGCATCGCCGCCGGCGTGGCAGGCGGTGACCCGCCCGGCAGTACCTGGGTCAGCGCCGCAGTCGCGCTCCGCCGCTGCCGCCTGGGACAGCAGCGCCCGCGCCAGGTCCCGTGCCTCGGACACCGTCAGACCGGCCCACGCTTCCTGGTCGTGGTCAGGCTCGTCCGCCATACCGACGAACACCCGCCCGACCGGAGACCGGTCGTCGCCGAGGGCCAGGCGGCCGACGGTCACCTGGGTACCGCACGTCGTGTGCAGATACTCGTGCCGCGGTTCGGCCATCACGGCGAGGGCTGATTCTGACATGATCCGCACCTTTCGTCAGTGATCGGTCCCTGGCATTACGCTCGCGCCGGATCGCCGGCCTCGGCTCCCTCGGCGAGACGGGCGCGGACAGCGTCCATGTCGATCTCACGTGCCTGGCTGATGAGCTGCTCGAGCGCCTGCTCGGGCAGCGCGCCCGGCTGCGCGTACAGGACGACCTTGTCACGGATGATCATCAGCGTCGGGATCGACGAGATGCCGAACCCGCCTGCGAGCGCCGGCTCTGCCTCGGTGTCGACCTTGCCGAAAACCACGTCCGGATGGCGCTCAGACACTCGCTCGAATACCGGGCCGAACATGCGGCACGGCCCGCACCACGCGGCCCAGAAGTCGACGAGCACGAGCCCGCCGCCATCGACGATCGTCTCGAAGTTCTCGGCCGTCAGCTCCCTCGTTGCCATTGTGCTCCCTCCAGCAGTCCGGGCATCCGCCTGTCTGGATACCCCTACCCGTATAGGTACGAGCACTCACGGGCCGGAGAGTATTCCCGCCGCCCGGCTGACGGGCGGCTACTCCTTCATCACCACGAGGAGTCGAGCCCAAGCTCGGGACGAGTCAGGACATGCGGCTCACTTCGCCCTGATGCACAATCAAGTCGTCATTCTCACCGGCCAGCGACAGGAAGCTCTCATCCTCGGTCGCCGTGTGCAACCGAAGCACGGCATGCAGCCCGTACAACGTGGCCCGCAGATCGGCGATGTCCGCATCGTCGGGCGGCCCGGCGCCGATCTCTGCCAGCAGCTGGCCGAGCCGCCGGGATTGCCGGCTGATCTCCGCGTGCGCGCGGCTCATCGTTGCTGTCGCCTCCGGCGAGCCAAGGACGCGGTCCAGCGCCGGGTAGAGCTCGTGCTCCTCGGCCTGCTCGTGCGGCTGAATCTCGTCAGCCAGCAGCTGGTAGGCCCGCTGGGCGCGACTCAGGGCGGCGCCAGGCGTGTCGAAGCCGAGGGAGTCGGCTGCCGCGCGGAGTTCCTCGATGTCGGCCCTGATGAACTCGTGCTCGTCGCGGAACCGACTGGTCAGCGCAGCGTCGTCGGGAGCGAGCCGGGTCGCGGCGGCGCCCGACCGCAGCGCACGCAGCGCATTGAGGATGACGGCTACGTCAATGACCTCCTGCAGCACGGCGCCCCAGACCGCCGGAAGCAGCCCGGCGGCGGCGACCCCCATGGCCGCCAGTGACATGGCCATACCGGCCAGCACACTCTGTAGCGCAATTCGCCGGGTCCGGCGCGCGATGGCGATGACCTCGCCGAGCCGGTCGATCCGGTCGACGGTGAGTACCGCGTCCGCTGCCTGCGACGTCGCGCTCTGGCCGCGGGCGCCGATGGCCACTCCCACCGACGCCATCGCGAGTGCGGGCGCGTCGTTGACACCGTCGCCGACCATGAGGACGGGCCCCCGACGCGCTTCGCTGTGCACCGCCTCGAGTTTGTCGGCCGGCGTGCGCTCGGCCAGCACGCTGTCCACGCCGATGATCCCGCCGACCGATTCAGCAACGTCGGCCCGGTCGCCAGTGACCATGACGATCCGGCTGATCCGGCCGGTACGCAGCGCGCGCACGGTTCGGGCAGCGTCCGGGCGCACAGGGTCATCCAGGATGATGACGCCGGCTGGCTCGCCATCGACGGTGACAAAGACCGTGAGGGCCCCGTCGAGCCTCGCCCGGCGCCGCGCCGCCTTGACCCACGGCGGCGTGGCACCCGGACCGCCGATGCCGCACCACCTCGCCTTGCCGACGGCGACCAGGTGACCTGCCACGCTGCCACGGATGCCTTCACCTGCTACTTCCTCGACCTGCTGTGGCATGCGCAGGTTGCATCCAGAGCCCCGGGCTGCGCTCACGACCGCGCTCGCAAGCACGTGACCAGAAACCTGGTCCAGGGACGCGGCGAGGTCCAGCACATCGTCCGGCCGCCATTGGCCGGCCGGCACGACCGCGGAGACCGCAGGGTGCCCGCTCGTCAGCGTGCCCGTCTTATCCAGCAGCACGGTGGTGCACTGCGCGAGCCGCTCCAGCACGCCGCCGCCCTTGACCACCACGCCGCGGCGCGCCGCGACCGACATGCCGGATACCAGCGCCACAGGCGCCGCCAGGATTAGCGGACACGGAGTCGCGACGACCAGCACCGCGACCGCCCTGGTGGCGTCGGCGGCCGCCCAGGCGACGCCCGCTACGGCGAGGGTCACGCCGAGGAACCAGAGCGCGTACCGGTCCGCGAGGCGCACAAACGGAGCCTGCGATCGTTCCGCGTCGGCGACCATGCGGACAATACCGGCATATGTGCTGCGGTCCGCGCGCTCGGTCGCCACTAGGTCGAACGGTGCGCCGTTATTGAGCACTCCGCTGCGAACCGAATCGCCTGCTGGCCGCTCGACCGGTACCGGCTCGCCGGTTAGGGCCGACTCGTCCAGGACGGCGGGGCCTCCTTCTACGATGCCATCGACAGGGACGAGATCGCCGTGGGCAACCATGAGCCGGTCGCCGGGACCCAGCTCTCTGAGCGGTATCACCTCCAGCCCGGCCGTGCTGTACCGGCGCGCCGTCCGCGGCGCGCGCGCCAGCAGCCCGCTCAGATCCCGGCGAGCCCGGCCTTCGGCCCAGTGCTCGAGCGCGCGCCCGCTCGCGAGCATTACCGAGATCACCGCGCCGGCCAGCAGCTCGCCGACTGCGACCGCGCCGGCCAGCGCGAGCAGGGCGATAAGGTCCACTCCGGCGCGGCGCCGACGGAGGCTGTCGGCCACCGTGAAGAACGCGTAACCGAGCCCGCAGACGCTGGTCGCCATCCAGGCTGCCGCGGAGGCGCCGTGCGCACCAGCCAGGGCCAGCCCGCCACCGGTGGCCAGCCCGGAAACCGTGACGGCCAGCAGTGCCGCCGCCGCGTTGCGGAGCAGCCACGACGCGCACCGGTGCAGCGACACAAGAAGACCCACGCAGCTTAGGTTCCCGCTGGCTCGTCATGGCAGACCAGGGACCAAGGCCAGGGCTGGCACAACGATGGTCCCGATCGGTCAGGGTGCCGGGAGGCGCTCGGCGAGCCAGGTGCCGATCCGCTCGATCGCCTGGTCCGCCTCGGGCAGCAGCCCCGCAAAGGCGTGCCACACGTGCGGCATCTCGTCCCACACCTCCAGCGTCACCTCGACCCCTTGGTCACGGGCCCGCGCGGCGAACCGGGTCGAATCGTCGAGGATGACCTCAGCGTCGCCGACGTGAATGAGCACCGGCGGCAGGCCGTGCAGGTCTGCATACAGCGGTGATGCATAAGGATGCCGCGGATCCTGCCCCGCCAGATAAGCCGCAGCGGTCTCAGCCATGCCCGCCGGCTTAATCATCACGTCAACGGCGGCGCGGCTCTGCAGCGACTCGCCGGTCAGCGCCAGGTCCGTCCAGGGCGACAAGACGACAGCGGCGGCAGGCATCGGCTCGCCGGCATCGCGCAACGCCACCAGAGTTCCGAGTGCGAGGCCGCCGCCAGCCGAGTCGCCGGCGAACGCGATCACGGCAGGATCGGTGCCCTGGCCAAGCAGCCACCGATACGCCGCGACCGCGTCGTCCACGGCGGCCGGGAACGGATGCTCCGGCGCCAGCCGGTAGTCGACGCTGAGAACCCGTGCCGTGGCAGCGCCCGACAACAGCGCGACCACATGGCGAAGCGTCGCCGGTGAGCCGATCTGATAGGCACCGCCGTGCAGGTAGAGCAGGACGCGGCCAGTGACGGCGCCAGGTGCGACGACCCACTCGGCCGGCACCCCACCCGCATCCACCGGATCGACGCTCGTTCCCGGCGGCGGCGGGGACGCTACCGACAACGCGGCGGCCCTTCGCTGCGTTACGGTCAACCGGCCGAGGTCGATGGCGCTCAGCATGTCGCGCACAGCGGTCAGTTCTTCGCTCGCCATTTGCCCTGTCCTTCTGCCCGGTCGCGCTCGCATCGTCCCTAACCGAGCCGGTCCCGGCAACTAGATAACGTGACTGCCCCTTGTGGCCGCCGCACTAGGCCGGCCTCCGATCAGCAGCGATGATCGAAGTCGGAGTGCAGGCAGGCGGGCGGAGGGAGCAGGAGTGACACAGCGCCAACAGCATCCGATCGGGGCCGCGGGCTATGACTTCGCGCCGCTGCTCCAGCCGCTCGATGTCCGGCAGATGCACCTGAAGAGCCGGTTCGTCATGCCTGGCATGCAGCGCATGTGGTGCGTGGACGGCGCCCCTGACCATCGGCTGCGCGATTATTACCGGCGCCGCATCCTCGGCGGCGCATCGCTGGTGATCTCGGAGTCCTGCGCCATCGACCATCCCAGTGCGACCAAGGACCCGACCTTCGCCCAGATTTCGCCCGCCACCAAGACGGCCTGGCGCGCGGTCATCGAGACGGTGCACGAGGCAGGCGGACGCATGTTCCTCCAGCTCTGGCACCAGGGCGCCGTCAACTACGGCGGCGACGCGGAGCGGAATCCGGATTTCGTCGCCTTGAGCCCGTCCGGGTTCTCACATCCCGACGAGGCCTTCGGCCGCGCCGCGTCGGTGCCTGACCTGCACAGCATCAGGGACGCGTTCGTGCAGGGCGCGATCGACGCGCGCGAGATCGGCGCTGACGGCATCGAACTGCACTCCTGCCACGGCTTCCTGCTCGACCAGTTCCTGTGGCCCAGGACCAACCTAAGGACCGACCAGTACGGCGGACCGACCATCGCCGATCGCGCGACGTTCCCCGCCGAGGTCGCCGCTGCGGTACGCCGGGCCGTCGGAGAAGAATTCGTGATCTCCATGCGGATCTCGCAGTGGAAGGAGTCGGACTACGACGCCAAGATCGTCGAGACTCCCGAGGAACTCGGGCAGCTCATCCCCATCCTCCGGTCGGCCGGGGTCGACATCTTCCACGTGTCGACCAGGCGGTTCTGGACGCCCGAGTTTGAGGGGTCGGATCTCGGCCTGGCCGGCTGGGTGAAATCGTTCACCGATGCGGCGGTGATCGCCGTCGGGAGCATCGGCCTCGACATCGACGTGATGGCCACCCTGACCGGCCAGGAAGCGCAGCCCACTGGCTCTAGCCGCATGGATGAACTGGTCCGGCGGTTCCGGCGCGGCGACTTCGACCTCGTATCCGTCGGGCGCAGCCAGATCGGTGACCCGGAGTGGGTGGCCAAGATGCGCGACGGCCGGATTCCCGATATCAGGGCGTTCCGCCGTGACGACACGTCCCTTGATCACGACGTCGTCTCGGCGGCGATGTAGCGGACGGATCGGGGCGGGAGGGGCCGAACGGCCCGCCGACGCGGGTCCGACTCCCCTGGCTGCCGCTTTGCCCGGCGCCAAGCCTGGTAGGAGGAATGCCTATCGGGGAGGCACGCGATGAAAGCTGTCGTGATATTCGAATCGATGTACGGAAACACCCGAGCCATCGCGGAGGCGGTTGCCGAGGGCATCGGCGCTGATGGCGATGTCCAGGTGACCGTTCTGCCTGTCGGAGCGGCCAGCATCGACATGACCGGCGACGCCGACCTTCTCGTCGTCGGCGGCCCCACGCATGTCCACGGCATGAGTCGGCCACAGACCCGGCGGGCGGCGCGCGATGCTGCTGCCAAGGCGGACAGCGGGCTTGTGCTCGATCCCGCCGCGCGCGGACCGGGGATACGGGACTGGCTGGCAGACCTTGAGCACCGGGACGGACTTGGCGCGGCATTCGACACCCGGCTGGACGCTCCGCCGATATTCACCGGCAGCGCCGCGGCCGGGATCGCCCGCAAGCTACGGCGCTCCGGTGTCACCGCGATCACCAGGCCAGAGAGCTTCCTGGTATCGAAGAACACCGAGCTGCGCACCGGAGAGACGGCCAGGGCACGCGAGTGGGGCACCACGCTGTCGAGGCTCGTCACCGCGAGCGACTCCCGGCACGCGGCCGGGTCGATGGGCAGCCGGTAGCGGCAGGCGGGTGCCGCTCGCGATGTCCGGCAGTACCGTGACCGTCAAGGCGGTCACGGACTCAGGCGGAACGGCGGGTAGTCGTCGGTGACGAGAGTCAGGGCGTAGCCGACGACGCGATTGTGCCAGCGTGCCACGCCCTCGATGAACCGGAACAGGTCGTGGGGATAGCGTCCGCTGACCAGCACCGCGAACCACGCCGCGATCGCGACCAGGACTGCGAATATCTCCAGGACGAACAGCACGATGTAGTGCGGGATGGCGAGCAGCCACTTGACCAGCGGCAGCCACCGGTTGAGGTCAGTTGCGGCGTCCGGGTACGGATAGTCGAGATGGACCGACTGATGATCGGTGGTGGACGGGTAGCTGTCGTCCATGAGCGCGAGATAGATCAGCACCCGGTTGATGAACCGCTGCAGCTCCAGGTTCCAGTCGAACCACCAGCGCGGGTACTTCTGCCTGAAGACGATCATGAGCAGCGGGCCGAGGATCAGTAGTCCGCCCGCACCGGCAGCCGCGCCGGTCGCTCCGTTGTGATAGGTCCACTGCCAGCCATCGGCGCCGGTCACCGCGCCGAGCACGATCGCGATCGGGATGACCGTGAAGATGCGGAAGAAGCTCGTCAGGCGGTTGAGGTCCCGGTCCGGGTAGTCGACCGAGAAGCTGACGGGGTAGGAAGTTCCATTCATGACGACCCCTTTCGGTGCAGGCACATCAGCGGCACTATCGTGGCGCGCGCGAGCCGCCCCGAGGCGGAAAACGTGCGACGCCGTCGCCCGTTACGCCGGCGCGATACCGATGATGGTCGCCCGCACGATTCGCTCGGCCAGGCCGGGCGGCATCGAGATCGTGGCGCCCGGCGGATTGAACAGCACGCGCGGCAGGACAAGGCCATGGATGGCACCGACAAGCAGCACCGTGAGGGCACCGGTGTCCGCGGCATCGTCGATGCGCCCGACCGCCTGCTCGGCCTCCAGGTAGCGGGTCAGCATTTCACCGAAGCCCCGGCCGCCGCCGTCTCCGTCGGCAGGCGCTCGATGGGCGCCGTGTCCAGCGGGCGCGGCGGAGAACGCCGCGTCCCCGCCAACCATTCGGTGGAACCTCGTGAGCACGTTGGGCTGCGACACCAAGCCAGCGAAGGCGGGCGTGACCCGGCTGAGGACCGCGAAGCCCCGCTCGACGAACATCTGAAGGTTGTCGGCAACAGTGCCGGTCCCGGCGGGTGGCAGCAACTGCGGCGCGCTCGCCATCACGGCGCCAACGTGCGCCAGCAGCGCGTGCGCAAGCAGATCTTCTTTGTCGGCGAAGTAGTTGTACAAGACGCCGTCAGCGACCCCGGCTTCCCTGGCGATGTCCCGGACGCTCAGGCCAGCGGCCCCGCGCTGATCGATCAGGCGCGCGGCGGCCGCGATCAGGTGCTCGCGCAGACTCTCTCCGCCCTGCTCGCGGAGCACGGCCGGCTTCCTCGGCGACATCTCGGCGCCTCTCTGCCCGCATGAACCTGTGTTCATGAACTTTGGTTCACAATAGCGCAACCCGCGGAGGCGTGCCGCGCCGGCACTCCCGGTGTATCGCGTCTGCACCTGGGGTATGGGTCGACCAGCCAGGATCGGGGGACCTAGCGGCAGCGCGCATGCACTGAGGCGGTCGCACGCGTTTCGGGGGCAAAAGAGGATGCTTGATCTCGATCCTGCGTTCCGTCCGGTGCGCAGGCGCGACGGCTACCT
>DASQIW010000122.1:0-2453 GCA_035631375.1 Streptosporangiaceae bacterium
GAGCGACACCGCGCTGGCCGCCTACCTCGCGCTGCCAGGCCAGCGTTCCTTCGACCTAGCCGACCTGGCGCTCCGCTACCTCAACCGCGAGCTGCGTGACGCCGAGCCGGCCTCCGGCCAGTTGACGCTCGACACCGACACAGCCGAGGCAGCGACCGCGCTCGCCCAGCGGGCCCAGGCGACTGCGGAGCTGGCCGATGCACTCGACCACGACCTCGCCGAGCGCGGCGCAACGCGGCTGCTCGCCGATGTCGAGCTGCCGCTGGTGCATGTGCTGGCTGAGATGGAGCGGGCCGGAATCGGGGCCGACTCCGAGCACTTCGCCGACATGTCGGCCAGCCTGGGCGGTGAGGTCAAGGAGGCTGAGCAGGCGGCGTTCGCGGCCGTGGGGCACGAGTTCAACCTCGGCTCGCCGAAACAGCTGCAAGAGGTGCTGTTCACCGAGCTGCGGCTGCCGAAGACCAAGCGAATCAAGACCGGTTACACCACTGACTCCGAGGCGCTGACGAGCCTGCTGGCGCAGACCGAGCACCCGGTCCTGGCGCACCTGCTCCGGCACCGCGATGTCGCCAAGCTCAAGAGCATCGTGGACTCGCTGATCCCTATGGCCAGCGTCGACGGCCGGATACACACCACGTACAACCAGATGATCGCGGCGACTGGCCGGCTGTCCTCGACCGACCCGAACCTGCAGAACATCCCGATCCGCTCCGAGGAGGGTCGCCGGATCCGCGAGGGCTTCGTCGTTGGCTCTGGCTTCCAGTACCTGCTGACGGCTGACTACAGCCAGATCGAGCTCCGGATCATGGCCCACCTGTCCGCCGACCAGGCGCTGGCGGAGGCTTTCTCGTCCGGGCACGACTTCCACGCCGCGACGGCGGGCCGCGTATTCGCCGTGCCCGCGGAGCAGGTGACGCCAGAACTGCGCAGCAAGGTCAAGGCCATGAACTACGGCCTCGCCTACGGGCTCTCCGCCTACGGGCTATCTCAGCAGCTGCGCGTCACGCCAGACGAGGCCCGCGGCTACATGGATGAGTACTTCGAGCAGTTCGGCGGCGTCCGTGACTACCTGCGGGACGTCGTGGCCAGGGCCCGGATGGACGGCTACACCGAGACGATGCTTGGCCGGCGCCGGTACCTGCCTGACCTGACCTCGGACAACCGGCAGCGTCGTGAGATGGCTGAGCGGATGGCGCTGAACGCGCCCATTCAGGGCTCGGCCGCCGACATCATCAAGGTGGCGATGCTGACCGCCCACGCCGAGCTCGAGGCCGCCGGCCTCCGCTCCCGGATGCTGCTGCAGGTCCATGACGAGCTGCTGTTCGAGGTCGCGCCCGGCGAGCTCGATGCCGTGCAAGCACTGGTGCGGGTGGCCATGGGCGGCGCTGCCGATCTGACAGTGCCGCTCGAGGTTTCCATGGGCTGGGGCCACAGCTGGGCCGACGCGGCGCACTGAACGAGGGCGGCCCTGCGCCGTCCCTGGCATCCCTGCCAACACGGCGCTAATCGCCGCAAAGCGGTGATCTGCGATGCTGGGGCCCATGGAGGTGCGGCTGCGCGGGCTGGACGGCCCCGTCGAGGTGATCAGGGACCGGTATGGCGTGCCGCACTGCCGGGCGGTGAGCGAGCACGACGCGTTCTTTGCCCAGGGGTTCATGCACGCGGTCGATCGCCTGTGGCAGATGGACTACGACCGCCGCCGCGGCCTCGGCCGGGCGGCCGAGGTGACGGGACAAGCCGGCATCACCGGGGACACGCTGTACCGGCGGCTCGGTCTCGCGGCGGCGGTGCAGCGCGACCTGCCGGCGCTCTCGGCGGCCGCGCGCGACATGCTCGGCGCGTACGCATCCGGCGTCAACGCCCTGATCGGGATGTCCCGAGCCGGGGACGTCATGCGGGGCTGGCGCGTACCGGCTGAGTTCGGGCTGACCGGGCAGCCGCCGGAGCTGTGGGAGCCCTGGCACAGCCTGCTCGTGTTCCGGGTCAGGCACATGACCATGGGGTCAGCGGCCCCGAAGCTGTGGCGCGCCGTCGTTGCCGAGGCCCTGGGCCCAGCGGCGGCCCGGAAGATGGCCAGGACCGGCTGGCAGCTGGCCTGCGTCCCGCCGGGCGAGCGCTGCGAAGCCACGGTGCCGTCCTGGGCCGGGCTGGACGACGGCGGCAGCAACAACTGGGCGCTCGCGGGCAGCCGGACCGCGTCCGGGCTGCCGCTGCTGGCCGGCGACCCGCACCGGCCGCTGGAAATGCCGAACGTCTACGTCCAGGGGCACGTGGCCTGCCCTGAGTGGGATGTGCTCGGCATCGGCATGCCAGGCGTGCCGGGCTTCCCGCACTTCGGCCACAACGACAGGGTGGCGTGGTGCATCACCCACGCGATGGCCGACGACCAGGATCTGTACCGGACCGACGGGGCCACCGCCGGCGGGGACAGCCAGCTCATCGGCGTGCGCGGC
>DASQIW010000123.1:0-73603 GCA_035631375.1 Streptosporangiaceae bacterium
CCGCCGTACGTGCAGTCCACCAACCAGTCCGGTAGCTTCCCGTTCGTCGACATCGGCAACAAGTACCTGGTCATCGGCGCCCAGTACGTTCCGAGCAACCTCGCCCACCTAAGCTGGGCGCAGGTGGCGACCGACATCAGAGACCCCAGCAGCGCCGTCGCCAAGGAGATCGATGGCACGGCGAACTCGATCACGGCCGCGATCTGCAAGGTGGTGCCGAACGCGCCCGCGGCGGTATGCAACTCGCCGGCAGCGCAGGCCGGGGCTGGGTCGCTCTGATGGCCTCACGCAAGCCAGCCGGCCGGACCGGAAGCGCGAGGCAGCAGCAGCGGCCGGGCGCCCGGAGCAACGGGCCGGCGCCACAGTCAAGGACGTCGGGTAACGGGGCCGCCGGGGGCAAGTCTCGCCCGTCAGGAACCGCAGCAGCGGCCAAGGGAACCGGCTCGGCAGGTTCCGCCCGGACGGCCGCAGCGAGGAGCGCGACCGCGAGCCAGCCCGCAGCACCGGCCGCCACCAGTCCGTTGGGCCGGCTCGCTGCGCCGTGGCGCACGATGGGCTGGCTGCCGCTGACCACCTTCGTGCTGTCGCTGTACGGACTCGGGGCCTCGATCTACCTGACGATTGCGCACTACGACACGGGCATCAGGCTCGCCTGCACGGACAACGGCATTGTCAACTGCCAGGCGGTCACCACCAGCTCGGAGTCGATGGTGTTCGGGGTCATCCCCGTCGCTGTGCTCGGGCTGGCGTTCTACGTCTTCATGGTGGCGGTCAACACGCCGTGGGGCTGGCGGCTGTCCCGCTCGCAGCCCCTCGTCCGGTGGGCCCGCCTGGGGTCGGTCATCGTGGGCATCGGCTTCGTGATCTACCTCGTCTACGCCGAGCTGATCCAGATCAACGCCATTTGCCTGTGGTGCACCAGCGTCCACGTGGCCACGTTCCTGATCTTTGTCCTGGTGGTCTTCCGAGAGTCGTTCGCCGGATCTGGTACGCAGTCGACGGCCCGCCGATAACCCGCCCGCCAGCGGTTGGCTGGCCAGGGGTGCCCAGCCCGGGATAGTCCGGCTCTGTAATCATTGGCTAGCAGAGGGTCATTTCCGCCAGGGCAAAGGTCGGTCGTCTGCATGAGCAAGGCGCAGCGCGCCAGGGAGCAGTCCGCGCGCGCCCGGATCGCCGCCCAGCAGGCCGAACAGCGACGGAAGGACCAGCGCCGGCGCATGCTGGCCATCGGGGGCGTGGCCGTCGCCCTGCTGGCGGTCATCGGCATCATCGTCGGCGCCCTGGTGAGCCGCAGCTCGCCGGCCAGCCAGCCGGCCGCTGGCAGCAGGCCGCTGCCCGCCGGGGTCCAGGCAAAGCTGAGCGTTCCCGTCGGCACGCTGGCCACGGTCGGCATCGGCAGCTCAGGTACTCAGCTGCTGAAGCCCGTGACGGGGCCGGCGCTCGCCTCAGGCGGCAAGCCCGAGATGCTCTACATCGGCGCCGAGTGGTGCCCCTACTGCGCGGCCGAGCGGTGGGCCATGGCCGTCGCGCTGAGCCGGTTCGGCAGCTTCTCTCCGCTGCGCGGGGTGCACTCCTCCCCCACCGACGTCTACCCGAACACCGCCACGCTCACCTTCCATGACTCCACGTACACCAGCAAGTACCTGGTCTTCACGCCGGTCGAGAACCAGGACGTCAACCACAACCTGCTGCAGACGCCGACCGCCGCGCAGAAGGCGCTGTGGGCAAAATACGAGCCGCCGGGCAACGCCTACCCGTTCATCGACATCGGGAACAGGTTCGTGGCGACCACCACCTACAACCCTCAGGTGCTGCAGGGGCTCTCGTGGAATCAGATCGCGACCGACCTGCACAATCCGTCCTCCGCGGTCGCGCGGGGCGCTGTCGGCTCGGCTAACCTGCTCACCGCCGCGATCTGCAAGGTCACCGGAAACGCCCCGGCGAGCGTCTGCACCGCCTCGCCCATCCCGGCTCTGGAGAGCAGGATCTAGCCGCCGGACGAGGTAACCGGCTACTCCGGCCGGTGGCTCACGGCTTCCACGTTGTTGCCGTCCGGGTCCCGGACGAAAGCGCCGTAATAGTGCTGGTGGTATTCGGGCCACTCCTTGGGCTGGTGCAGCACCTCAGCGCCAGCGGCGACCGCGGCGTCGAAGAATGCCCGCACAGCGGCCCGGTCTGGAGCAGTGAAGGCGATATGTGACTCGCGGAAGCCTTCGCCTGTCGTCTGCGCGCCGATCCAGAAGTCCGGCTGCGGCGGGATGCCATAGCCGATCACGTTACCGAAGTCCATGATCCGAACACCGCCCAGCGGCGCGAGCACTGCGTCATAAAACCTGGCGCTCGCCACCATGTCCACACACTGCAGGCTGACGTGATCGAGCACGTCGTCCCCTCCTCTAGCCCGGATGGCCGGTCAGGAACACCATAATCGCGGCCGTGAAGGCACGGGCCAGCTGCCGCTCGAACGCGGGGCTCGCCAGCAGCCCGGCGTCGGTGGCGTTGGGCATATTCCCGCATTCGACGAGCACCTTGGGGACTGTTGTCAGGTTCAGCCCGGCCAGGTCATCCCTGGTGATAAGGCCGTTCGTGCCGTAATAGTTGCTCTCCGGCATGGGCGTGCCGCGCAGCATCGCGGCCCGGACGTCCGCGGCGAACTGCAGCGAGGACGAGATGACCGCGTTGTTCGGCCCATCGGCAACCGGCTCGAGCACCGTAAAGCCACGGCCCCACGTCGGGCCGCCGTCAGCGTGAATGTCGATGGCCACGTCGGCGTGTGCATGGTTGAGGATCTGCGCCCTTGTGGTGACGCACGGGCCGACGCCTGTATTGCTCTGCCGCGTCATCACGACCTGGGCACCGGCCGCGAGCAGGTCGGCACGCAGGGCGGTGGCCACGTCGAAGTTGAAGCTGGCCTCGGTGAATCCGGAAGCCGTCTCCGTGCCGGTTGTATCGCACGTCTCGGACTCGCGGCCGTTCCAGATCAGCTGGTTAATGAATCCAGCGTCGGAGAAATTGCCGCCGTTGTGGCCGGGATCGATGCCGATGACGCGCCCGGCCAGTGGCAATGCAGGCGGGCTGGGGCTAGCAGAAGCGGTGGGGCTGGCATGCGGCGATAGCGCCCCGGCGGGCACCACCTCACCCGACTTGGCAGCGACCGGGGCGGTGGCGCCCACTGCCGGGTCAGCTGCCCGGCCTGCGGCGCCGCAGCCGCTGGCCAGTGCGGCCGCCACGACGAGCGCAGCGGCCGGAAGCTTTCGGTGCATTGCCTAGACCCTATTGGGGCCGCCGGCGATATGCGCCAGATCAGCCAGCCTTGGTCCAGACCTCACTCTGGTCCCAGAGCCGCTCGCCGAGCTCACGCGTGGCGACCGGGCTCGGCTCCCGCCGGGCAGAGTTGTCGTAGTATGCGCCGCTGACCAGGTCCGTCGCAGGGGCAGTGGCGCAGAACAGCGAGGTGCGCGCGCCCTGCTCGACGGTCAGCATGCGCCGGGTCACGAATGGCCGCGCGGGCGCGGGCACCCGGCGCCAGATATCCGAGGCGACGACCCCTGGGTGGAGCGCGTAGCTGGTCACACCCGTGCCGTCGAGGCGCCGGGCGAGCTCAGCGGCGAAGAGCACGTTGCAGAGCTTCGACACCGCGTACTCGCGCATCCCGGTGATGCCGCGGGTGCGCTGCCGGAGCCGGCCGAAATCGATTCCCCTGGCCTGGTAGTGCGCGTCGCTGGCGACGTTGACGATGCGAGCGCCGCTGGCGGTCAGGCAGTCGAGCAGGCCCATGGTGAGCGCGAAGTGGCCAAGGTGGTTCACGCCGAAGACCAGCTCGAACCCGTCCTTGGTCCGCCCAGGCGTACCGCCGATGCCGGCGTTGTTGATCAGCACGTGCAGCGGCTCGCCGCGATCGGTGAAGTCTCGTGCGCAGGCTCGGACGGACTCCAGGTCCGCCAGGTCAAGCGGCAGGAAGGCAACCTCATCGCTGCCGGTCGTGGCCGCGACCTGGGCGGCAGCGGCCTCGCCCTTCGGCCGCGATCGGCAGGCCAGGTACACCCGCCCGCCCCGGCGCGCCAGGTCGGTGGCCGTGGCCAGGCCAATCCCCGTGTTCGCGCCGGTGACGAGAAACGTCCGCCCGGTGAGTTCGCCCACCCACTTCACCCCGATCCGGTCCGAGCCTAGCCTCGAAAGTACCGGTCGAGCTGCGCGAGGAGGCGCGATGTACGAGAAAGACGGCGAACGGTACTTCGTGGTCGATGGCCACATGCACTACTGGAACGCGGCTCCGGACAACTGGGTGCCAGGGCAGGAGCAGTACGCCAAGGGCTGGATCGAGTGCTTCTACGCCTACATGGGTCTGGCGCCCCCGGAGACCCACTGGCCCATCGAGAAGTTCCAGCGGTACTCCGAGGACGATCTGATGAAGGACGTCTTCGCCGACGGTCACGTGGACATGGCGATCTTCCAGCCGACCTACCTGAAGGAGTGGTACAAGGAGGGCTTCAACACCACCGAGCGCAACGCCCTCATGGGCGAGAAGCACCCTGGCAAGTTCGTCTACAACACCCGGTTCGACCCGCGAGATGGTGACGCGGGCCTGGACGAGCTGCGGCGCAATGTCGAGCGGTTCGGTTCTCGCGGCGTGAAGCTCTATACCGCGGAGTGGAACGCCGGGTCCCGCGGCTACAAGCTGACCGACCCGGCTGCCTATCGCTGCCTCGCGGTCGCCCAGGAGCTCGGGATCAAGAACATCCACGTGCACAAGGGCCCGACCATCTGGCCGCTCGACAAGGACGCGTTCGACGTCTCCGACGTCGACCACGCGGCGACCGACTTCCCCGAGCTGAACTTCATCGTGGAACACGTCGGACTGCCGCGAATCGAGGATTTCTGTTTTATGGCGGTGCAGGAGCCGAACGTCTACGCGGGCCTCGCGGTGGTCATCGGCGGTCTGATGCACGCGAGGCCGCGGTTCTTTGCCAAGGTCATGGGCGAGCTGCTGTTCTGGCTCGGCGAGGACAAGCTGCTGTTCGGCAGCGACTACGCGATCTGGGAACCGCGGTGGCAGGTGGAGGGCTTCGTCGATTGGGACTACCCGGACGGCGCTGAATTCTCCGAGTACCCGCGCCTGTCACCGGCCGGGAAGAAGAAGATCCTCGGCCTGAACGCAGCCAGGCTCTACGGCCTCGAGGTGCCTGCCGAGTTCAGACTGCCGCCAGAGGCCGGGACACCCGCCGCGCAGGAGGCTGCCCGGCTCGTCGAGCACGCGCCAGGCAGCTGACGGACATGACGGCCACGACGACGGCGCCGGGCGTCGCGAGGCTGCTTGCGGCGCTGGATGGTGTCTTCGATCCGGAGCTTGACGAATCCATCACCTCACTCGGCTTCGTGGCAGCCTGCACCATCTCGGCCGACGGGGATGCGGAGGTCCGGCTCCGGCTGCCGACCTATTTCTGCGCGCCGAACTTCGCCTACCTGATGGCCGCCGACGCCTACGACGCGGTGATCAGCCTGCCCGGCGTCCGCACCGTCCGGGTGCTGCTGGCCGATCACTTCGCCGCTGATGCGATCAACTCCGGAGTGGCGGCCCAGGCAGGCTTCGTGCAGGCCTTCAGCGGTGAGGCCGCCGGCGAGCTGGATCGCCTGCGGACCGACTTCCTGCGCAAGGCCGTCCTCGCGGGCACCGATCAGGTCTGCCGCGCGCTGCACGCCAGTGGCACCGTGCCGGCCGGCCACGCCGGCCTCGAGCGCCTGAGGACACTCACACTGGCCGAGGTGCCGCCGTCCCCCGCGGCCGACCGGCTCCGCAGGCGTCGGGCCGAGCTCGGCCTGCCTGCCGGTGACGACGCCCTGCTGCTGATCGACCCGGCGTCCGGCGACCCCGTCGAGCCAGACGCGGTGCCGCTTCACCTGCGCCGCGCGCGCCTGACGGCGGTCAGCATCGAGGCCAACGCGAGCATCTGCCGCGGCATGCTGCACAACCGATACCGCTCCGCCGGCCTCGGTGAGTCTGTCCGGAGTGAGCCACGCCCCCACAAGGAGAAGCGATGAAAGCTGTCCGGCTGCACGAATTCCACTCTCCGCCGGTCGTCGATGACGTACCCGAGCCGAAGATCACCGGGCCGCTCGACGTCATCGTGCGCATTGGCGGAGCCGGCGTCTGCCGGACTGACCTGCACATCATCGAGAGGCAGTGGGACGCCGCGATGGGCACGCCGCTGCCGTATACCCTCGGGCACGAGAACGCCGGGTGGGTGCACGAGGTCGGTGCTGCCGTGACCAGCGTGGCTCCTGGCGACACGGTGATCCTGCACCCGACCCCCACATGCGGGCTCTGCCGCGCCTGCCGGTCCGGTGACGACATGCACTGCGTGGACGCCACGTTCCCCGGCCTGTCCACTGATGGCGGGATGGCGGAGTACCTGCTCACCTCCGCCAGGGCCTGCGTCAAGCTCGACCCGCAGACCCAGCCCCAGGACGTGGCCGCGCTGGCGGACGCTGGCATCACCGCCTACCACGCCGTCCGCAAAGCCATTCCGCTGCTGTACCCCGGCACCACATGCGTCGTGATCGGGGCAGGCGGGCTCGGCCACATCGGCGTCCAGTGCCTGGCGGCACTGACCGCCACGAAGATCATCGTGGTCGACCGCAACCCGGACGCGCTGAAGCTGGCCGAACAGCTGGGCGCGCAGCACACGGTGGTCGCCGACGGCAATCAGGTGTCGGCGGTCCGGGACCTGACCGGCGGGGCGGGCGCAGCGGTCGTGCTGGATTTCGTCGCCGAGCAGGGCGCCGAGCATGACGGCTGGGCGATGACGGGCCGGGCCGGCTCGTATTTCGTCATCGGCTACGGGGGCACGGTCCAGGTCCCGACGCTCGACATCATCTCGACCGAGCGGAACATCATCGGCAATATCGTCGGCACGTACAACGAGCTGGCCGAGCTAATGGCGCTGGCCCAGGCGGGCAGGGTGACCCTGCACACCAGGACCTACCCACTCGATGCGGCCGCCGACGCTCTGGCCGACCTCGACGCCGGCCGCGTCCGCGGCCGCGCCATCCTCGTCCCCTGACGACCAGTCCCCGCTCCATGGGAGTGACTCCACTGTCGCTATAGCAGCAGCAAACCCACTCCGACGGTCTGGCGCCCCAGCGAAACTGTCGGCAGCCGCTGACACGCTGGCCGCCATGACAGTTGATGAACGCGCGCTCGCCTGGCTGGTCGCATATCAGCACGGTGTTCTGCTGCGAGAGCAAGCAGCTGGATGCGGCATCACTGACGCGGGCCTGCGCCATCGCATCCGCACCGATGGGCCGTGGCAGCGACTGCTGCCCGGCGTGTACCTGACCGCGACCGGGCAGCCGACGTGGGAGCAGCGGCAAGTCGCAGCGTTGCTCTTCGCTGGAGCCGACAGCCTCATTACCGGACCCGCGGCCCTATGGAATTACCGGATAGTGAAGGCAGTCCCGCGCGTCGTTGACGTCCTTGTACCGCTGGAACGTCAACGAATCAGCCCTGACTTGGTGATCGTGCACCGGACGCGGCGGATGCCCAGCGAGGCGATCTGCGACGGGCCGATCCGGTACGCGCCACCCCAGCGGGCGGTGGGCGACACGGTCCGTGCGATGGCGTCCCCGGACCTGCCAGGAGTGCGCGCCGTGGTGGCCGGGGCTGTCCAGCAGGGCCGCTGCACCATTGCCGACCTGGCCGCGGAGCTGCGGGCCGGCCCGGTCCGCGGATCCGCCACCCTGCGCGCGGTGCTGACCGAGGTGATCGACGGCATCCGATCTCCGGCCGAGGCTGACTTGCGCGCCCTGATTACCCGGTCGGGGCTGCCGCAGCCGCTCTACAACCCCAAGCTGTACCTGCCGGGGGGAGCCTTCCTGGCTCAGCCGGACGCCTGGTGGCCGCGCCATGGCGTCGCCGCCGAGGTCGACTCCCGTGAATGGCACGTGTCCCCGGCTGACTGGGAGGCGACCATGGCGCGGCATGCCCGGATGTCGGCGGCTGGGATCGTCGTACTGCACTTCAGCCCCCGGCAGCAGCGCGACAAGCCCGCGGAGGTCATCGGCGTCATCGCCAGCGCGCTCCAGGCCGGCAGGCCCCTCCCCGGCATCAGCACCCGACTCGTCGCCGCCTGATAACGAAGGCGCGCGAGTGGGCCGGTCAGACCCCCAGCCAGGAAAGCGGCCGGGCGGCCCGAGGGCGCGCGCGCCCTATACTTCGCGACATGCCGTTCGCCACTATTCCTGCCGCTGAGCAGGCCACCGGGCGAGACCGGCGGCTGATCGTTGCCGTGATCGCGGCGGTCGTGCTGGTACTGGCTGGCGTGGCGACATGGGCGGCGGTCAGGCCGGGCAGCTACGACGTGTCCAGGAACGGCTGTATCAGCGTCAACCTGCCGGGGCCCATGGGCGGCAACATCGTGCACCAGTGCGCGGGCGCGGCGAAGAACACCTGCCGCCACGCCTATGCGGCCAGCGACCGCACCGCCCGGCTTTACCAGGCGCAGTGCCGGCTCGCCGGGATCTACCCGCCGTGACGCTCCCTGGCTTGCCCTAATCCTCGCCCAGCAGCACGTCAGCGTCGAAGCAGGTGCGGTCTCCGGTGTGACAGGCCCCGTCGGTCTGGTCGACCCGGACCAGTACCGCGTCGCCGTCGCAATCCAGCGCGACCGAAACCACCCGCTGCACATGGCCGGAGGTGTCGCCCTTGACCCAGTACTCCTGCCGGCTACGCGACCAGTACGTGCATCGCCCCGTGGTCAGCGTCCGGTGCAGCGCCTCGTCGTCCATCCAGCCCAGCATCAGCACCTCGCCGGTGTCGTGCTGCTGGGCGATGGCCGCGACCAGGCCGTCGGCGTCTCGCTTCAGCCGGGCGGCGACCTTCGGATCGAGCCCGGACTCCTCAATCCGCATCGATGACCTCCAGGACTGGCCGGACCACGTACCCGTCGGCCGCGAGCGACCGCTTCACCTCGCCGATGCTCAGCTCCCCGAAGTGGAAAAGGCTCGCCGCCAGTACCGCGTCCGCCCCCGCTGCGATGGCCGGGGCGAAGTGCGACACTGCCCCGGCTCCCCCGCTTGCGATGAGGGGAACGGGCACGCTCGGGCGGACGGCCGCTATCAAGGGCAGATCAAAGCCCGCCTTGGTCCCGTCGGCGTCGACGGAGTTGAGCAGGATTTCCCCGGCGCCGAGTTCGACCGCCTGCCGGGCCCACCGCACGGCGTCGATGCCGGTGCCACGGCGCCCGCCGTGCGTCGTGACCTCGAAGCCGGACTCGGTCCCCGGGGATCGGCGGGCATCGACCGACAGCACGACGCACTGCGACCCGAACTGGTGCGCCGCCTCCCTGAGCACCTCGGGCCGCGCGACGGCGGCCGTGTTGAGCGCGACCTTGTCGGCTCCGGCTCGCAGCAGCTTGTCGACGTCAGTCACCGACCGCACGCCACCGCCGACCGTCAGCGGGATGAACACCTGCTCGGCCGTGCGCCTGACCACCTCGTACATGGTCTCCCGGTCGTCGCTGGAAGCGGTGATATCGAGGAAGGTCAGCTCGTCCGCGCCTTCGCGATCGTAGGTCGCCGCCAGTTCCACCGGGTCACCAGCATCCCGGAGGTCGGCGAACTTGACACCCTTGACTACCCTGCCGCCGTCGACGTCCAGGCACGGAATGACCCGCACCGCGACCGTCATGACGCGCCCACTCCCGGCTTGTAGGCGACCGCCTCGACCTCAACGAGCATCCGGGGGTCGATAAGCGCGCTCACTCCGATCATGGAGGTGGCGGGCATGACCTGGCCGAACGCCTCGCCGTGCGCCCGGCCGTACTCCTCCCATCGGGAGATGTCAGTGACGAACATCCTGGTCCGCACGACATCGGCCAGCTCGCAGCCGAGCTTGGCCAGGGCCGCGGCCACGTTCGCGATGGCCTGCCTGGTCTGGGCCTCCGCGTCGCCCGGGTGGACGAACTCGGCGCCGTCAATCGACGTACAGCCCGTGACGAAGACGTAGTCCCCGGCCGCGACCGCCCGGCTATAGCCGACGATCTTCTCCCAGGGTGCGTCACTGAAAACTCGCGTGGTCACGCCAGTGAGCCTACCGATTTTCGCCAGGAAGCTCTGAGACGGTTGTCAGCGCCCCGAGGCACTGTTCGTGCAGTCTCCTTGCGGCAGCAGCGCGCTGCGCGGGGGCCAGCCTGATTGCTAACGGCTAATAACGGATGATGATAGGCATATGGCTGTTTACGTCTACATGTATGGCGGCCAGAAGCCGAAGGCCATGACAGACGCGTGGCCGCATCCGTGGTTCGGGCTCACCGCGGACACCGAGGAAGAGCTGCATCCTTTCGCCGAAGACATCGGCATGTACCGCCACTTCTACCATCCGCGCATGGCCGGATCAGAGGTGCTGCCGCTCGTCGGACACTACGACCTCGACGAGGGAGAGCGTGACCTGGCCGTGGCCAAGGGAGCGATACCGCAGACGCAACGCGAGCACGACAAGATGCTTCGTCAACTGGCCAAGGAGCATGGCATCAAGCTGCGATAAGCGCGCTCCACAACCCTGTCCGTCTCCGAGCAGGACATGGGTTCGTAACGAGTCAGTACCGTCCGGAGCCCGCAAGGTGATGGCCGGTGAGTATGAGCCAGGCGACGAGGCCACCGAGAATCAGGCCGATCACGATGAACGTGATCACCACAGCCCGGACTGAACCCCAGCTCCGGTACTGATCCGCGGTCAGATGCTTGCCGCGCTCGTCAGGCTCCACCGCGCATGAACCCTTCCCAGTAGGGAGCGAGACAAGCGAGCATACGCTGCCTGGCGCGCCAACACGCTAGACAGATCCAGCTAGCAGGTCTTCGCCCGGATGATCATGCCCCGGCAAGGAGCGCGCCTCCCGGCGGCTCGAGAGTCATCCGCCGGCGGTCGCCGCGAGGGCCTGCTCGAGCGTGAAGGCACGCGCATAAAGCGCCTTGCCGATGATGGCGCCCTCGACGCCGAGCGGCACGAGCCCGGCGATCGCGTGCAGGTCAGCCAGGCTCGCAACGCCACCGCTGGCAACCACGGGTGCGCCGGTGCGCGCGCACACTCGGCGCAGCAGGTCAAGATTCGGGCCGCGCAGCATGCCGTCCTTGTCGATGTCGGTCACGACGTAACGACGGCAGCCTGCCGCTTCAAGCCGATCAAGTGCATCGTCGAGTTCCCCGCCGTCGGTGGTCCAGCCGCGCGCCGCGAGGCGAGTGCCGCGCACGTCGAGCCCCACCGCGATCTGCTCGCCGTGTGCGGCGATGGCGCCCGCGACCCAGTCCGGGTTCTCCATCGCGGCCGTGCCGATCACTACCCTGGTGCAGCCGGTCGCGAGCGCTGCCGCCAGGGCTGCATCGTCGCGGATTCCGCCAGACAGCTCGACCTTCACGTCCAGGCGCTTGATCAGGTCCGCTAGCTGCGGGCCGTTGGACCCGCGGCCGAAGGCCGCGTCGAGGTCGACCAGGTGGATCCACTGGGCGCCAGCGTCCTCCCACGCGAGGGCTGCGTCCAGCGGGTCGCCGTAGTCCGTTTCGGTGCCGGCCGCGCCCCGGACCAGTCGGACGGCCTTTCCGCCAGCGACATCGACGGCCGGCAGCAGCTCCAGCGCTGTCACGACAGGGTTTCGAGCCAGTTGGCCAGCAGCGCTGCGCCGGCGTCGGCCGATTTTTCCGGGTGGAACTGGGTCGCCATGAGCGGGCCATCCTCGAGCAGCGCGACAAAGTCCTCGCCATGCCGGGTCCAGCCTGCCAGCGCGTGCGCAGGAGCCTGCTGTGCGGCGTAGGAGTGCACGAAGTAGAACATCTGATCCGCACCGATTCCGGCGAGCAGTCGGGAGGCTGCGGGCGGAGCGACCACGTTCCATCCCATGTGGGGCAGGACCGGAGCGGACAGTTTCCGCACGACCCCTGGCCAGCAGCCCACCCCCTCGGCTTTCTCACCGTGCTCCTCGCCCGCCTCGAACAGCACTTGCATGCCGACGCAGATGCCGAGCACGGGCCGCGCGCCCGCCTGCCGCTTGGCGATGACCTGGTCGCCGCCGACCGCCCGCAGGCCCGCCATGCACGCTGCGAACGCGCCGACGCCCGGCACGACCAGGCCGTCGGCGCGGAGGGCAGCCGCCTGGTCGGCGGTAACCTCAGCGTCCGCGCCCGCCCGCTGCAGCGCACGCTGCGCCGAGCGGAGGTTGCCCGAGCCGTAATCCAGCACGACGACGCTCGGTCGGCGGCTGGTCACGGGCGGCTCCGTTCCTCGCAGGGTCAGCTATCAGGCCGACAGCGCCCCCAGCCTACCGACCGGCGTTCGGCGGGCCGCCGCGTGCCGCTTCCGTCATTTAGCCAGGCTCCAGGGCAAGCCACCGGGCGGAACGGTCGTGCAGCCCACACAGGGCGGCTTGCCCAGGAAGTACAGCGGGATGCTCGCGGAGTCGCTCGGCGGGTTGGTCGGCAGCAGCAGCGGCCCACGGGGAGACTGGTCGAAGTTGAAGTCCTGGATGAGGTTGCCGAGTACTGCCGCATCCTCCCGGACGCCGGGCCGCGGGTCGGGCCTGCCGTCGGTAGCCGGATTGAGCCTGGCGCCGCCCAGGAAGTCGTCCTCGATGAACTTCAGGTACGCGTCCTGGCTGAGCGTCTGATGGTCGATATAACCCCGTCTGGCGTACGGCGAGATGACGATGCTCGGCACCCGCAGCCCGTAGCCGTTGATGTCGACAGTCGGCGGGGCGACGTTGTCGTAGAAGCCGCCCCAGTCGTCCCAGCCCAGGAAGATCGCTGTGGAGTTCCAGTCCGGGCTCTTCATCACGGCGTTGATGAGCGCGGTGACGTAGGCCTGGCCCATGTGAACGGAGTTGTTGGGGTGCTCGCTGTCATTGGACGACGGGATGACCCAGCTGACGGCGGGCAGCGTGCCGCTCCGCGCCGCATTGAGGAAGTTCCCCAGTGGCTGGATGTTCTTGAGCTGGCCGTCTTTCTGCACGTCGGTGAACAGCGGCAGCGGATTCCAGATGCCGGGCGTGTTCCAGGACTGCTTGACAGGCGCGCACGTCTCGGCCGAGTCGTTGGTGCAGTCCGGCTGCCAGCCGTCCTGCACGTAGTAACCCCAGCTGATGTGATGGAGATACAGCAGCCAGGTGATATCGGTCCACGCCAGGTCGATGGTCGTCTTGCCAGTCGTCAGCTCCGCGCGCACGGCGTTTTCGATCTGCCCCACGCCATAGTCCCCGGCCGGGTTGTTGACACAGCTCATCGGGTTCTGATTACGGCATTTGGCGGCCCACGCCGACATCATGAACTCATGCTGGGGCAGCGACCATGACTTGACCGGCTCGAACATGTGGTCGTCCAGCACGAAGTTGCTGGCGTACGCCCAGTAGTTCGGGATTTCCGCGCCGGTGTGGTAGCCCATGACGTCGGCTGGGCCAAATCCCTGGCACGCCGGGTTGTCCTGGTTGGTGCAACTGCCCCTGGCCAGATCGCGCTGCTCGACGAAGCCGTTCATCTTCCCGCCGTTGACATCCGCAACCGCATTGACCAGGCCGTGCGGGCCGCCGCCGTTTTGGTCCTCCGTGTCGTGAAAGGGCTTGGTGCAGGCACCCAGCGGGTTTGGCAGGCAGACGGTCGGCTGGCCACCGCTCATGGGGATGCCATCCGCCCCTGGAAAGGTCCCGAAGTAGGTATCGAACGACCGGTTCTCCTGCATGATCACGATGACATGCTTGATCTTGTGGATGCCTTTCGGCACGACGTAAGAGCCGGCCGGGCCGCCCGCCACCCGCTCAGCCGAAGTGCCCGCAGGATGATTTCCTGGGTTAACGATGGCGTGGCTGGCACCGGTGAGCGGGGTGCACGCCACCACCACGGCGCACATGAGCGCGGCTAGCGCCGCGAGCCGGATCAGACCGGCACTGTGCCGCCCTTGGCGCAAGACCCCTCCTTCGTTGCCGCGGTCATCGCAGGCCAGGCCGCAAGCAACCAGGATGCCATCGCCTGTGTGCTCGCTAGCCAGGAGCCCGGTATGGAGTGGCTGCGGGGGCACAAGCTGCCCAAAGCGGACCACAGCTTACGGCACCGGGCCACGCGCCAGCGGCCACTTGACCCTCACGTGACGTGAGGCCGCACAGTAGACCAGTGACTGAGCAGACCGCCGGCACCTACACGGTCGGCGAAGTGGCGGAGCTGTCCGGCATCTCGGTGCGGACCCTGCATCACTACCACGAGATAGGCCTGCTGGTGCCGACCGTTCGCAGCCCGGCGGGCTACCGACTGTATTCCCACGATGACCTGCAGCGACTGCGGCAGATCCTGTTCTACCGAGAGCTTGACTTCCGGCTGGAGGAGATCGCGGACATGCTGGCCAGCCCCGATGCGGGCACTGACGACCACCTGCGCAAGCAGCACGCGCTGCTACGGGCCAGACAGGACCGGACAACCGCGCTCATCGACGCGATCGAGAGGGAGATGGAGGCGAGGAAGATGGGGATCTCACTCACCCCGGAAGAGCAACTGGAGATCTTCGGCACCGACAAGCTCGACGAGCACGCCGCCGAGGCGGAGCACCGCTGGGGCAACACCGAGGCCTGGCAGCAGTCCCGCCGCAGGACGGCGGCCTACACCAAGGACGACTGGATCACCATCAAGGCCGAGGCGGACGCGAACATCGAGGGCTTCGCCACGGCCATCCGTTCGGGCGAGCCGTCCGACGGCCCGGTCGCGATGGACCTCGCCGAGGCGCACCGCGCCCACCTCGCCCGGTGGTTCTATGACTGCGACTACGACATGCACCGCGGTCTGGCCGAGCTATACATCTCCGACCCCCGGTTCACGGCGAGCTACGACGAGATCGAGCCCGGCTTCTCCCAGTACGTGCACGACGCGATCATGGCGAACGCCGACCGGTGCTCGTGATCCGGGCTGAGCACGTGCCCGGGTTACAGCACGCCCTTGGTGCTCGGCATCGCGCCGCCCGAGCGCGGATCAGGGGCCGCCGCGGCGCGCAGCGCGCGGGCGAACGCCTTGAACTGGGCTTCGACGATGTGATGCGGGTTGCGGCCGCGTAGCACGTCCAGGTGCACGCAGATGCCAGCCGCGTGCGCGAGCGACTCGAAGAAGTGCCTGGTCAGCGTCGTGTCGTAGGTCCCGATCAGCGGCGACATGGGCTCCGGCTCGGTGTGCACCAGGTAAGGCCGCCCGGACAAGTCGACCGCCGCCCGTACCAGCGTCTCGTCGAGAGGCACCAGGGCGTCGCCGAATCGGGTAATGCCGAGCTTCTCGCCGAGCGCCTCCCGCAGCGCCTGGCCGAGTGCGATCGCCGTGTCCTCCACGGTGTGGTGCGCGTCCACCTCGAGGTCACCGCGCGCCTGGACGGTGAGGTCGAGCAGCCCGTGCTTGCCGAGCTGAGCCAGCATGTGGTCGAAGAACGGAAGGCCGGTCTCGATCCGGCTCACCCCGGCGCCATCCAGGGTCAGCTCGACCAGGACCTGCGTCTCCCCGGTGACGCGCCCGATGCGCGCGGTGCGTTTCACGGGAGCACCAAATCCTGACCGCCGGCGACCAGATCCGTTAGTTCGTGCAGGAACGTGGCCGTTTCGCTCGCAGTGCCGACCGTGACACGCAGCCACTGTGGCGGGCCGGTTTCCCTGATCAGCACACCACGGTCCAGCAGCGCCTGCCAGACCGCGTGCCGGTCAGCGAACCGGCCAAACAGCACGAAGTTCGTGTCCGACTCAGCGGCCCGCAGGCCGATCGCGCGCAGCTTTGTCACGAGCTCATCCCGCTCGGCGCGGATAGCAGCGACCGACGACAGGAGCTCATCGGTGTGCCGCAGCGAAGTGAGCGCGACTGCCTGCGTGACGGCGCTCAGATGATACGGAAGCCGGACGAGCTGCAGCGCGTCGACCACCGCGGGGTCCGCGGCCAGGTAGCCGAGCCGGGCGCCCGCCAGCGCGAACGCCTTCGACATGGTGCGGACGACGACCAGCCGCCGGTGCCGCGGCAGCAGAGTCAGCGCCGTCACCGCCACGTCCCTGGCGAACTCTGCGTAGGCCTCGTCGATCACGACCATGCCGGGAGCCGCCGCGCAGACCGCTTCGATCACCTCCAGCGACGTGGCGGTGCCGGTCGGATTATTCGGCGAGGTCAGGAACACCACGTCCGGCTGATGCCGCCTGACCGCCGCCGAGGCATAGTCCGGGTCGAGGCCGAAATCGCTGTCCCGCTGCGCGGTGATCCACCGGGTCGCGGCCGTCTGGCTGATCATCGGGTGCATCGAGTACGACGGCTCGAAGCCGAGGGCGCTGCGACCGGGACCACCGAAGGCCTGCAGCAGCTGCTGGATGATCTCATTCGACCCGTTCGCGGCCCAGATATTCGCCATCGTCAGCCCGTGGCCGAGGTAGCCGGCCAGCGCCGCGCGCAGGGCGAGGACGTCCCTGTCCGGGTAGCGGTTCAGGCTGGTGGCCGCTGCCGCGACCGCGCTCGCGATATCGGCGACGAGACCGGCCGACGGCGGGTACGGGTTCTCGTTGGTGTTCAGCCGGACGGCCACGTCCAGCTGCGGCGCGCCGTAGGGGTGCCGGCCGGCCAGGTCGGCGCGGATCGGCACCTCGGCCATGGGGCCCGCAGAAGTCGGCACCCTCATGCCTGCTCTCCGGGCACCCGGACGCGCACCGCCTGGACGTGCGCGGCCAGGTCCTCGGCGCCGCCCAGGGCGTCGATGTGCGGCGCGACAGCAGCGAGCGCCGGCTGATCGCACTCCACGATGTGCACGCAGCGCAGGAACGTCCCGACGGACAGGCCGCCGGTGTAGCGGGCGGTGCCGCCCGTTGGAAGCACGTGATTGGAGCCGGCCAGGTAGTCGCCGAGCGACACCGGGGCCCACGCGCCGACGAAGATCGCGCCAGCGTTGCGCACTCGGCGGGCCAGGATCGAGGCGTCCCTGGCCTGGATTTCCAGGTGCTCGGGTGCCCACGCGTCCGCGACGGCCAGGGCTGCGTCGACGTCGTCGACGATCACGCACGCCGACTGACCGGTCAGCGCGGCCTGGATCCGCTCGGCGTGCCTGGCCTCCGGCACGGCCTTGGCGAGCTCGATGTCGACGCGGTCCGCCAGCGCGCCGCTGGTGCTGATGAGCAGGCACGCCGCCAACGAGTCGTGCTCGGCCTGCGCGATCAGGTCGGCCGCGACAAATCTCGCCTCGGCGCCGTCGTCGGCCACGATGGCGATCTCGGTCGGGCCGGCCTCCGCGTCGATGCCGGCCCGCTCCCTGAGCAGCCGTTTGGCCGCCGCCACGTAGACGTTGCCAGGACCGGAGATAACGTCCACCGGCTCGCAGTCCTGCGTGCCGTAGCCCAGCATCGCGATCGCCTGCGCGCCGCCGGCCGCGTGCACCTCGGTGATGCCGAGCAGCGCGCACGCGGCGAGGATCGCCGGATGCGGTAGCCCGCCGTACTCTGCCTGCGGCGGGGAGGCGACCGCGATCTGGCTGACGCCGGCGACCTGAGCAGGGACGACGTTCATCAGCACCGACGAGGGGTAGGCGACCAGCCCGCCCGGCACGTACACGCCGGCCCGGCGGACCGGCAGATAGCGCTCGGTCACCGTGGAGCCGGGCGCCACCGCGGTCCACGCCTCCGCCGGCAGCTGCGACCGATGCACGAGGCGGGCGCGCCTGGCCGCCTCGGTGAGCGCCGCTCGCACGTCTTCGTCGATACTGGCGAGGGCCTCGGTGAGCGCCGCTGCCGGCACCCCGGTTCCAGCCGGCCGGCTCACGCCGTCGAACCGGGCGGTGTACTCGCGGACCGCGTCGTCACCGCGGATCCGGACGTCCTCCACAATCGGTCGCACCTGCTCGACCGCAGCGGCGACGTCCAGCTCAGCTCGCGGCAGCAACGCCGCCAGCTGCGCCGGAGTCATGCTGCCCGGCGACTTGCCGCGCAGATCGATTCGCTCGAGCACGACGGCCTACTCGACGATCTTGCTAATCGGGATCTCCAGGATGTCCCGTCCACCCGCCGCCTTGAGCGCCGGGATGAGGGTGTTGACGCCGCGCTTCGGCACGACAGCCTCGACCGCGTGCATGTCCCCGCGGGCCAGCGAGGTCACTGTCGGCGAGGTCATGGCGGGCAGGATGCCGGTCACCGCGGCCAGGTCCGGCGCGCTGACGTTGAGCTTGAGCAGCACGCTCCCGCGCGCGCTGATGGCACCCCGCAGCAACAGCGCCACGTCCTCCATGGCGCTCCGCTTCGCCTCGTTCGCGTAGGAGTCGTGATTGGCGATCAGCTCGGTGTAGCTCGTGAGCAGGGTGTCGAGGATGCGCAGCCCGTTCCTGACGAGCGAGGCGCCCGTCTCGGTGACGTCCACGATCGCGTCCACGATGTCGGGCACCTTGGCCTCGGTCGCACCGTAGGACGGGATCACGACCGCCTTGACGCCGTGCTCCTCCAGGTGACGCCGGGTGAGTGACGGGTACTCGGTGGAGATCCTGACCCCTTCCGGGAGGTCGGCCGTGGTCCGCCAGGGCTGCGTCGCCGGCACGGCCAGGACGACCCGTACCGGGTCGGACGTGGCCTTGGAGTACTGGAGCTCTCCGAGCGATGAGAGGTCCGCGCCGGTTTCGGTGATCCAGTCCCGGCCGGTGATGCCGAAGTCGAAGAGGCCCTGCTCGACGTAAGACGGTATTTCCTGGGGTCGCAGGAAGCGGACCCGGTCAATACGCGGGTCATCGATGCTGGCGTGGTAGTCGCGGTCGGATGACCTGCGGATGGTCAGATCGGCGGCATCGAAAAGGTCGAGCGTGGCCCGCTCGAGCGAGCCCTTCGGAATGACGAGCGACAGCAATGTGGCAACCCTTCAAGCCGTGATCTTCCGCCCAGACTACCGTGGCGAGATCGGCTGACCTGCTGGCGGCCGACGCGAAGGGTAGGGGGCGGATGACCGCAAAGCGGGCGGGCAACACGCAGTCCGGGATTCCGGCTGGGCTCGCCGCGGCCCTCGAGGAGAACCTGGCCGAGCACGCCTGCCACCTGCACCGGGCTACCCCGGGCATGACCGTTCGGCGGCTGGACGACCTGCTGATCGCCGACAGCGGGCTAGACGACGATACGTTCAACTTCGTCGGCGCTGCGCGCTTCACCGCTGCGACAGCGCAGCCCAGGATCCGCGACACGCTCGTGGACCTCGCCGCGACTGGCCGGCATTTCGCCTGGCGTGTCGGCCCCGGCTCGACCCCGGATGGCCTCGCCGTCCTGCTCACCACTGCTGGACGGCCGCCGGCCCGGCCTGAGCCCGCGATGTGGCTGCAACTCGCGGACTGCGGGCCGCCGCCCGCCGCAGTGGGCCTGGACGTGCGGGTTGCCGATTCCGCCGATGCGCTCAACGACTGGGCGTGGGTGCTGGCGGCCAACTGGGATCCGCCCGCGCTCACCGTGGTGCGCTTTTACGCCGTAACGGCGCGGCGGGCGCTTGCGGCTGGCTCGACGGCCCGGTTCCTCGTGGGCTACTGCGACGGCCGGCCGGTCTCCACGGCCGAGGTCATGCTGCACGCAGGTGTCGCGGGCCTGTACAACATCTCGACTCTCGCCAGCCATCGCGGCCGGGGCTTCGGCACCGCGGTCACGGTGGCCGCCCTGCATCTCGCCCGCGACTGCGGATTCCCGGTTGCCGTTTTGCAGGCGTCGGAGGAGGGCGAGCCGATGTACCGGCGGCTTGGCTTTGGCTACTGCGGGGTGTTCACCGAGCACCCGCTGCCGCCGTGAGCACGGCCGACACAACCGAGACACCCTGAAGGTTTCAGCGAGACAAACCTCGCAACTCCGGCGCGGAAATGACTGAAACCACCGGCATCTCCGTGTCTAACTGGCCGCTGCGGGTGGCCGACGCGTCACCTGCTGCCCTGCGAGTGCCGAGGTCAGCTGCTGAGGGCCGATGCTCTGCTCGGCTGCGTCGACCACGCCGAGGTCGGCGCGCACATGCAGCTCCGCAGCGGTGATCAGCAGCGCGACGACCGGTGAGGTCGCGTGCGCCTGCGCGTCCGCGAGGCTGTGCAGCTCCCGGAGCAGATGGGTGCGCTGATTCCGCAGCACCGCGTCGAGGGTCTCCCGGTCGCCGCGCTGCGCGGCCGCCATCAGCTTGAGGAAGAAGTCGTCCCGGTAGCCACGGGCGCGCGTGCTTGGTTCCGCGAGCCAGCGATCCAGTTCGGCGCGACCCGCCGGGGTCAGGTGGTGGACCACCCGATCCGGCTTGATCTGCTGGTGCTGGCGCTCGGAGGCGATGAGGCCGTCCCGGCCGAGCCGGTCGAGGATCTGGTACAGGTGCCCGATGTTAAGCCCGCCCCATTGCTCACCGACGGCCTCCTCAAAGCTGGTCTTGAGCTCGTAGCCGTGGGCGGGCTTGTCGGCGAGCAGAGAGAGCACGGCGTGGTGGAGAGGCATGGCGGTCGCTGCCCTTTCCCGGTTGTGATAACGAAACGATCTCAGCTTGCATTGTCACTAGCTAAGCGCCGGGCGTCTTTCTTACATTGTCACTATCTATCAGATAGCCTAGCTCGTCAGGTCAGCGCGGCGCCACGCTCGGGCTTGACCCGCCCGGCCGGCCGATCAAGGAGCGGACAGTGACACGCCTCGCCTGGTCGCAGCTCCGGTTCCGGACCACCAGGGCGATCGCGCTGCTAGCTGGACTGCTCCTGGCCACGACGGCGTTCACGGTCCTGACGGCCGCATCTCGGACAGCGCAGGCGCGCACCACCGGAACCGTCGCAGCGCACTTCGTGCCCGCCTACGACATCCTTGTCCGGCCTGCGGGTGCGCGCACCGCCCGCGAGACGCATACCGACACCGTCCAGCCGAACTTCCTCGCCGGCATCTACGGCGGCATCACCATGGACCAGTACCACACCGTCGCCGGGATCCCCGGGGTTGAGGTAGCCGCTCCGGTCGCCATGGTCGGCTATGCACTCCTGGGCACGTGGATTGGCCGGCCCCTCCCGTCAGCGAGCGTGGCCCAGCCCGGCCGTCAGCTCTACCGCACCACGACGACATGGGTAAGTGGGAACGGCACCACGCGCGTCACCCAGCCGCCCTCCTACGTCTATGTCACCCCGAGCCCGCTTCGTTTCGACTCCTCGACAGGCGGGACTAGCGAAGTACTTCCCGGCGGCCGCACCGTCGCGGTTTGCCCGTACGATGTGCCGCAGCCTGGCGACAACCCGTTCGGCCCTGCGGTGCAGTCGACTGAAGACTGCTGGTCCAAGGTCAACCATTTCGCTCCGCCGCCTGGCATCACGCTGCCTAGCAATCCGAGCTGGGGCACCGGCTGGGTGTTGCCAGTGCTGATCGCCGCCATCGATCCGGCCGCGGAAGCGAAGCTGGACGGGCTCAACCACGCGCTGGTCTCAGGGAGCTACCTGTCGGAGAACGCCACGGCTGGACCGCGGTCCCGCGACACCCAGACCTTCCCAGTGCTCGCCGCCTCGCGGAGCGGGATCACTGAGTACGCGGTATCGCAGCTGCAGCAACTGGCCGCCCCTACGACGCCGCCGCAGATGACCGCGGGCTGGCTGACTCGCGAGGCGCCCGTCACTGGGCGGACGCTGACCGTTGAGCGGACCTCGGCGGAGCAGGCATATCAGTCGCTGCTCACCGCCATGCAGGAGAAAGGGCAGACCCAGGAGGCCGTGAACGGCTACTGGAGTGTCGGACCGGTCAAGTTCCAGGGTGCTGGGAGCGGCCCGATTGTGCCGGTGCCCGTGCACAACCCGCTGTCGGTCTGGACTGCCGGTGGCATCGCCGCGGCCTCGATGGACAACGCGGACAACCAGTACCGCGCGCTCACCGCGCACGCTCCGACGAGCAATAGCTGGACTGGTAGCATCGCGAGTCCGAAGCTGGTCGGGATTTTCAACCCGGCAAAGGTCACGTCGCCCGATCCGCTCTCTCGGGTTCCGCTCGGGTATGAGCCGGTCACCGCTGCTCCGGCCAACGCAGCCAGCCGGGCCGCCCTGCAAGGCGCCGACCTGGGGCCTAACCAGAATCTCGGTGGGCTGGTCAGCCAGCCCGTCGACCTGGTCACCACGCTCTCCGCGCTGCCCGCGCTGCAGAACACCGGCTACTACGGGGCCGACCTGCCGATCGGTGACCCGATCAGCGTGATCAGGGTGCGCGTAGCCGGCGTGACCGGGCCGGACCCGGTCTCGCTCGAGCGGGTCAGGGAGGTCGCCCAGCAGATCGCGGTCCGAACGCATCTCGATGTCGACATCGTGGCCGGGTCGTCGCCTGTCCCGACGCCGGTCATCCTGCCGGCCGGGAAGTTCGGACAGCCGACGCTGGCGCTCACCGAGAACTGGGTGAAGAAGGGCGTCGCCATCGCGATCCTGCGTGCGGTCGACAAGAAGAGCATCGCGCTCTTCACGCTCATCCTCGTCGTGTGCGTGCTGTTCGTCGCCAACGCGGCGTCGGCGGCCGTCCGCGGGCGCCGACGAGAACTCGGCGTGCTCGCGTGCCTCGGCTGGACTCGGCCGCGGCTGTTCGCGGCGGTCCTGGCGGAACTGGCCGGGATCGGGCTCGCCGCCGGGCTCCTCGCGGTGGTAGCCGCGCTCCCGTTGTCATCGGCACTTGGCCTGCATGCCTCAGCAGAGCGGGCCGCGCTGGCGATGCCGGTCTCGGTGGCCGTCGCCCTGATCGCCGGCACCGTGCCAGCCTGGCAGGCCACCCGCGCTGAGCCGCTGGCATCGGTCCGCCCGCCGGTACTGGCGGTGCGGCGTGCCCGCCGGACGTCCAGCGTCACAGGGCTCGCGCTCATCAACGTGCTGCGTACGCCTGGCCGGTCGGCTCTGGGCGCGGTAAGCCTCGCCGTCGGCGTCACGGCGCTGACGATTCTCGCCGCGGTCACGTTCGCGTTCCGCGGCGATGTCGTTGGGTCCCTGCTCGGTAATGCCGTGGCCGTCCAGATCCGCGGCGTCGACTATGTCGCGGCCATCGCTACGGTCGCCCTCGGGGTGCTATCGGTCGCCGACGTCGTCGTCCTGGGCGTGCGGGAGCGCGCCGCCGAGATCGCGACAATCCGCAGCTTCGGCTGGCGCGAGTCGGCACTAGGCCGGCTCGTGGTGACTGAAGGAGTGATCATCGGCCTCACCGGCTCCCTCGTCGGCGCCGCGCTTGGGCTCGCCACAACGGCTGAGTTCGCCGGTCAGCTCAGCACCCGGCTCTACCTCATTGCAGCCGCCGCTGGCATTGCCGGAACGGTCGTCACCGCCGGAGCCGCGGTACTCGCCACGCGGGCCCTGCGCGGTCTGCCCGACGCCCACCTGCTCGCCGAGGAGTGACCGCATGTCAGTAAACCCGCTCTCCGATGCGACCATCGAGCTGCGCGGTGTCAGTAAGAGCTACGGACTCGGCAAGGACCAGCTCGTCCGGGCGGCGGACAATGTCAGCCTCAACATTGAGGCCGGGGCCTTCGTATCGATAACCGGCGCCTCCGGATCGGGCAAGTCCACCGTGCTGCACCTCATCAGCGCGATCGAGCGGCCCGACTCCGGGACCGTAGTCAGCGGCGGCACCGACGTCACTGCCCTGCGCGGCGGCGCACTGGCCGCCTACCGGCGCACCGTGGGCTTTGTTTTCCAGCGCTACAACCTGCTGCCCGCCCTGACCGCCGTGGACAACGTGATCGCCCCAGTGCTCCCGTTCCGCACGTCGTTTGACAAGCGGAACCGGGCCCGCGAGCTGCTGGCTGCCGTTGGCCTGGCGGGCCGTGAGCAGTCGCTACCATCCCGGATGTCTGGCGGCGAGCAGCAGCGTGTCGCCATCGCGAGAGCGTTGATCAACTCGCCCTCCGTGCTGCTCGCCGATGAACCGACCGGCAACCTGGACTCGGCGACCGCCACGGAGATCCTGACGCTCGTGGCGCGGCTGCGCCGCGACCACGGCATGACGATCGTGATGGCCACCCACGACCCGCAGGTCGCGGCCCATGGAGACCGGCTCGTCCGGCTTCGCGACGGCGTCGTCGTCGACGACATCGACCTCAGCCATGCTGAGTCGGCCGAGAGCATGATTCGCCGCGTCGGCCAGCTCGGATAGCCGCACACGAAGCGGCGTGACCAGTACTAGCGGCCCGTGCTGCCGTCGATGAGCTCGCGCAGGATGTCCGCGTGGCCGGCGTGCCGGGCTGTTTCCTCGAGCAGGTGCGCCAGCACCCAGCGAAGGTTCACCGGCTCGGCGCCGTCGGTCCTACGGCACGGCTCATCCAGCCCGGCCGTTCGCGCGATGGCGTCTGCCTGCGCCGACGCAGCCCGGTAGGCGGCGATCACGGACGCGGCGGTGTCGTCCGGCTGCACGGCGTCATCGGGCGGCGAAGCGTCCAGCGCCGCGAAGCGGATCACGACCCAGCGGATCTCGGCCTGGGCCAGGTGCTTGAGCAGCCACAGAAGCGTCGTGCCGCTGGCTACCGGGGACCGTCGCGCCGCGACCTCGTCCACGCCGTCGACCTTGCGGATGAGCGAATCGCGCTGGAACTCCAGCAGGGCCAGCAGCGTCTCGCGCTCAGCCCCGGCGAGGCGCGGCGGCTTACGGTCAGTCATGACGCCATGCTAAAGAGGCGGGCAGTGGACAGGAGGGGCATGAGCTACCAGGCCGATCCGCGGGTCGACGCCTACATCACCGGGCTCCCCGGCTGGCAGCAGGCAATCTGCCGGGAGCTGCGCGACCTGATCCACGCCTGCGACCCGCAGGTAGCCGAGACGATCAAGCGGAGCCGGCAGCCGTATTTCGTCCTCAACGGCAACGTGTGCGCTCTGCTGGCGGCAAGAGACCACGTGAACCTGTTCCTCTACGACGGCGGCATCGTGCCCGACCCCGAGTCGATCATCACGGGCGGGCACGAGAACAAGACCGCCCGGATGGTCGCCGTCCGCGAGGGCGAAACGATCAACAAACCGGCGCTGACCGCGATGCTCAGGCAGATCATCGCCAATAACCGGGCAGGGGGCTGGCGCAAGCTGAAGCCACCGGCGAGCGGCTAACGCGCCCAATATCGCTGCTACGCTGCCGGGGCCGACATAGCCGTCCAAATCCGGAGGCACTAACCGATGTCCGAATCCGCTGATGTCCTTGTGGTCGGGGCTGGCCTAGCGGGCCTCGTCGCCGCTCGCGACTTGAGCGCGGCCGGGCGCTCGGTGCTGGTCCTCGAGGCCAGGGACCGGGTCGGCGGCCGCATCGTCAACGAGGACATCGGCGATGGCAAGATCGTCGAGATGGGCGGCCAGTGGGCAGGCCCGACGCAGGACAAGATCCTCGCGCTCGCTGCCGAGCTGAGCATCACGACGTTCCCCACCTACGACACCGGCCGGAAGGTGCTGGACTTCAATGGCAAGCGCGGCACGTACTCCGCCACGATCCCGCGCATCAGCCCGCTCGTGCTGGCCGACGTCGGCCAGGCGCAGGCCAGGCTCGAGGCGCTCGCGCGGCGGATCCCGGTCGACTCTCCCTGGACCGCAACGCAAGCCGAGAAGCTGGACAGTCAGACCTTCGAGACGTGGATCCGGCGGCATGCCGTCACCAAGAGCGCCCGGCAGCTGCTGACCCTCGGCGCGGAAGCGGTATTCGCCGCCGAGCCGGGCGACCTGTCGATGCTGCACGTGCTCTTCTACTCCCACGCCAGCGGGTCGTTCCAGCGGCTGATCGACACGACCGGCGGCGCGCAGCAGGACCGTTTCACCGGCGGGTCTGCGCTCATCGCGGAGCGGCTCGCGGACAGGCTCGGCGACATCGTCCGGCTTGAGGCCGCCGTCAGCCGGATCGAGGTTGCCGGTGCCGTGGTGACCGCCACCACCTCGGCCGGGCAGTTCGCGGGCCGGCAGATCATCGTGACCGCGCCGCCACTGCTGGCCGGCCGCATCGACTATGCACCAGCGCTGCCGGCCTGGCGCGAGCAGCTCACCCAGCGCACGCCTATGGGCTCGGTGATCAAGACTCAGGTCATCTACGACGAGCCTTTCTGGCGCGCGGACGGGCTTTCCGGACAGGCCACCGGGGATGGTGAAGGATCACGCGTGGTATTCGACAACTCGCCGCAGGACGGCACGCCCGGCATCCTCCTGGCGTTCCTCGAGGGCGATGAGGCGCGCCGGCTCGGCCGCGAGTCGCTCGAGGTGAGACGGCAGACCGTCATCGACTCGCTGGTGCGCTACTTCGGGCCGCGCGCCGGCAAGCCGGAGCGCTACCTGGAACGAGACTGGCAGCAGGAGAAATGGAGCGGCGGCTGCTACGGCACGCTGTTCGGGCCGAACGTCTGGACCCGGTACGGCCATGCACTCCGCGAACCCATCGGCCCGATCCACTGGGCAGGTACCGAGACGGCGTCGCTGTGGTCGGGCTACATGGACGGCGCGGTCCGGTCGGGCGAGCGGGCCGCCGCCGACGTGCTGGCCCGCCTGACCCCGACGAACGCCTGACTACCGGGCGCGGCCGCGCGTCGGGGCTTTCATGGGTGCCGTTTTACTGGGGCTATAGCACCACTAAATAGGCACCAATGGCCGTGGCGAGCCTCGACTTCGGCCGCTGCGGGAACACGGCTTCGCCGGCTCACTCGCTGCTGACATCCGCTGATCGCGCTGCGGCCGCTGAGCCAGCGTCGCATGTATGTCGGACAACGGGCTCATCGGCGGGCCTGGCCGGGCGTGGTGGCGCCGCTCATTCCTGATTGCCTGACCGCACGGCCAGCCGGCTAAGCGGATCCGGCCGACTACATATGGTTAGGATCCCCGAAAGGGGTGAGGTAGTCGGCGGTATGGCGGCAGGAGTAAGGAACGCGGCCAACGAGGCTTCCAGGATGGTTCGGGCCATCGACAGGGCCCAGCAGAGCCACTCGTGGCTGGCCATGGCCGTGGCGACGTGGAAGAAGTTCGGCGACGACCAGGCAGGCAACCTGGCCGCGCTGGTGGCCTACTTTGCCTTCGCGTCGCTTTTCCCGCTCTTGCTCGTGGCGTACACCATCCTGGACCTCATCGCCCGGGCCAGCCCTAGCCTGGCTAAGACGCTCACGGCTGCCTTGAAGGACTACCCGGTCATCGGCGATCTCGGTGGTCAGACGCTGAACAGTGCGGGCCTGGCGCTGGCGGTCGGAATCCTGCTAACGCTGTACGCCTCGCTCGGTGTCGCCAACGCCATTCAGAACGCCATGAACACGGCCTGGACCGTGCCGAGATACCAGCGACCGGGTTTCCCGAAGAACAAGCTGCGCAGCCTGGGCATTATCGCGGTCATTGGTCCCGGCGAGGTCATCACGATCGCGCTGTCGACCGTCGCCAGCGGCGCCGGTCACCTCCTCGGTGGCGCGGGCGGCACGGCCGCGGCCATCGTCATATCGCTGTTGCTCAACGTCGGCCTTTTCTGGCTCACCTTTCGCCTGGCGACCTCGAAGGATGTCCGCACCCGCGACCTGCGGCTCGGTGCCATCCTGGCCGCGATCGCCTGGCAGATCCTGCAGATCGCGCTCTCCTCGTCACTCGTGCACCTGCACAGCAGATCGGCCTACGGAACCTTCGGTACGGTGCTCGCGATTCTGGCCTGGTTTTACCTGCAGGCCCAGATCACGCTCTATGTGGTGGAACTCGACGTCGTGCGCACCAGGAGACTGTGGCCGCGCTCCCTGGTGCCACCGCCGCTCACCCGTGCCGACATGCGCGCGTACGAGGCCTATGCGCAGCGAACCCAGCTCCGGCCCGAACTCGACATCAGCGTCACCGAGGCACCCGTACCAGCTCAGCGACCGGCGCCCGGCACAGGCCAGCCCCCGGCTTCGGACACCGCCCAGCAGCCCGCTCCAGACGTAGCGCAGCGGTCGGCCACCGCCACGGGGCAGCCCAGCCCGCCGGACCGGCCGAGCGGCTAGCGCCGCCGTGCAGCCGGCCGGGAGGCAGGAACTAGCTGGTCCCCGACTGCATGCGACTGGCGGACGCGCCAGCGTGAGGCACTGGCTGGAGCTGCGGCGCGCTCACCGTGCAGCACCTCATCGCCTCCATCGGCGTGCCGGGCCGGCCCCCGGTCCACAGCACCGTGTTGTCGACCAGGGTCGCTGCCAGCACCGCGGCGATCAGCAGCAGGATGGCGCAGGCGATCGTGGCGTGATCGAAGCCGCGGGAGAACCGCGCCGGATCGTGGTAGCTGGCGCCGGTCAGACCGACGGCCGCGGGCAGCGCGGCGACGGCCACGAGCCCCGCGGCCCTGGCCACGGCGTTGTTGACGCCGCTGGCCACGCCGGCGTGCCGGACGTCGGCGCTGGCCAGCACCGTCGCCGTCAGCGGGGCCACGGTCAGGCACAGGCCGAGGCCGAAGACGATCACGGCCGGCAGCACGTCGGCAACGTAACTCGCGTGCGCCCCGATCCGGCTCATGAGCGCCATGCCGATCGCGAGGCCGGTGATGCCGACTGTCATGAGCCAGCGGGGCCCGACGCGCTGCGCGAGGCTTCCTGACCGTGCCGAGAAGGCCAGCATGAGCACCGTCACCGGCAGCAGAGCAGAGCCGGCCGCCAGCGGCGAGTAGCCGGAAACCACCTGAAGCTGGAGCACGAGCAGGAACAGCAACCCCCCGAACGCGCCGTAGACCAGGAAGGTGATCACGTTGATGACGGTGAACTGGCGAGAGGCGAAGACGTCGAGTGGCAGCATCGGCGGCGTCGGATCGGGAGCCCTGGTGCGGCGCCGCTCGACCACGCCGAAGGCGACGGCAGCGGCCACGCCGATGACAGCCGCGACGATGACGGCGGCGATCCCCGTCGGCTCGGTCGCCTGGATCAGCGCATAGGTGATCCCGGCGAGCGCGAGCGCCGCGAGCCCGGCGCCGGCCACGTCGAACCGCCCTTGCGCGGCCGGGTCCCTGGTCTCCGGCACGTGCCGGAGCGTCACGACGACGACCGCCGCAGCCAGCGGCAGGTTCAGCAGGAAAACCCAGCGCCAGCCTCCGGCCTGCACCAGCCACCCGCCCAGTACCGGTCCGATCGCCGCCGCGACTCCCCCGAGCCCGGACCAGGCGCCGACGGCTCGCGGCCGCTCGTCCTTCGCGAAGCTCGCCTGGATGATCGCCAGCGACCCCGGCGTCAGCAGCGCGCCGCCGATCCCCTGCAGCACCCGCGCAGCGATCAGCACCCCGATGTCCGGCGCGGCGGCGCACATTGCCGAGGCCAGTGCAAACCACACGACCCCGATGAGGAAGACGCGGCGCCTGCCGACCCGGTCGCCGAGCGAACCGCCGAGCAGGATGAGCCCGGCCAGGCTGAGCGTGTACCCGGTGACAGTCCACTGCAGACCGGCCAGGGAAGCACCCAGGTCCCGGCCGATCGCCGGCAGGGCCACGTTGACCACGGTCGAGTCCAGCAGCACCATGCTCGACCCGAGCACGGTCGCGAGGAGCACCCACCGGCCGACCCGGCTGCTGACCTGCAGCTGCGGACCATTAGTCGGCGCCGCCGCCGCGGTGCTGTCCCGATGCGTGCCGCCGAGTCCGGTCATCTCCGAGCCACCCTACCGGCGGGCACGCCGCCATGCCGGGCCAGCGTCCCTGGCCTGCGGGGCCCGCCGGCCGTAGCCTCGTCCGGAGTCGAGCAGGGCATCCCGTTACAGAGCCGGCCAGGCGTGCGCGGGCTCGTTCGTGACCATCCGCTCGATGTAGGCCTGGGTCATCTGCCGCAAAGCCTCGGGCCGGCTCAGGGAGTCGCTGCGCTCCAGCTGGTGCACTGTCTCGGTCTGCCAGGTGGCGCCCGTGCGGCCGGTCAGGCAGCGCTGCTCGATGATGCCGAGCAGCCGGTCTGCGTCGTCGGTCTTGACGCCCCACTGGGCCAGGCCATCCCACGCCAGCGGCAGCAGCCGCCGCAGCGTCAGCTCGCTCGCCGGCGCCTCGCCGATGCCCGGCCAGTACAACCGGGCGTCGATGCCGTGCCGGGAGGCCTCGACGAGGTTGTCGGCCGCGGTCTTAAACGACATCTGCGTCCACACCGGCCGTTCCGTCTCGGCGAGCGCGCGCACCAGCCCGTAGTAGAAGGCCGCGTTGGCGAGCACGTCGGCGACGGTGGGCCCGGCCGGGAGGACGCGGTTCTCCACGCGCAGGTGCGGCAGGCCGTCATCGACCGCGTACACCGGGCGATTCCACCGGTAGACAGTGCCGTTGTGGAGCGTCAGCTCGGAGAGCCGCGGCGCCTCGCCCTTGTCGAGCGCAGCCGCCGGGTCCTCCTCTTCCTGCAGCGGGAGCAGCGCGGGGAAATAGCGCAGGTTCTCCTCGAACAAGTCGAACACCGAGGTGATCCACCGCTCGCCGAACCACACCCGCGGTCGCACTCCCTGCTGCTGGAGTTCCTCCGGCCGCGTGTCGGTGACCTGCTCGAACAGCGGGATTCGGGTTTCGCGCCACAGCTCGCGGCCGAACAAGAACGGCGAGTTGGCCGCCAGGGCGACCTGCACGCCCGCGATGGCCTGGGCGGCGTTCCAGTAGCTGCCGAACGCCTCGGGGCTCACTTGGAGGTGGAACTGCACGCTGGTGCACGCGGCCTCCGGCATGATCGTGTCGACGTGGGTGAGCAGGCGCTCCGGCCCGTCGATGCAGATCTGCATGTCCTCGCCGCGAGCCGCGATCATCTGCTCGTTCAGCAGCCGGAACCGCGGATTGGCTGACATCGCGTCAGCGGTCACGTCAGCCTGGCGCAGTGTGGGCAGGATGCCGATCGTGACGAGACGGCTGCCCGTGCCCTCAGCCCGGGCGCACGCGCTGGCGAGCCTGCTCCGCACGTCATCCTCGAGCACGCCGAGCGCCTCGGTGGCCAGGTGCCGGGGCGGCACGTTGATCTCCAGGTTGAACCGGCCCAGCTCGCTCGCCCAGCTCGGATCCGCGATCGCGGCCAGCACCGCCGTGTTGGTCATGGCGGGCAGCCCGTCGGCGTCGACGATGTTCACTTCCATCTCGATGCCCACCTGCCGCGGCTCGGTGTCGAACCGCGACTCGCGCAGCATCCGGGCAAAAACGTCAAGGCACTGGCGGACCTTCTCCCGGTAAGCGCGACGATCTTGGTGGGTAACCGTGATGGACGGGACATCCCTGCCCATATATATCGAAACCTTCCAGCTGCAGCCAGGGCGGGGGCTCCGTTCAACATTCGCACGTAAAAGGGCTGGTGACCAGGTTTGACTAGCCCGATGTGACTAGTTAGGTAGGACCTGCTCGTTCGGGCGAGGGCGAGTCCGAACGCCCGCGGCGAGGCCTCGGGCCAGGGAAGCACGGAGGCGGCGCCGGTCGCCAGACGCCAGGTACGTGCGCACCCACCGCCGCAGCGTGGCCCCGGTGTACATAACCCACTCGGTCGGGGCGAGCGAGTCACCGCGCAGCGTCCAGACCTTGTTCCGCACCTCGTAGTAGAACCGGTCGCCCGGATCGACGTCGGTGCTGCCGAAGGTCCTCGTCTTGTGCACGACGACACTCTCCGGGCAGAGCAGCCCCACATTGTGGCGCAGCAACCTGGTGGTGAACTCGAAGTCGTCGTTCCACAGGAAGAAGTCCGCCTTCGGCAATCCGCGCCTCCGGCACTCGGCCGCGTCGACCAGCACCGATACAAAAGATGCAGATCGGATCGGAACGCAGCCGCTCGCCGCCGCGGCCGTCCGCTCGGCCGCGGTCGCCATGGGCCTGGCGCGCGGGGTGTTCATGGGGTGCGGGCGGCCGTCGGTCCACAGCACGGTGCTCGCCACGATCACGGGAGCAGGGCCCTGGTAGCGAGCTCGGGCGGCGAGCAGCGCAGCCAGCGCCCCGGGTTCGGGGATCGTGTCGTCGTCCATGGCCCAGATCAGGTCGGCGCCGCCGGCCAGCGCTGCGGCCATCCCGTAGGCGAACCCGCCTGCCCCGCCGTAGTTCGCGCCGAGCTCCGCGAGCTGCACCTCACCGAACGCGGCCCGCACGGCCTCGGCGGTGCCGTCGGTCGAGGCGTTGTCCACGACGATCACCTGGTCCAGCGGGCGCTGCTGAGCACGCACCGCCGCGAGGGCCTCGAGCAGCAGGTCGCGCCGGTTGTAGGTGACGATGACCGCGACGACCCGCTCGGAGTCTGCGACAGCCGACCCGTCGGACTGGGGGGGCATGGCTAGGAGCCGCTCCTGGCTCGTGAGCGCTCGAGCACCCGCCACGCCAGCACCCGCAGCCACCGCACCGAGGAGTGACGGCTGCTCAGCTCGCGGAGGGTTCGCTTGATCCGGGGTGACGCGTTGACCCGCGCGGTCACCCGATCGGCCAGCGCTCCACCGGTGGCCCCCGGCTCGGCAGCCGGGTACTCCTTGCGGTACTGATTGAGCACGAGCGCGGCGGTTGCCTGGATCGCCGCGTCCAGGATCTGGCTGTCCGGCTGGTCCGCCGGGCTGACCACCGTCCCGGCGAGCGGACCAGGGCGGAGCTCGCCAGTGTCGCCCATCAGGTCGTAGCCGGCGTCACCCAGCCCGCCGATGAGGGTCTCTGCGTACTCACCGGCCCAGGCGTGTCGCTCCGGGGGCAGTACCAGCCGCCCGCCGGACTGCCGACTGGCCAGGGTCGTGTGCGCCAGCCCCTCCTTGACTGTCCACATATAGAACCAGTCCGGCACCTCGGCAGAAATCTCCGCGTTGAGTCGGCGCAGGAACTCCGTCTCGGTCAGCCCGAGCGAGACGTTGGCGCGGGCCCGGCTGATGTCGACGCTGTCCGGGTCCACCTCGAGCAGGCTGGCGAATCGCCGCCAGAGCAGGTCCGGGCTGGCCCCTCGCTGCGGCGTGGTCACGACGTGGATCCGGTCTGCCGGGACGTACCGTGACCAGATCTGCAGGATCTCCAGCGTGTCGTGGACGCGCCAGAACCACCACTGACGCCGGTCAGGCGACACCGATTCCCGATCGATGACGTCGGCGAGCCAGTCCTCCCAGCCGCGAGAGTTCCGGTGCTTGACGCTTTCCTGCCACTCGGCAGTCAGCAGCGCCGCCATGTCGCGGGCTGTCAGCACCAGGTGCACCTCAGCCGGCTGGAGCGAGGTCACGGCCAGCCTGGCATGCTCATCGTCGGCGGCCGAGAACAACTCGTGCGAGATCACCGCCGCTCGGGGCGCCTGCTTCGACTGCCTCGCCAGGATGTCCCATTCGCCGGTCCACGACCCCGCCGGGTCGCTGGCGAGCTTCTTCAGGCCGCGCAGGTCCTGGCTCGCCCGGAAGTGATCCTGCGGATGATGCCCGGGCAGGACCACCCCCTGCGCGGCCAGGGCCGCGCGGTTGCGCCAGATCACCTGCTGCAGGAAGGTGCTGCCGGTCTTGGGCTCGCCGATGTGCAGGAAGACTCTCGGCCGGTGGCCAGAGGCAGCCGAGGGTGCCGCGGCGCTGGCGGGCGTGTCGCTGGGCAGGCTCTGATCGGTGGCGGCGCTCAATCCGGCTCCCTTGACGGGCTCATGTCCGCGCTCGGCACGGCGGCCGCGCGGTCGGCAGTTGTCCTGACAGTAGCCAGTGGACGGTAGTACCGGGCACGTCTGCCGCAGAATAACGCCCCTCGGCGGGATGGCACGGCCTGGGATGGCCGGGAGGATTGCCTGCCGTGCACTAGAATCGATTGCCGTCGGCTGACCCCTGGGCGGTGCGCGTTCCGGCCAGGCGGGACGATCCGCTCCCTGCGGTGCTGGCCCGGCGAGGCTTATTCGCGCCCGCGGTACATTTCGGCACCGAAATCAGGGCATGGCGGTTGGAGGTTTCCCCCGGTGCATGAGCCGTTCTCGCTGCTCGTATCGGTGTACGACGGCGATCGGCCCGACTACCTGCGGCGGGCACTGCGCAGCGCCATCGACGACCAGACCGTCCGGCCTGACCAGGTGGTCATCGTGCGGGACGGCCCGGTACGCAGCGAGCTCGAGGCGTGTCTTGAGGAAGTCCGGGCGACCAGCCCGGTCCCGGTGACGATGGTGCCGCTGGAGCGCAATAGCGGCCTCGGCCCGGCTCTCAACGCCGGGCTCACCGCCAGCTGGTTTGATGTGATCGCGCGGATGGACGGCGACGACGTGGCCATGCCGCGCCGCTTCGAGGTGCAAATGCCGCTGATCGCCAATGCCGACATCGCCGGATCGGGGCTGCTCGAGTTCGTCACCGACACCGACAACGTCATCGGGCGGCGCATCCCGCCGACCGATCCGAAGCAGATCGCCCGGTACGCGCGCGTGCACGACCCGTTCAATCACCCGACGGTCGTCTACCGGAGGCAGGCCGTTCTCGATGCTGGGGGCTATGGGCACCTGCCCCTCATGGAGGACTACGACCTGTTCGCCCGCATGCTTCAGGCTGGCGCCAGGGCCGTCAACGTCGCCGACCCGCTCGTCTACTACCGGGTCGGGGCCAGCGCCTTCAAGCGACGCGGCGGCACCGGCCTGTTGCGCTCCGAGCTGCGGCTGCAGCGCGAGTTCCGGCGCCGCGGGTTCATCTCGACGGCGGAGTATGCGCGTAATGTGCTGATCCGCGGGGGCTACCGGCTCATTCCCTGGTGGCTGCGCCGCGCGATTTACCGCCCGCTGGTGGGCGTCGTGTCGTGGCGGGCCGCCCCGCCTCCCACGGAGCCAGCCTCGCAACCCGGCTGGGAGTACGCCGACGAATGGCGCAACCCGGAAGAATTCGCGGCCGGGATGTGGCAGGAACCCAAGAGGGTGAAGCGATGAACATTGACCTCGTCGTGGTCGGGTCCGGCTTCTTCGGGCTGACCGTGGCCGAGCGCTGCGCGACTGATCTCGGCCTGCGGGTGCTGGTGATCGAGCGCCGACCGCACCTGGGCGGCAACGCCTACAGCGAGGCCGAGCCGCGGACGGGCATCGAGGTGCACCGGTACGGCGCGCATCTGTTCCACACCTCCAACGAGCGCGTCTGGGAGTACGCCAACCAGTTCACGACGTTCACGGGCTATCAGCATCGCGTGTTCTCCGTCTATAAGGGCCGCGTCTATCCGCTCCCGATCAACCTGGCCACCATCTGCGAGTACTTCGGCACGGTCATGTCACCCGACGAGGCCCGGGCCCTGATCGCCGGGCAGGCGGCCGAGGTGGCGCCGGGCAGTGCCGTGAATCTCGAGCAGAAGGCGATCTCGCTGATCGGCCGCCCCCTGTATGAGGCATTCATCCGCGGGTACACCGCGAAGCAGTGGCAGACCGATCCTGCTGACCTGCCACCGGAGATCATCGCGCGGCTCCCGGTCCGGTACACCTTCGACAACCGGTACTTCAGTGACACCTTCGAGGGCCTCCCTGCCGATGGCTACACTGCCTGGCTGGAGCGCATGGCCGACCACCCGGGGATTGAGGTGCAGGTGAACACGGAGTTCGCTGACCTCCGTTCCGGCATGGTGGGGCACGTGCCCGTCGTCTACACCGGTCCGCTCGACGCCTACTTCGGCTATGAAGCTGGCGACTTGGGCTGGCGCACGCTCGATTTCGACCTCGAGGTGCTGCCAACGGGCGATTTCCAGGGCACGCCGGTGATGAACTATGCAGACGACGATGTGCCGTTCACCCGGATCCACGAGTTCCGGCACTTCCACCCCGAGCGCCACTGGTACCCGGAGGACGCGACGGTGATCATGCGCGAGTACTCCCGCTTTGCAGTCCGTGGCGACGAGCCGTACTACCCCATCAACACCGCAGCCGACCGGGAACGGCTGAAGACCTATCGGGAAATGGCAGAGCGCGAGCGCGGCGTCCTGTTCGGCGGGCGCCTGGGCACCTACAAGTACCTGGACATGCACATGGCGATAGCCTCTGCGCTCAGCATGTATGACAACCGGCTCCGCCCGCATTTCGCCCATGGCGAGCCGCTGAACGCACCGGAGGATGGCCAGTGACAGGCGGAACCGAGCCCGCACTGCGGGTTCTGCAGCGCGTCATCTTCCCGGTCGAGGACCTCGACATCGTCCCGCTGTACGTCGAGACCAACCCCGAGCGCGGAGCCGGCGAGCTCGCCTCCGAGCTGGCGGCCGAGGCGCAGACCGGCAGGAAGGCCACCGCGGTCAGCCTGCCGGTGGCGAGCGCTGCTGTCGGCGAGGCGCAGACCAGCATCAGGTTCGGCTCCGAGCTGCCTGCCTCCCTCATCGAAGATGCCGGTCCGAGGCGCAGCGCCATCATTACCGAGGGCCGGCGCGTGTCCTTTGCCACGTACTTCAACGCCTTCCCGGCCAGCTACTGGCGTCGGTGGACCACCGTGGCGTCGGTCACGCTGCGAATCCGCCTGGCAGGCGAGTCCACGATCGTCCTGTACCGGTCGACGGCCCGCGGATTCAGCCACCCGGTCGAGACGATCACCGTCGAGTCCGACGAGCCGACGACCGTCCAGCGCACGCTGCCACTGACCCCGTTCATCGACGGCGGCTGGTACTGGTTCGACATCGTGGCCGGGCCGCGTGGCACGACGCTGATCGACGCCGACTGGCTCGGCCTGTCAGAAAAGGCGGCCGAAGGCCGGGTGAGCCTGGGCATTACCACGTTCAACCAGCCCGACTTCATGCTGGAGACGCTGCGCACGCTCGGCGAGGCCACCGAGATCCACGACGTCATCGACCGCATCTACGTGATCGACCAGGGCAACGACAAAGTGCTGCAGCGGCCGGCCTTCACCGAGTCGACCAAAAAGCTCGGTGACAAGGTCGAGGTCATCCAGCAGGGGAACCTCGGTGGCTCGGGCGGCTTCGCCCGGGCGATGGACGAGACAGTCCGCGCGGGGCGGGCTACGTACGTCCTGCTCATGGATGACGACGTCAAGCTCGAGCCCGAGGGCATCCTGCGCGCCGCCACGTTCGCGGACCTCGCGCGGCGGCCGACGATCGTCGGCGGGCACATGTTCAGTCTCTACGACCGATCGCTGCTGCACGCCTATGCCGAGTCGATCGAGTCGTGGACCTGGTGGTGGGGACCTGCCCCGAACACCCAGCCCAAGCACGACTTCGGCCGGCGGAACCTGCGGAATACGCCGTGGCTGCACCGCCGGGCCGACGGCGACTACAACGGCACCTGGATGTGCCTGGTCCCGGTCAGCGTGGTCAATGAGATCGGCCTGATCCCGCCCATGTTCATCAAATGGGACGATGCCGAGTACGGCGTCCGGGCCAGGGAAAATGGCATCCCGACCGTGTCGCTGCCAGGTGTTGGGTGCTGGCAGGTGCCCTGGGACGATAAGGACGATGCCAGGGACTGGCAGGCCTACTACCACCTTCGCAACAGGCTGGTCTCGGCGCTGCTGCACTCACCCCACAAGGGCGGCGGAGCGGTCATCACCGAAAGCCGGGAGCGGCAGCTCCAGGCACTGCTGTCGATGTACTACTCGACAGCAGCCCTGCAGCAGCTAGCGGTCGAGGACGTACTGGCCGGGCCGGATCACCTGCACCGCGAGCTGGCCAGCAAGATCGGCCAGATCCGGCAGCTGCGGGCCACGTACCCGGACGCCCGCTACGAGGCCGACCTGGAGAGCTTCCCTGCGCCGCGGCGCAAGGCCCCGGACTCGCTGAAGCACAACACCACCCCGACCAACAAGCTGAACCTGATGACCAAGGCAGGGCGCGGCACACTGCGCCAGTTCCGGCGGCCGAAGCCGGGCGCCGCGAAACGGCCGCAGATGGCGCTGCCTTACCAGGACGCGTCGTGGTGGGTGCTGGCCACGCTGGATAGCGTGCTCGTTTCCTCGGCTGAGAACACGAACGCGACGTGGCTCACCAGGGACCGGGGCCAGTTCCGCTCGCTGGCGTGGCGCAGCATGGTGCTGCACCGTCGGCTGGCCCGGCGCTGGTCGCGGCTCGCCGCCGAATACCGCGCCGCGGCCGCGGACTTCAACTCGCCGGAGCGCTGGCGTCAGACCTTCGCTGCCTCCGTCGGCGAGCCAGCAGAGCGACCGCCACCGGGCGAGCAGTGAGCTCGGCGCTCGCCGGCGGCAACGAGGCGGCGGCCATGCGCTCGGCCGCCCAGCAGGCGGCGCCCCAGTCACAGCAAGCAGCAGCCGGGGTCCCGAAGCGGAGCCTGCCCCCCTGGGCGGCTCAGGTGGCCCGGTACGCACCGGTGCTCCTGCCCGCCGCGGTCATGGCCGTCGCGGGCCTCTGGGGCCTGGCGCGCGATTCGTCGATGGGAAACGACGAGGTCGCCACGCGCTGGGCCGCCCTGCTCAGCCTCCGCGACCTCGCCCACCTGGTCCGCCACGTCGACGCGGTGCACGGACTGTACTACCTGCTCATGCACGCATGGGTCGCCGTCGGGGGTGCCAGCCCGACCGCGCTGCGTGTCCCGTCGGTGATCGCGATGGTCATCGCGGTGGCGCTTGTTTCCGTCCTCGCCCGGCAGCTGACCGGATCGGGCTGGGTGGCGCTGTTTGCCGGGCTGATCATGGCGCTGACCCCGAGCATCAGCTTCTACGCGCAGACCGCCCGGTCGTACGCCATGGTGCTGGCGGGCGTCGTCGCTGCGACCCTGGTGCTGGTGCAGGCGCTCCGGGCAGAGACAGCCACTGTCTCTGAGCGATCTGACAGCTTGCGCCTGGCGCGGCGGTGGTGGATCGGGTACGCGGTGCTGGTGGCGATCAGCAGCTATCTCAACGAGATGGCGCTGCTCATGCTGGCTGCGCATGGCGTGACGGTGCTGCTGTCCCGGCCCGGCCGCCGGATCTTCCAGCACTGGCTGTACGCCGCGATCGCGGGCGGGGTCGTGGTCCTGCCGCTGCTCGCGCTCAGCGTCGCCGAGCACGGCGCCATCGGCTGGATCCCGCCACCCGGTATTCCCGCCGCCAAGACGCTGTTCCACGACTACTTCGGTGCCGCCACGATCCTCGCCGTGCTGGTGTTCGCCTGCGCCGTCGTCGCGGTGCTCCCCGGCTGGACCGCGGAGCCAGTACCGCAGGACGGCTCCGCCAGGGCGGTGCCGCCGGAATCCGGCCAGGCCCCGGCCCCCTGGTGGCGCGGCGGTGTCAGCCTGCCGTCGGTGGCCGCGCCGCTGCTGGTGCTCCCGGCACTGCTGCTGGCGGCCGAGTCACGGGTGCTGCATCCGCTCTACGTCGACCGCTACGTCCTGTACGGCGAGGCCGGCGCGGCCTTGCTCGCCGGCGCCGGCGTCTACCGCATCGGGCAGTGGGTGTCCGGGCGGCTCGCCGCGCCCGGCGCCCGGCGAGTGCTGGTCGTGCTGCCCGGTGTCGTGCTGTGCGTCCTGGCCCTGGTGCTGCAACTGGGCCCGGACCAGCGGGTCCGCACGCCGCAGAGCCGGGCGTACGACTTCGGCGGGCCATCACGTTATGTCGGCGCCCACGCCCGCGCGGGCGACGGCGTGCTGTACTTCGACACGTTCTTCCGCAAGGCGGAGCTCGGCTACCCGCAGGACTTCTCCAGGCTCACTGATTTCGCGGTGGCGGTGCCGCCACGGCAGGCGGGCAACTTCCGCGGCACGGACAAGACTTTTGCCGCCACCCTGCCGCTGATGCTGGGCTACCAGCGGATTTGGGTGATCGGCGCGCGGCCGTCGGCGAGCCTGCGGGCCAGTCTGCTCCGGCAGCAGAGCCAGGCGCTGGCTCAGGACTTCACCCGGATCGATACCCAGACCTTCAAGGGCATCACCGTGACGCTCTGGCAGCGCCGCTAACCGAGAGCGCTGGCTAACCCCAGGCAGCGGCGATCAGGCCGGTCGTCAGCTTGCTCGGGGTCGCGCCGCCGTGCGACACGTACAGGTCGTTCCCGGCCAGGTAGAGCAGCCAGTTGCCATCCGGGCTCACGTCCAGGCTCGTGTGGTCCAGGTTGGCGAAGCCGAGCGCGACCTGGTGGACGAGCACCCCGCTGCTGTTGACCTCCCACATGAGCCGCGAGGTGTCGCGGGGCGGGAACCCCCCGCAGCACGCCCGGCTGACGAACAAGTTGCCGTTCGGCAGGTACACGCCCTCGCGCAGGTAGCTCTGCTGCGGGCTCGGCTGGCCCGTGACCGGTAGCAATGCGGTGCCGGAACCAGCCGCGTAGTACTGCGCGCTCGCGGTGTCGACCAGATACACGCCCCAGCCCTCGTTGTCCTGACTGGCCGCGATGGACACCGCGAGGTGCCGGCTATCGGACGCCCAGGACACGTGCGAGATCGGTATCGGCAGGCCGGAGAACTGGCTCGCCGGCACCATCGGCAGGCTGTTTGACGCTCCGCTGCTCAGCGTGCGGACCACCAGGTGGTACAGCGGCAGGAAGTTGCTGGTGCTGAGCGGGCACGACGCGGACAGGGGAGGCTGGTTGGCGTACGCCAGCTTGGTGCCGTCCGGGCTGATGGCCGGCAGCCGGCCGGCCGTGATTTGCACGGCAGTCCCGCCGCCCACCGGGACCTCTTCGATGGTGCTGGCGCAGCCGTTCTGCACGGCGAAGTAGACCTGCCCGCCGGCGGATACCGAGACCTCATCGCCGGCCACGCCCGTCGGCACGAGCGTCTTCTCCACCACGCCCGTCGCGGGATTGAGCGTGACCAGGGCACCAGCGCTGGTCACCGCGACCATCGCCGGTGGTCCTGACGCGGCCGCGGTGGCCGACGTTGACGGGCTGGACGACTGTGTCACGGTGACGGTCGGCGCCGGCTTTCCGCCGCCTCCGCAGGCGCACAGCCCGGCAGCGGCGATCAGCGCCGCGATTCCCGCCCCCGCGTACTGGCGCATAGATACAGCACGCAATCTCGACACTGGCATCTCCCCCAGGCTCAGCGCCGGTGCAGCGTCCGCGTGCTGAAACGTCCGGCGTTACCGGAAATAATCCGGCGGACCGATCGTGACAGTCACGGGGCCGCGACGGCAACTCGAACGGCGTATTCTCACGCCTGCGCCGCGGCCATCCGCCGCACCGCTTCGTCGATCAGTTCGGGCGAGGTCCCGATGTTGAGTCGCGCGAAACCGCGGCCCTGGCTGCCGAAGTCCGCGCCGGCGCGAGCAGTCACCGAGAATGGCGTCCACCCCAACGGATGCTAGCCGCCGACGAGCCCGGCTTCGATGTCTCCGGTCAGGTACCGGTCGATGGTGGGCCCGATCGCCGCGGCGAGGGCGTCGGCGTCCGCGGTTGCCACCGGCGGAAGTTGCAAGACGTACCGCGTCAGCGCCAGCCCGAGCATGTGCGAACCAACAAGAGCCGTACGGAACGGGGTTTGCTCGGGGTCAGTGCCGTCAGCAAGGCTCGCCACGGGGCCGAGAATGGCCCGGCTGACGAATTCCCTCAGCATGGCCGCTGCCTGGTCGCTGGTGAGCGCCGAGCGCAGGATGCCGACGAACGCCTCGCGGACGCCGGGACTGTCCCAGAGCCCCAGCGCCGTGCGCACCAGGTGCGCGCCCGCTGGCTGCCCGGCCGGCCGGTCCGCGACCGCCGCGGTGATCACCTCACTCGGCACGAACGGCAGCTGCATCGCGGCGGCGAACAGCCGTTCCTTGGTTCCGTAGTAGTGATGGACGAGCGCCGGATCTACCCCGGCGGCGGCGGCGATGCCCCGGATGGTGGCGCCGTCGTAGCCGCGCTCGCCGAACTGCGCCCTGGCGGCCTGCAGGATCGCCTCTCTTGTCCCGCTGTCCCCTGCCCTCCGGCCGGTGCGCACGGCCCGCCTGCCCTGGCGGGTAGCCGACGGGCGCCGCGACGTTGTCATGCCGGGACGCCCGGCTTCTGCTCGGCAGCCCTGGCCGTGCTGGCGAGCTCGAAGAACCGCTCCTCAAGCGTCGCCGGAGCCGAGTAGACGCGGTAGCCCGCCGGACCGGCTTCGCCGGTCGCTGCCGCGGGCGGGCTGGTCAGTGCCCGCTCGGCCTCGGCGGGGCTGATCCCCGGCAGCCGCAGGGTCCGGCCGGCCAGCGCGACCGGCAGGCCGGCCTGCGTCAGCCGGCTGAACGCGGCCGCCCAGGTTGCGGCCTCGACGACGGTCACCTGCGCGTCACCGACGATCTCGGCGGCGGTCCCGTCCGCCACGACCTCGCCGTCGGCCATGATGATCAGCCGGTCGCACTCGCCGGCCTCTTCCATGTAGTGCGTCGACACCAGCGCGCCGGCACCAGCGCGAACCGCCTCGGCGATGGTCTGCCAGAGCCGGGCGCGGCCGAGCGGGTCCACTCCCGACGTCGGCTCGTCCAGGATCAGCAGCTCGGGGTCGTGCGCGAGCGCCTGCGCGAACGCGGCCCGCCGCTGCAGGCCGAGCGGCAGCTCGCCGACCGGAACCCCGCGCTCGCTGCGCGGTTCGGCCCGCCGCCGGTGCTGGCTGCCTGCGTTGCCGAATACCGCGGCGGCAAACTGCATGTTCTCGGCCGCGGTCAGGTCCTCATACAGGCCGAGGCCCTGCGGCACGTAGCCGATCCTGCGTCGCGTCCGCCGGCTCGGCGCCTCGCCCAGCAGCCGGACCTGGCCTGACGTCGCCGGGATCAGGCCGATCAGCATCCGGATCAGGGTGGTCTTGCCCGCACCATTGGCCCCGATCAGGCCGACGATCTCGCCTGGCCGCACCTCGATGCTGACGTCGCGGACCGCGGTGACGTGCCCGAAGCGACAGGTAACGCGCGCGGTTTCGGCCAGCGGCGCGGTCGGGGCTAGGGACCCGGACGCCGACGTTATGGGTGCCTCTTTAGTGGCGCTAGAGCCCCACCAACTCGGCACCCATGGCTGGTCGTCCGTCGTCCCGGATGCCGTCGCAAGCTCTCGGGCGAGCGCGGCCACGGTCACGGCATCTTGCAGGTCCGCGGTGACAGGCTGGCCGGGCTGGCTGGCCCCTGGCGGATACCAGGTGCGCCATCCAGCCCCACGGCGCCACGACCGTGCGCCGTCGGCTCCTGCGGGCTGCGCCGGAGCCTCGGCGACGGTGCCCGGCATGGCCGCGACGATCTGCTCAGGGGTGCCGGCGGCGATCTCGCTGCCGGCATCAAGAACCAGCACCCAGGCTGCGCGCTGCGCGTCGTCCAGATACGTGGTGGCGAGCACCACCGCCGCCCCGCGCGCCGCGGCCGAAGCGATCAGCGACCACAGCCCGGACCGGCTCACCGGGTCGACGCCGGTGCTCGGCTCGTCCAGGATGAGCAGGGCCGGATCGTGCACGAGGGCCGCGATAACGCCGAGCTTCTGCCGCATGCCGCCGGACAGCTGTCCGGCCAGCCGGTCCCGGGCAGTGGAGAGGCCCGCCAGCTCGGTCAGCTCCGTGATGCGCGGCTTCGCAACCGTGTCAGGAACGCCGTAGGACCGAGCGCGGAACTGCAGGTTTTCCGTGACGGTGAGGTCCGGGTAGAGGCCCGAACTGGCCGGCAGGTATCCGGTGCGCAGTTTGCCCGGGCCGCGCACTTCCCCGAAGTCCGGCCGGATCGCACCGGCCAGGCAGCGCAGCAGGGAGCTCTTGCCCGCGCCGTCGCCACCGACGACGGCGGTGACCTGGCCGCGCGGGACCGCCAGCGAGACGTCGTCCAGGGCGAGCACGTCCCCGTATCGCAACCGCAGCGCTCGGGCGCCCCAGCCGTCCTCGACGAACGAGTCCTGGTCGTCGGCGCGCGCGTCCTGGTCGTCGGCGCGCGCGCCCCGGTCGTCGGCCTGCCCAGCGATCATTCTGGCCGTCCCGCGAGCGGCGCCGCTGGGCTGCCGAGGGAGAGCGACTCGCTAAGGCCATCGCCGGTGCCCTCGCGCTCCCGGGGCGCCCGCCTGGCGGGCGCGGGCGCCAGGTAGCCGCGGAAGCGCAGCGTGGCCAGCGTGCCGACGGCCAGCCCGAGCACGGCGAGGATGAGCAACGGCGCCCAGAGCGAGCCGATCGGCTCGGCGCGCAGCATCACCCCGCGTGAGATCTCGTTGAAGTAGGTGAGCGGCAGCAGATAGGCGATCCAGCGGACGCCGACCGCGATCGCAGACAGTGGGAAGATCAGTCCTGACAGCAGGACCTGCGGCAGCATCGTCATCACCGCGAGCTGGATGGCCTGACCCTGGTTCTGCGAGACGGTGCTGATCAGCACGCCGATGCCGAGCGTCACGAACAGGAACAACAGCGCACCGAGCGCGAACAGCAGCGCAGAGCCGCGGAACGGCACCCCGAAGAGCGCGATGCCGACGCCCACGACGATCGCCAGGTCCACGGCGGCGACGCCGAAATAGGGCGCGATCTTGCCGAGAAACACATCCCGCGGCCGGAGCGGCATCACGGCGAGCTGCTCGAGCGTGCCGGACTGGCGTTCCCTGACGACGCCCAGGCTGGTGATGATCGTGCCGATGAACACCAGGATCACTCCCGCGATGCCGGGGATCATCACGGCCGACGTTTTCAGTCCGGGGTTGTAGAGGATGGTGACGATCGGCTTGCCTGCGGCAGGGAACGCCGACGCGGCCTTCGACAACGCAGTCAGCGTCGCCTGCGCGGTAAACAGCTGGCTGCCGTCGATGAGCACCGAGGGTGCCCCGCCAGTGCTGGTCAGGACCGCCACGGCCGCGTGTCCGTCGCGGAGCTGGTCCTCAGCCCAGGATCTCGCCGCGTGCGAGTCACTGCTGACGACGTCGAACGGCTTCGGCAGCGCGCGCGCAACTGTCGCGGCGCCGGGCCCCGCCACCGCGACCGGGATCGACGGGACGTCGAAACTCGCCGCGTAGCCGAGCACGACGAGCAGCAGGATCGGCAGCACGATCATCATGGCCAGCGTCCGGCGGTCGCGCCGGAGCTGACGGAACTCCTTGAGGATCATTGCCCACATCAGGGCCTCCGGGGGGTACGCAGATAATCTCAACGTGCGTTGAATTCTACGCGCGTTGAATTCTAGCCACAAGGGGTTCTCGGACTGCAGCCGGTTCAGACGGCTGACGGACTGCCGTGGCGAGATCGCACTGCGGCGCCCGTGCACAGTGCAATCTCGCGGGCGTAGCCAGCCGGGTCCCGGCTGCCCCCTGCAGCCGGGACCCGGACCATCCCCCCGCGGCTAGCTAGTCGGCCGCCACGGCCGCGGTGCGCGGGCGGCGCCAGCCAGGCAGACCGCGGGCGCCGGCAGCCACGCCGAGGGCCACCAGCACCTGCACCGCGAGCACGACGACAAACGCAGCGCGCACCCCCGTGCCGTCGCCCGCCAGCGCCAGGAACAGGCTGCCGAGCGTCGCCACCCCGAGCGCGAGCGCGGTCTGCTGGGTGGTGGTCATCACGCCGCTCCCCGCTCCGGCCGCGGCGGCCGGCACCTGCGACAGCACGACCCCGAACAGCGGGCTCATCAGGAGCCCCTGGCCGACACCCGCGACGACGAGGCCTGGCGACAAGTCGATGACTGCCAGGTGCGGCCAGCCCTGCCACACGGTCACGGCCAGGATGATCAGCCCGATGGCCTGCAGCAGCCCGCCCGCGGTGAGCACCTTCGCTCCGTACCGGACCAGCAGCCTGCTCGTCGACAGCGACGCGAGCAGAAACGCCGCCGCCATCGGCACCAGGCCGAGACCAGCCGTCAGCGCGCTGGCGTGCAGGCCGTCCTGCACGAGCAGCGCGTAGCAGAACATGAACGCGCCGAACCCGGCGAAGAACGGCAGCGCGAGCAGCAGGCCGCGGCGCATGCTTCGGTGCTGCAGCAGCGAGGGCGGCACCAGCGGAGTCCGGCCGGACCGCTCGACCCGGCGCTCAGTGACTCCGAAGGCGGCTGCTGCCAGCGGAGCCAGCAACAGCAGCGCGACCGTCCAGGCCGGCCAGCCGAGCGAGCGGCCCTCCGTCAGCGGCACCAGCAATGCGACCACAGTGAGGCCGAGCAGCAGCGTGCCGCGGGTGTCGATCGGCGCTGGCTCTCCGTGCCGGGTGTCCGGCACGTACCGGCTCGCGAGCACGAGGCCGGCCAGACCGATCGGCACGTTGACAAGAAAGATCGGCCGCCAGCCGAGACTGTCGATGTTGGCCGAGACCAGCAGGCCGCCGAGCACCTGCCCGAGCACGGCGGCGAGACCGCCTGCGGCGCCGTAACGGCCCAGAGCGCGGCTGCGCTGCTCACCGGTCGTCGCTGCCTGAATGGTCGCGAGTACCTGAGGCACCATCATCGCCGCCGACGCGCCCTGCGCAGCCCTGGCAACAACCAGGAACACCGCCGTGGGCGCGAGCCCGCAGGCCAGCGACGTCAGCGTGAACGCGGCCATGCCAGCGAGGAACAGCCGCTTCCGGCCGAGGCTGTCGCCCAGCCTGCCGCCCAGCACGAGCAGCAGGGCGTAGGCCGTCGCGTAACCGGAGACGACGAGCTCGAGCAGCGGCTGGCTCGCGCGGAGGTCGGCGTCAATCGTCGGCAGGGCGACGTTGACGATGAAAAAGTCGATCATCGGCAGCAGCACGCCCACGAGGATCACCGTCAGCCCGGCCGAGGTGAGCGCTCGCGGCTCTGCTGGCCTGGCAGCCCGGGCATCAGCCCGCAGGTCAGCCGGTCTGGCGGCAGGCCTATGCGTATTCAGTGTGGAAGGCATGTGACCACACTGCCCGACAAATCGAGCCAGGTACTAGAGCCTGTTTATACTGGTACTGGCGATACCTGGATCCCGCATTAGTCCAATGGCATACTGGTATCCATGACCGACCCCAGCAGGACACCACAGCCCATCGCAGACCCGCTGCGCACTGAAAAGACCCTACCGACGGGGTCTGACAATGACGGGCTGGTCGCCCCGCGCGGGGCGATCGCGGATGGCCGGCGCGGCGAACTTGCCGGGTTCCTGCGCAGCAGGCGTGAGCGCATTGCACCCGAGCAGGTAGGTCTCCCGCCGGCGAATCGGCGCCGCACCCCCGGGCTGCGCCGCGAGGAAGTGGCGACCCTCGCCGGAGTAGGCGTCACCTGGTACACCTGGCTGGAACAAGGCCGGGACATCAACGCTTCCCCGCAGGTCCTCGACGCCGTGGCGCGCACGCTGCTGCTCGATCCGCACGAGCGCGATCACCTGTTCCGGCTCGCTGATGTACCGGACGGCAACGGGCAGGCCGAGTGCCGTACGCTGCCGCCCACGGCGCAGCTACTGCTGGACAAGCTCGAGCCGTTCCCCGCGTGCATTCGCAACGCGCGGTACGACATCCTCGCCTGGAACCGGGCGTTTGACGCGCTCATGGGTCCGCTCGCAGAGCTGCCCTTCGAGGAGCGGAACTCGCTCTGGCGAATGTTCACCAGCGAGTCCTGCCGCGCGGCGACGCTCGACTGGGAAGAGGGCACGCGCCGGATGGCGGCGGAGTACCGCGCGGCCATGGCCGAGCACGTGGCCGAGCCCGCCTGGAAGTGTCTCGTCTCCCGGCTGTCCAAGGCGTCACCAGAGTTCGCGGAGCTGTGGGAGCGGCACGAGGTGGCCAGCCCGGAGAACCTCACCAAGCGCTTCCTGCACCCCGATGTCGGCCTGCTCAAGCTCAACTACACCCACCTATGGCTGGGGCAGCGCCTTGGCACCCGGATGACGACCTACTCGCCCGCCGACGAGCAGACCGCGGCGCGGCTGCACGAGCTGCACGAGCGGGCGCTGGCGAGCGCGGCCGCCTAGGCCCCTGGCATACTCACTGCCACCAACGTCGCCCGCGAAGGGACCTTGCCCATGGCACCGCGAGCTCGCTGGGGGCTGACGCTCCCGCTCACCGGCGTTCGAATCCCGGACCAGCGCGAGCTCATCGCCCGCCTGCCTGACCTCGGCTACACCGACGCCTGGTCGGCCGAGCTCAACGGGTATGACGCGTTCACCCCGCTGGCATTCGCCTCCGAGTGGGCGCCGGAATTGCGGCTCGGCACCGCGATCGTCGGCATCTACGGCCGGGCGCCGGTGACACTCGCCGTGCAGGCCGGAACGATGGCCGATCTCGCGCCGGGCCGGTTCGTCATGGGCATCGGCACCTCGTCCAAGGTCGCCGTCGAGCAGTGGAACGGCATCCCCTTCGACAAGCCCTATCAGCGCTCGCGGGACATGCTCCGGTTCCTGCGCGAGGCGCTCGCAGGCGGCAAGGTGACGCAGCAGTACGAGACGTTCTCGGTCGACGGCTTCCGGCTCGACCCGGCGCCGAAGGACCCGCCCGCGCTCGCGCTCGCTGCGTTGCGGCCGGGCATGGTAAAGCTGGCGGCGGCCGAGGCCGGCATTGCCATCACCAACTGGCTCGCCCCCGCCGACGTTCCGCAGGTGCGTGGCGTCGCGGGCCCGGACTGCGAGCTGGTCGCGCGGATTTTCGTGATCCCGACGGCAGACGCCGGCACCGCCCGCTACATCGGTAAGCGCGTCATTGCCGCCTACCTCACCGTGCCGGTGTACGCCGCGTTCCATGAGTGGCTCGGTCGGGGCGAGGTGATCGCGCCGATGCTCGCAGCCTGGAACTCTGGCGACAGGAAAGGCGCGCTCGAGAAGATCTCCGATGACCTGGTTGACGAGCTCGTCATCCACGGCCCGCTCGAGCATTGCCAGGAACGCGTCGCCGCCTACCACGCGGCCGGGCTGGACACCCCGGTCATTGCGATCCTCCCCGCGCCCGGCCTCGACCTTGCCGAAGCCATCGGCAAGCTCGCGCCGGCCTGATGCGCGGCCTGGAAAAAGCAAAGGACCTGATAAGGGAACGGGGTGGCCCGGCCCAGCTGTGCGTGTACGCGCGCGGCCGCCTGGTTGCGAACGAGTCGTTCGGCTGTCGCAGCGACTCGATGTTCTTCCTGTTCTCGGCGGGAAAACCGGTCGTCGCTCTTGCCGTGCACCTGCTCGCGCAGCGCGGTGCGCTGTCGCTGGACGACCCGGTCGCGATGCACTGGCCGGCGTTCGGCCAGCGCGGCAAGCAGGCCATCACTATCCGGCACGTCCTGCAGCACCGCGGCGGCCTCCCGGTCGCGCGCGGCATGCCGCTCGACGTACTCGTGATGACGGACTGGGACGCCTCCATCCGGGCGATCGAGCAGGCGACCCCGGCCTACCCGCCCGGCGAAGTGGTGGCCTATCACATCCTCACGTTCGGCTTCATCCTCGGCGAGGTGGTGCGGCGCGTGGCCGGCGTCCCCGTGCGGGACTTCGTCGCCAGCGAGCTGCTCGACCCCCTCGGCGTCAGCGATGTCTACCTCGGCCTGCCGCCCTCGCTGTGGGACAGGCACGTGCCAGTCGGCGGCCGTGGGCCGGCGAAGCTCACGCAGCTCGTGATCAACCGGCGGTCCACGCGGGAGGCGGTCATCCCTGCCGCGAGCGTGTCGGCCACTGCAACTGGGCTGGCCGCGCTCTACCAGGCGCTCCTCGACGGCGGAGACCCGGTGCTCCGCCCGGAGACGATCGCGGGGGCCACTCTTCCGTCCGCCGACGGCGAGATCGACCGCTACCTCCATCTGCCGATCCGCTGGTCCCAGGGCTTCCAGCTGGGTGGCGAGCGGCCTGGCAGCGCGCGAGTCGGCGGCGGGTGCGCGCCGATGGGCGCGCTGGCCAGCCGCACGGCGTTCGGACACAACGGCAGCTACGTATGCCTCGGCTGGGCCGATCCGGAGCGCCAGATCGTCATGGCCTACCTGACGGGCCGCCTGGTGTCGCGGTCAGCCGGAGCCCGCCACATGTCAGACGTCAGCGACGCCGTGCTCGCGGCGTTCAGCTGAGCGGTGCAGACTGCCGGCGCAACCGCCACACCGCGATGGCCGCTACCGCGATCGCGATGAGCGCCGGGACTGCTGCCCCGATGTCGGGGTAACCCACGAAGTTCTCGATTCCGAGTGGCAGCCAGAGCGCGAGCAGGAATACCGCCGTTGCGACGCCGGGCCTCGCGTCGACGACAGCCCACAGCAGACTGACCGCGCCAATCGCCTCGACCAGCACGAACAACGACACCGACCAGCTTCCTGGTACGAGGTATTCCACCGCCCCTATTGCGCCCACGACCGCCACCGGCAAGGCCCAGCGCCAGCCTGGCCGTTCGCCACGGACTGCGAACACGGCGAGGAGGGATAGGCACGCCAGCTCGGGGATCGGCCACGCAGACGCAGATGACCCCAGGACTCCGGAGACTGCCGGGGGCAGGAGCATGGCTACCGCGGCCGCGATCGGGCCGGCCAGCCGGATAATTCTCCCGCTGGTGACCCACGTCAGGGCCACGGCCACCAGGACCAGCGCGTCGGCCACGAACATCGGCCAGTCGGGTTCGCGCCCAGCCCTGATCACAACGAACGCGCCGAAAGTCAGGCCGCTGGCCGCGACGTACGTGAGGTAGGCGGCGGCGCCGATGGCCACGGCGAAGCGCAGGTTCGCGGCTGTGGTCCGCTGCCGATTCACCGCAGCGCGTGTCCGCAGGCCGCCCATGACGAGTGCGCGGACGTCGCGAGCTAAGGGCCAGGACCGGCCCGCTGGTGTGGCCTCCAGCAGCGTGCTGATGATCTCTTCGCCGCGGTCCTTCCGGTAACCAGCCGGATAGGCACGCAGCAGCAGCCGGGCGCGGCGCTCCAGCGTGGTCATGCCGTCCTCGCCCTCCGGCCAAGTCGGCCTGCGCGCAAGTGGGTCGTGGTCATCACCGCGGCGCCCCGTCAGATTCCGCCGCCCGCAGAAGCGCGGGCGGACTGGCGGTGCAGCCGCCACACCGTGACGGGCGCCACCGCGCTGACAATCAGTAGCGGCACTGCTGACTGGAGATCCCGCCCCGCCAGACTGACGATTCCCACCGGCAGCCAGAGCGCGAGCAGGAATACGGCTGTTGCGATGGCCGGTCGCGGGTCGATGACAACCCACAGGACGCTAACGACGCCCATGACCTCAACCAGCGCGAAGAATGCCGTCGGCCAGGCTCCGGGCAGGAGCCACTCCAAAAGCGGAGCAGCGCCAAACACGGCCACCAGCCATGCCCAGCGCCGAGTTGGCCGCTCTCCGTTACCAGCGAACAGCGCCATGGCGGCGACGCAGGCCAGGCCCACGCTCACGAACATCCAGCCGTAGTAGTGCCACGGTCCGGCCACCGAAACCCCAGTCGCAGCGGCGGTCACCGCAGTCAGCCGGACTGCCCTGCGGCTGCTGACCCACGCCAGTACAACCGCCACCAGGATCAGCGCACCAGCCAGCATCAGCGACCAGTCGGCCTGGTGTGCACGGCCTTTCCAAGTCAGCGCCAGCACCGCGAAAGCCAGATAGTTGACCGCGGTGTAGGCGAGGTAGGCGGAAACCCCGACAAGCGCGGCGACCCGCAAGCTCGCTCCGGTCGTCAGCCGTCGGTTCAACGCGGCGCGCGCACGCAAACCGCCCACGACGAGGCCGCGGACGTCGCGGGACGTTGGCCATGACCGGCATGCCGGGGTTGACTCGAGCAGCGTGCCGATGATCTCGTCGCCGCGGTCCCTGCGGTACTCGGCCGGATAAGCCCGCAGGAGTAGCCGACAGCGGCGCTCCAGCGTAGTCATGCCGTCCTGGCCTTCCGGCTTACCCCGCCTGCACTGCCGGCGTTCGCGCGCCGCACCCTGCCGTGCACCACCACCACGCCAGCCGCGGCATGAACCAGCTGCGCTGCCTCCGCCATCCGCTGCGCCTCCGCACGCAGTGCAGCCGATCCCTCGTCGGTCAGCCCGTACGAACGGCGGACGCGGCCCGCCACGAGCTCCTCACTGACCAGCCGCACGTATCCCTCGGCCGTCAGCCGGTCAAGCGCGGTGTACAGAGTGCCTGTGGCCAGCCGGACCCGGCCGCCCGACATCTCCTCCGCCCGCTTGATAATGGCGTAACCATGCAGCGGACCGGCGAGCAGTGCCGCCAGTACGAAGTACGTCGGCTCGCGCATCGGTGCCCGTTGACTCATGCGACGACTATAAGTAGATGAACGACGTATCGTCAATCGACCTATCACTGAACCTCGGGCCGCGCCGGTCCAGTTGGCAAGGGGTGAGCAGGACCTCTGACCAGCCGTTACGGGTGGTCACCGCTGCCATGCCGGGCCGGCAAGACCGTGTTGTCGGGCCAGCCAGCAGGCGGGGTCACCTGATCGATTCCCGGCACCACTATGCGCAGGCCCGGCTTCAGGGTCCGGTGATACGTGTGCGTTGGATAGATCCGAGGAGGGCCGTACCACCATTTGCGCCGCCGCATGACGTATCGCACGTGGTGTCGCGGCACCCATTTGACCGACAGGCAGAGCAGCACGACCAGCAGTACAACCGGGATCAGGAGCGTCCCGACGAGGGACCCGGCCTGATACGAGTTCATGGCACCCGCCATGACACTCAGCCTGACGGAATGCTGCCTCTGCAGCAACATTCACAGACACAGCTGCTCACGCACACGCAGCGCGCGCAAGGCTGATTACCAGCTGCCGGGGAGCTCGCTCCCGTACCAGGACTGGATGATGCGGTGGGCGATCGACACCGGCGGAGGCAGGCGCAAGGCCTCGCTGGCGATGGCATCGCGCAACTCGTCCCGGCTGTACCAGTGCGCCTCCGCGATCTCCTCGGCATCCACCATGATCTCGGTGCGGGTCGCGGCGGCGCGGAAGCCGAGCATCAGGCTCTGCGGCATGGGCCACGGCTGACTGCCGAGATAGGTCACCGCCTCGACGGTGATGCCGGTCTCCTCCTGTACTTCCCGCGCGACGGCCTGCTCGGCGGACTCGCCCGCCTCGACGAAGCCGGCGAGGACGGACACCCGGCGTTCCGGCCACATCGCATTGCGAGCCAGCAGGGCGCGGTCGTTGGGATCTGTGACCAGCACGATCATCGCCGGGTCAACCCGCGGGAAGTGCTCGCTGGCATCAGCCGGGCACCTGCGGCCGTGCCCGGACGCGAACGGGTCGGTGGGCGTGCCGCACCGCGGGCAGTGCGTGAACGTCTCGTGCCAGTTGGCCAGCGCGACGGCGTGCGTCATCAGCCCGGCGTCCCGGTCGGAGAGCAGCGGACCAGCCTCGCGCAGCGGCGAAGCGCGCAGGCCGCTGTCCGGCCGAGGATCGAGCAATGGCCCGGCGACGCCGAAGTACGCCGTACTGCCCTCGTCCACGCCGAGCAGGAACCGAACCCCGTCGGGAGCCTCGGAAGGGGTCAAGAAGACCAGTTCCGCTCTCTCGTCACTGATCTCGCAGAGCGCGCGGCCGTGCTCGGCAACCAGCACCCGGGTGGCTGGGTCGGCCCAGGCTTGGTCCAGCCACGTGTCGTTCCCGCGCAGGTATGACGAGCGGTCAACGTCACCCCGCGCCAGCGTGAGATCGGTCAGTGCTGGCCCGGTCAGGGACGACTGTGCCCCGCGCACTGGTCCCAGCGGCCTAAACTCCGTCCGCTCGGGCGCATCACCATTGTCAGGGACGCTCGCCGCGGCACTCACCGGCCGGTGCCAGTACGGTTTCCCCGCACCGTGAGCTCAGCCGCCACCGCGGCCAGTTCATCCCACAAGTACGCGGCCGCCTCAGCGCCCTTGAGCAGCAGTGCCATCTCCACTCGCTCGTTCGGTGCGTGGATTCGGTCTGAGTCCAGTCCGACTCCCACGAAGACTAGCGGCGCGCCCAGGATGTCGGCCAGGTCGGCCTCCGGGCCGCTGCCGCCCTCCCTCGTGAACAGGACGGTCGTGCCGAATGCCCGCTCCATGGCCCGCCGACCCGCGCGCACCGCTGGCGCGTCCGGTGCCGCGAAGCAGGGTCGCACACCCCCGCCGCTGGAGGTCACCATCGCCTGGATGCCAGCGGGGCTGTGATCCCTGACGTACTGGCGGAGGCCCTCGATGACCGCTTCCGGATCCTGATTCGCGACGAGGCGGAACGACAGCTTCGCGTGCGCTTCAGCCGGCACGATCGTCTTGCCGCCTGCGCCCGTGTGGCCGCCCCACATGCCGTTGACCTCGGCCGTCGGCCGTGTCCAGATCCGCTCCAGCGTGCTGTAGCCGGCCTCGCCAGCCACCGCTCCGCTGTGCCCAGCGTCGGCCAGCCACGCCTTCTCATCAAAGGGCAGCCGGGCAATCAGCTCGCGCTCGGCTGCCGAGATCGGCAGCACGTCGTCGTAGAACCCCGGCACCGTCACTCGTCCGTCGCTGTCGTGCAGACCGGACAGCAAATCGGACAGCACGTGGAGCGGGTTCGGCACGCCGCCGCCGAACGAGCCAGAGTGCAGGTCGCGTTCCGGCCCGCGCAGGTCGATCTCCGCATCGACGACGCCGCGCATCCCCACGCACATGGACGGGACGTCGGCCGCCCACATCCCGGTGTCCGTCACGACGATCACGTCGCAGGCGAGCCGGTCGAGGTGCGCGCGCAGCAGGTCAGCAAAATGCGGGGAGCCAGCCTCCTCCTCGCCTTCGATCAGCATCTTGATGGTGACCGGAGGCCGCGTCGCGCCCGATGCCGCGAGGTTCGCCCGCAGGCCGAGACCGTGGAAGAAGACCTGACCCTTGTCGTCAGAAGCACCGCGGCCGAACAGCAGGCCGTCACGCTGCGCCGGCTCGAAAGGCGGGCTGTCCCACTCCTCGAGCGGCTCGACCGGCTGCACGTCGTGGTGGCCGTAGACGAGCGCCACTGGCGCCGCCGGATCACTGGCCCGCCACTCGGCAAACACGGCAGGTGGTCCAGCCGAGCCTGCCGCGTCCGTTGGCCAGACCTCCGCCACGTCGAACCCCGTTCCCTTGAGATGGTTTTTCAGCCACTCTGCGGAACGACCGATGTCATCGCGGCGTGCCGGGTCCGCCGAGATGGACGGGATGGCGAGCCACTGGCTGAGCGCCGCAAAGAACTCGGTCGCGTTGTCCTCCACGTACTGGCGGACGTCCATGACGCTCCTCCTGCTCGCTCCGCGGTCCCGGGCGGGTCCCGCGTGTCGATCGTATCGGCGCTAGCATGGCGGGCCCGGAGAGACAGCGGCGTCCGCGTAACGAGCGGCGCGCAGCAGCGGAGGGTTGACGATGATTGTTGCGTTCTCGGTGACACCGCTGGGGGTTGGCGAGGACGTCGCCGGCTACGTCGCAGATGCGGTCCGTGTGGTGCGCGAAAGCGGACTGCCGAACAGTACCGACTCAATGTTCACCACAATCGAGGGCGACTGGGACGAGGTGATGGCCGTCGTCAAGGCCGCGTGCGACGCAGTCGCGGCCAGGGCTCCGCGGGTCAGCGTCACACTCAAGGCCGACATCCGGCCGGGCGTGACCGGCGGCATGCAGTCGAAGATGGAGTCCCTGGAGCGGCACCTCTGATCCACTGACCTGTTTGTGGAAAGGCTGCTCTGTGGGTTGCTTCTCCACAGGGATCAACTAATACTAGGAATCGGCATCTAGGCACCCTAGATTCCGCGCATGGCAACTGCGATGCGCGTGCGGGACGTCGAACGCGCACTGCTGCGCGCGGGGTGCGTCGTGGCGGCAAGGTCGGGCCCGCACACGAAATGGACATACCCATGCGGCCAGCACAGCGCGAACGTGCCCAGGCACAAGGTGATCTCGCCCGGCGTCGTCCGGAGCACGATCGATCGGATGGCATGTCTGCCGGAGGGGTGGCTCCAGTGACCAGCTATAGCGTGACGGCGAAGCGCTGGAAGCGCGGCTGGGAACTTCACATCGCAGGTGAGGGGGTCACCCAGTCCCGCAGCCTCGCCGAGGCAGAGGGCATGGTCCGCGACTACATCTCGCTGATGCGGGGGGTGCCCGACGGATCATTTGACGTCGAGATCACTCCCGAGGTTGGTGGCGGACTCGACCAAGCAGTCCGCGCGGCCAGGGATGCGGTCCGCGACGCCGAGGCGGCGCGGCGGTCCGCGGCCCAGGCTTCGCGGATGGTTGCGGCCCGTCTCCAGGCTGCGGGGCTGACCGGTCGCGACATCGCCACGGTTCTGGGGGTCTCAGCGCAGCGGGTATCCCAGCTGCTGCGCGAGACTCGGTCAACCGCTAATAACGAGGTCCTACGATCCAGCTAGTCCGTTGGCCGCGGAACCGGTTCTGGCAGAGCAGAACGATGCCAACCGGGCAAGGCAGCCTAGATCGGGTTTTCCGGGTGGTGGAAGTCCCATTCCTGCAGGGCGGCCACCGCAAGCCAGTCCAGCCCCCGGCCGACCTCGGCCTCGATCCCGTGCGCGAGCGCCGCGATGGCCGCTGCCGCCGCATAGCCGTCGGACTCGTCGGCGTCGGCGTTTGCACCCTCAAGCGCGTGCACGAGCAGCTCCTTGGCGGAGCTCGCCTTGGCCGGCGCGCGGGAGTAGGAGTTTGCCAGGTGCGCGATAGCGCGTCGCACGACGCGCTCCGCGATGCCGTCGCTCATGGCGACTCGCCGCTCGGTCACCAGCGCCCCCCATCCTTAGCTCCGGGCATCTTACCCAAGTCGCCAGTCCCGACCTTCGCGGCTCGGCTGCGAAGTGCCACGTCAGCCGCTCGGGGCGACCGTCCACTCGACCAGAGCCAGCCGGACCAGCTCGGCGTTGTCGGCAATCTGCTGACCGTGGGGACCCGCCAGCACGTCTTCCAGCCCGATCCGGGTCGCGAGGCCGAGCAGACCGGCGTGCACCACGAGTGGCCAGCAGCTGTCGCCCGCGCCGTGCAGCAGTACCGGCGCGGATGTGCCTGCCGAGCTGAGCTGCGCCAGGATCTCATCAGCCCGCGCCGTCGCCCCGGCGGAAGGGGGGTCGCCGACTTCGACGAGAATGCGCAGCCAGTCCGCGTCCGCTGACGCGGCCGTGGCGGCGTCGGCAACGGACCAGACGCCCGCCTCGACGCCGATGCCAGTCTCGTCCAGGATGGCCACCAGCTCTTGCCAGCCCGGTTCGCTGATGTTGACCGAGGCGAAATCGGGTCGCCTTTCCGGCGGCAGATCGGCCCATTCCGCGACGTCCTCGCGTCTCGCCACCACATCGCCGCCGGTCACCCACAACCCGGTCGTCACACCGACTGGCGCACGCGGGCTTGCCTCCCGGATCGCAGCTATCGCCGCGCCGACGTCGGCAGCCCGGACCGACTCCCGGCCATCGCTCCCCCGTGGATGCACGTGGAGCGCCTCGGCACCGGCCGATACGGCGGCCGCTGCGGCGGTCGCCAGCTGCTCGGGGGTTACCGGCACCGCCGGGTGCTCAGCCGGATCCCTGCCCCCGTTGAGGCAGGCCTTGATCCGCCTGACGCGATCTGCCACCGGTCGCTCCTGTCCGCCGTATGCCGACACCGGTACATACCCCGGCGGATGATCAGCCAGACTCGGCGTTCCCAGGCCCGCCGGCCGCACCTTACGCCAGCTGCGAAATCACGTCACCTGCGGCTTGGCGCTGGGTACCGTAGCTTGCGCTAGGTCCGACGATGGCGGGCAGATAGCGGGAGGAACGGCGATGCGCGACTTGCTGGCGTTCGGTCAATCGCAGCGCCAGCAGGGACCCAGCCCGCTGCTGCGGACGATCGTGGGGGGCGTGCTGCGGCGCACCAGGCTAAGCCAGCGCCGCACGCTGGCAGACGTGGCCGCGTCCGCCCGGATCTCGATGCAGTACCTGTCCGAGCTGGAGCGTGGCCGCAAGGAAGCGTCGTCGGAGATCCTGGCCGCGCTGTGCGCGGCGCTGCAGATCGACCTGTCCGAGCTGCTGGCCGCGGTCGGGCATGACCTGCTCGACCAGCGCCGTCGCCGGCCCGGCGTGGTAAGGATCGGGGCATTCCGCGACGGTGCCGCGCCGCCAGCCAGCCCGCAACCTCCGCCCGACCGCAGGGGCATGGTGGGATCCATGCGGCCCTTCTATGGGCAGCAAGGGTCCAACGACGCCCTTCCGCTCGACCGGCCGGCCGACTCGGCGGCCGAATCGGGCGCCGACGGCAGGCCGGCAGATGGCGCGGTAGTGAGCGAGTCGCCGGCAGGCGACCAGAGTGCGCGCGGCGACCTGAGCTCGCCGGTCCGCGGCGCACAGGACGCAGTTTGCAGGCTGGCCGCGTGAGGGCGGCCGCGTGATCGCGGCCGCGTGATCGTCAGACCCGGGCAAGCCCGGCGGGCTCCTCCCTGCGGCTGCTGATGACGCGGTCGGCCAATCCGTAGTCGACTGCCTCCAGGGCGCTGAAGGTCCTATTCCTGTCGGTGTCCTCGCGGATCTTCGCGACCGGATGACCGGTGTGCTCGCTCAGGATCTCGTCCACCTCGGCCCGGACCCTGACGAGCTCCTTGGCCTGGATGGCGAGGTCGGGCAAAGTGCCCTGGGACTGGCTCGACGGCTGGTGGAGCAGGACCTTGGCGTGGCGCAGCACCGCGCGCTTGCCCGGCGCGCCGGCCGCGAGCAGCACCGCCGCCGCAGACGCCGCCTGCCCCATGCAGATCGTCGCCACTTCCGGCCTGATGTACTGCATGGTGTCGTAGATCGCGGTCAGTGCGCTGAACGAGCCGCCAGGTGAGTTGATGTAGAGGCTGATCTCCAGGTCCGGGCTGGCCGCCTCCAGATGAAGCAGCTGCGCCATCACGACGTTGGCGACACCGTCGTCGATCTCAGTGCCGATGAAGACGATCCGCTCCGACAGCAGCCGGGAGTAGATGTCGTAGGCGCGCTCGCCGATCGGCGTGCGCTCCACCACGGTGGGAATCGTGTACTGGCTCATTGCCTACAGCCTCGCCATCCGGCCGACGACAGCGGGCCGCACGTCCTCGACGCTGGACACGATGTGGTCAACTATCCCGTACTCGAGCGCTTCGGTCGGGCTGAACCAGCGATCGCGCATGCTGTCGGCGCGGACTCGCTCGACCGGCTGCCCGGTGTGCTCGGAGATCAGCCGCAGCATCAGTTCCGAGGTCCGCTCGAGCTGCGCGGCGTAGATCTCGACATCGGCGGCGGTGCCCCCGAAGCCGGCCGACCCCTGGTGCATGAGGATCTGCGCGTGCGGCAGGCTGAATCGCTTGCCCGGTGACCCAGCGCACAGCAGGAACTGCGCCATGCTGCCGGCCAGTCCTAGCGCCAGCGTGCTGACGTCGTTCGGGATCAGGCGCATCGTGTCGTAGATCGCAAGCCCGGCGCTCACTGAGCCACCGGGCGAGTTGATGTACAGGCTGATGTCCGCGCGCGGGTCATCGGCTGACAGCAGCAGCAGCTGCGCGCACAGCCGGTTCGCGATCCGGTCATCGACCTCGCTGCCCAGCACGATGATGCGCTGGTACAGCAGCCGCGCGACGAGCTGATCGTCGAGCGTCCCGCTGATCGTTGCGGCGTCTGGCATGTCTGTCTCCTCCCAGCCTGCAGATCCACGATTACCCGCCGCATAGCCGCGGACCAAGGCAATCTGCCGAAGGCAGAGGAACGGGCTGGCGGGCGCCAGTCCTGGCTGGCCCGGCGGGCCGCTAGGGCTCACCGGGCGCTTCGACGCCCTCGATCAGCGCGGCCAGGCCACGGGCGTCCAGCAGGTCGGCCGGCCGGACCGTGACGTTGTCGCCGACGTAGTAGAACGCGGCCCGGACCTCGTCAACGCCGACGCCGGCGAGCGCTGCCCAGGCCAGCCGGTAGGCCGCCAGCTGGACGGCGACGGCCCGCTTTTCCGTCGCGGACGAGGGCTGGCGGCCGGTCTTCCAGTCGACGACATCGAACCCGCCGCCGGGAGCGTCGGCAAACACCGCGTCGATCCGGCCGCGCACCACCCGGTCGCCGATCAGCGTGTCGAACGGAACCTCCACCTCGGCCGGCCATCGGCTCGCCCACTCGCCGGCCTCGAACCGAGCCTTGAGCGACTCAAGGTCGGGGGCACCGGGCTCGGCGGACAGCTCGTCGGCTGCGCCCGGCAGCTCGTCGGTGCCGATGAGCGGTGCCTGCCCGAACCGCTGCTCGAGCCACAAGTGGAACGCAGTGCCCCTGGCAGCCTGCGGCACCGGCCCGCGCGGCATCGGCCGGCGCACCTGCTGGGCTAGCTCAGCCGGATCCCTGGCCATGGTGACCAGCGCAGACACCGCCAGCTGCCGCGGCAGGCCAACGGTCGCCTGCTGGCCAGCCTGCCGGCTCGCGCGCTCGGCGAGCAGCAGGTCGGTGTCCCGGTGCCACTCGGCGAGGAGTTCTGCGTAACCGTCCGCCGAAACTGCTTCCTGGTCGGCTCCCGGCGAATGTGCCTGCGCGTCCTCCTGCGAAGGCGCCGCCGCGCCGCCGCCCGCCGTCCGGCTCGCTGCGCGCAGGTCGCGGAGCGCAGCATCGACGAGCGCCCCTGCGTCCCGAACTGCCTCGGGCGGCGGGTTGCCGGTTTCCGGCCAGCTGGCGGTGAGAGGTTCGGCGAGGGCCGGGTTGACAGCGTCCGGTTCCGGTTCCGGCTGCCACTCGGTCACCTCTCCGGCCCCGTCGGCGCACGCCGAGCGGATCTCGGTGAGGAACTGCGACGGCCCGAGCCGCGATGTCCCGTCTGACCACCAGTAGCCCGAGCAGCCCAGGAGGTAGCCGGCGCGCGTTGCCGCGACGTAGGCGAGCCGGCGCTCCTCCGCCAGGTCCCGCGCGGTGCAGGCGGCGGTGAAGCTCTCCAGCTCGGTGCCGGACAGGCCGGTGAGCGCCGGCAGGTCGGCGGCGTCACCCCGCAGGCTGAATGGCAGCAGCCGGGCGTTATCGGTCCAGCGGGTCGAGACCCGGGGTTTTGCCGGAAAGACGTGACGCTGGGCGCCGCCGGCGAGTCCGGGCACGAACACCGCAGCCCACTGCAGACCCTTGGCGGCGTGCACGGTGGCGAGCTTGACCGAGTCCGTCTCGCCGACCTGCCCGGCTTCCAGGCCGAACTCCTCCGACTCGGCCGCAGCCAGGTAGGCGAGGAACGCGCCGAGCGTCGGCTCGCGGGTGTCCCCGGCGAAGGCGGCCGCCGCGTCAGCGAACGCATCGAGGTCCGCCCTGGCCGCGGCCGGATCAGTGCCCGGCCGGGAGGCCACCTCGATGTCCAGCCCCAGCGTCCGCTCGACCTCGAGGACGAGCTCAGCCAGCGGCCGGCCGACGTGGCCGCGCAGCACCCGCAGCTCACCGGCCAGGGATGACATCCGCGCGTACCCGGCTGAGGTGTACCCGTCCGGGTTGCCGAGGTCGTCGAGGGCCTCGACCAGGCTGCCGGTGTCCCTGGTCAGGTCGCTGACGGCGGCTGTCATCACGTCCACGGGCGAGCCCGCCGCCGGGTCGGCCGCAGCCGCCAGCGCCCGGGCCCGGCGGCCGAGCGCGACCAGGTCGGCCGGGCCGATCCGCCACCGCGACGAGGTCAGCAGCCGCGCCAGGGCGCCGGATGCGGTGGGATCGTGGAGCACCTGGAGAGTCGCCACGATGTCAGTGATTGCCGGGACGGTCAGCAGGCCACCGAGACCGACCACCTCGACCGGGATCCCGGCTGCCTCGAGCGCGGCGCGCAGCGCCGGGAACTGAGCGCGCTTGCGGCACAGGATGGCGACGTCACCGGGCCTGACCTTCGCAGAGTTGCCGTCCGGCCAGGCCCTGCCGTCGGGCGCCAGTCCTGGGGCCAGCTCGAGCAGCCCGGCCACCTGGCTGGCAACCCACGCCGCCTCGTCACCCGCTGTCTCCAGCAGCGCACATCGGACCATGCCGCGCTCTGCCCGGCCCGGTGGCGCCACGAGCAGCGGAACATCAGGTGCCGCCGCGCGCAGCTCCTCCTGGAGCACACCCGCCGTCCGCAGCACGCTGCCGGTGTTGCGGAAGCTCGTCGAGAGCACCGCCACTGCGGCTGGCGCGCCGTCGGCAGCAGGGAAGTCGGCACTGAACCGGCGCAGGTTGCCGGCGCTCGCGCCGCGCCAGCCGTAGATGGACTGGCACGGGTCACCGACCGCGGTCACCGGATGCCCGTGACCGAACAGGGACTTCAGCAGCACGAGCTGCGCGTGCGACGTGTCCTGATACTCGTCGAGGAGCACGACCTCATAACGGGCACGTTCCGACTCCCCTACGACCGGATGCCCGGCAGCGATCCGGGCGGCGAGCGCCATCTGGTCGCCGTAGTCGACGACTTCCCTGGCCGCCTTCGCCGCCGCGTACGCAGCGACCATGGGGAGCAACTGCTCCCTGGTCCGCTGGGTCCCGCGCACGTCCAGGACGGCTTTGGGCACGCGCCCGGGCAGGCATGCCAGGCAGTTGTCGATCCAGGCGGCGACCTGGCGCACGTCCGCGCCGCTCCGCAGATGCTCGGCCATCTCCCCGGCGAGACTCAGCGCGGCCGCGGTCACCGTAGCGGGGGTCCACTCCAGCGCGTCGGCCGGGCCTTCGTAAGCGGCGACGACGCCGGCCGCGAGCTGCCAGGACACCGCTGGCGTGATGAGCCGCAGCGTTGGCTCCAGGCCCTCGCGCAACGCGTGGTCGGCCACGAGCCGCCCCGCGTATGCGTGGTACGTGGCGATGACGGGCTCGCCCGCGGGTTCGTCGTCGTCGCCTGGCGCTAGCTCCAGCCCGGCGCGGCGCAGGCCCGCCATCCGGGCCCGGACCCGGCTGGCCAGCTCAGCGGCTGCCTTCCTGGTGAAGGTCAGGCCCAGCGCCCGGTCGGCCCGCACCAGCTGGTTGGCGACCAGCCAGACGAGGCGCGCGGCCATAGTCTCGCTCTTCCCCGAGCCCGCCCCGGCAATGACCGCCATCGGCGCCAGCGGCGCGCCGATCACGGCCGCCTGTTCCGGCGTTGGCTCAGGCGCGCCCAGCAGCCGTGCGAGCTGGCCTGGGCTATACCGGGCCGTCACGATCGTCATCTGTCTTCCTCGCCGATGACACCGCGATACAGGTCGGGGCGGCGGTCAGAAAGAACGTCGTTCCGCTCCGAAATCCTCTTATCTGCCGACGCGGCGAGGTCGCAGTCAGCCGCGAAGGTCAGCTCGCTGTCACCTGGCTCGGGACCGGCAAGCGGCCACCCGCCGGGATCAATGATCACCGACCCGCCGACCCACTCCACGCCCCGCTCGCCACCGACCCGGTCGCAGACCGCGATGAACATCCGGTTGACAGCCGCAGCAGCCTGGGCACGGACCACATCCATCGGCCGCTCGCCCGCCGGGTGCGGCTGGGCCGGCCAGTTCGCCGGAACGCACAAGAGCTGAGCCCCGGCCAGCGCCGGCAACCGGACCCACTCGGGGAACTCCAGGTCGTAGCAGATCAGCACCGCGAGCAGTGTCCCCGCCGTCTCGACTACGGGCGGCAGGCCGCTGCCAGGCGTGAAGACAAGCTTCTCCGCATCCCACAGGTGGACCTTGCGGTACGTCGCGCGAAGTCCCGCAGAATCGACCACCAGCGCGCTGTTGTACAGCAGGCCGTCGTCGCCGAGCTCGCAGATGCCACCGACGATCGTGACGCCCCGCTGGCGCGCAAGTCTCGCCCAGCCTGCCGCGGTCGGTCCGTCCGCCGGCTCGGCCAGCGCACGCGCCTCGGCCTCACCGCGGAATACGTACCCGCTAGCGGACAACTCGGGGAGCACGACTATGGACGCACCGTCCGCCGCCGCCGCTGCTGCGGCGGCGAGGGCAGCGCCACGGTTGGCGTCGCTCTCGCCGACACGCAGCGCGATCTGGCAGCACGCGATCCGCGACGTCACGCCGGCCGTCCTTCGCGGTCGGCCCCGCGGAGCCGGGTCACGTCTGCACCTGCCCGCCCCGCTCGTCTACCGGGCAGCTTGACGCGACCGGGCAGACCCGGCAGCCGGGGTTGGCGGCTGCCGTGAACGCCGGGCCCGCCATTCCGGTCGCGACCGTCTCCACCAGCGCCGCGGCCCAGCCCGGATCGGGGTCGTCGCCCAGCGCACGCTGGGCTTGCACCCTGGCACGCGCTTTGAGGCCGGCCTTGCCGATCTGGACGAGCTCGGCGCCGCCTGGCTGCGACAGGCCGAACTGCTCGAACGCGCCCAGCAGCACGGCCAGCTGATAGACCCCGAGCTGCGGATGCCGGTCCAGCTCCGTGTCTGCAGGCCGGCCCGTTCCGGTCTTCAGGTCGACCACGACCGCGGTGCCGCCCTCGCCGCGCTCCAGCCGGTCGACCTGTCCGGTGATGGTGATCTCCCCCATCTTGACGCGCAGTTCCTGCTCGACCGCCACCAGTTCGCGCGGGTTCGCGCGCTGCCAGGCCAGGAACCGGCCGACCATCGTCTCGGCGGTCGCGCGCTGCTTGGCGCTGTACCACGCGCTGCCGAAGTCCAGGTGCTGCCACAGCTCGTCGACGCGCTTGGCCACTTCGCCGTCATCCGCGCCGCCAGCGGCCAGCGCCGCGGCCGCGTGGATGAGCGTGCCCAGGTGCTGGGCTGTGCCCGGTGACCGCACCCCGACGGCAGCCTCCAGCAGCCAGCGCAGGCCGCACCGGGTGAATGACTCCACCCTGGACGGCGACACCTGCGGAGTGCCCGGCAGCCGCTCGCCGGCTGCGGTTGGTTCCGTCAGCGCGTACCAGTGGCTCGGACTTGCCCCGCGTACCCCGGCCGCGGCGAGGCGGGCCAACTCGCGCGCCGCCGCCGCCCGCACGTGGTCGGGCAGCGAAGGGTCGGCTGCTGCCCGGCGCAGCTCGGCCGTCAGAGCCGGCAGCGACAGCCAGCGACGCCCGGTGCCAGCGACACGCTCGATCTCGATGTCGTCTCCCGCCAGCTCGGCGAGGAACCTGGACGGCTGCTCGTCGCCGTCCTCGGCACCGACGGCGGTGACGATGAGGTGGCGCCGTGCTCTGGTCACCGCGACGTAGAACAGCCGCCGCTCCTCTGCGAGCAGCCGGCTGATCGTCCCCGCGGCCCTGACACCGGCACTGAGACGAGCCTCGCCCGGAGCGCGGCCCGCCACGACGTCGACGAGCTCGTCCATGCCGAGCAGCGAACCGCGCTGGCGGAGGTCCGGCCAGCTGCCCTCCTGGACGCCCGCCACGACGACGACGTCCCATTCCAGTCCCTTGGCCCGGTGCGCCGTCAGCAGGGTGACGGACTCGCCAGCGGGCGCGCGCTCGGCGAGGGTGTCACCCGCGATCTCGTGGCCGGAGACGCTGTCGAGGAACAGCCGGGTCGACCCGTGTGGCAGCAGGCCCGTGAACCTGGCCGCTGCGTCGAACAGCGCGACGACCGCATCAAGGTCAGCATCCGCCCTGGCGCCGCGTGTCCCGCCCGCAGCGCTCGCCACCTGCCACTCCGCGGCCAGCCCCGACGCCTGCCACACGGCCCACAGCACTTCGTGCGGTGTGCCGCCAAGCGCGGCACTGCGGGCGACGTCGATCAGCCGCGCGATCCGGCGAGCAGCCGCCACCGCCGGATCGGAAGGCCCGGCTGCCGCATCCGGCGTGCCCGCAGCGGTACAGGCATCGGGCCAGCCGGCCTGAGCCAGCTCCCGAGGATCCCGCAGCGCTGCGGCGAGCGGCTCCTCCGCGGGCGGCTGACCGGCCGTCCGCGCGGCCGCCTGCAGCCCGCGGCGCAGCCGGCGCAACCCGAGCGCGTCCGTGCCCCCGAGCGGGCTGGTCAGCAGCTCCGCCGCGCCCGGTTCGTCCATCGTGTCGGGCTGAATCGCGAACTCGATCAGCCGCAGGAGCGGCCGGGTCCCCGGCTCGAGCCCCAGCGGCAACTCATCGCCCGGCGCCGCCACCGGCACGCCGGCTGCCGTCAGCGCGCGCCTCAGCAGCGGTGCCTGCCGAACCGCCGACCTGACCAGAACCGCCATCGCCGACCAGGGGACACCGTCGAGCAGGTGAGCCCGGCGCAGCGTGTCAGCGATCAGGGCGGCTTCCTGGCTGGCGCTCGCCGCGACGATGATCCGGACCTCGCCAGGATCGGTGCCTGCGAGGGGCATCAGCATCCGGTGCTCTCTGCTGGTGGCCGCGTCAGCCGACCCGAGCGACCTCGGCAGCCGGGCGGCCACCCGTCGCGACGCAGCCAGCACGGCGGTCCCGCTGCGCCGGGACGTGCGCAGCGCCGCGATCTGCGCGGGCCCGCCATCCGGGCGCCGGAACCGGTCAGCGAAGCGGCCGATCGCGTCCGCGTCGGCGCCGCGGAACGCGTAGATCGACTGGTCGGGATCGCCCACCACGATCAGGTCGCGGCCATCCCCGGCGAGCTGAGCCAGCAGCTCCTCCTGTGCGGGGTCGGTGTCCTGGTATTCGTCGACGAGCACGACGTCATAGGCAGCTCGTTCCCTGCTGCGGACCGCGCTGCGCCGCAGCAGCGCGCCGGCGATCCGCACGATGTCCGCGTAGTCGTAGGCAGGCACCGGCGCCAGGTCGAACCGAGCCGCATACGACTCGAAGAAGCGGCCGGCCGAGATCCAGTCGTCTCGGCCGTGCGCCCGTCCGAGCATGGTCAGGTTCTTCCCATCCAGGCCCCGCTCTGCGGCCCGGAGCAGGAAGTCGCGGAGCTCGGCGGCGAAACCCTGGGTCCCGATGGCGGGCCGCAGCCGGTCGGGCCACCCCCGCGCACCATCGGCAGCCTCGCCGCGCAGCAGCCTGCGCACCTCGAGGAGCTGCTCAGGACCGGGCAGCAGCACCGGCGGCTGGGCACCGGCCAGTGCAAACTCGCGGCGGACCAGCGCGTAGGCGTAGCTATGGAACGTCATTGCCAGCGGCCGCCGGACCGTGGTGCCCAGCCGGAGCATGATCCGCTCGCGTAGCTCGGCCGCCGCCTTGCGGCTAAAGGTCAGCACGAGCACACGTGCCGGGTCGATGCCGCGCTGCGCAACCCGGTCGACCACGGCTTCGACGATCGTCGTCGTCTTGCCGGTGCCCGGACCGGCGAGGACCAGCAGCGGTCCGCCCGCGTGCGCCACTACCTGGCGCTGGGCTTGGTCGAGTGCTGGCTGCGTCACGGCCGGCGCGGGCAGCCGGATGAGCCGGTAGGCGGGCGGCGTGATGTCCATCTCGGTTGGCATTCCAGCAGACGCCACCGACAGCCGGCCGTCACGACGCGCGCGCGACAGAAACTGTTTAGGAACGCAGTCGAGCGCGCGGCATGTCGATGCGGGGCGGCGCGCCCGCGGCTGACTGGCGCAGCGGGGTGTTCTCTGCGGCATAGCGGGCGAGGGCCGCCCGCTCATGCCCGGCGAGCAGCGAGCCATCGGCGTGGACGACGCGCCACCACGCGACGCCGCCGCCCCAGAGTGCGAGGACGCGGCCCACCTGCCGGGGGCCTCCCTCACCGAGCGCTTCGGCCACATCGCCATAGGACATGACCGAGCCCGCCGGGATCGCGTCGACAACGTCGAGCACGCGGCTGGTGTAGTCGTCCACGTCGGACCGGCGCCGGGTGCGCGCGGGGTCAGAGCGGCGGGCGGTCACGATAAGCCGGTCTGCTGCCGTCCTGGCCGCGCGGTGCCGCGTGCCGCGGCTGCGGCGAAGGCGGCCCGGTCAGCCAGGGCAGCCGGGAATTCGCCGGCGTGGCCCAGCGATCGGCGTCGTCCGCTGGAGGCGTTGCTGGATCCAGCGCAGGTCCGTCGGCGCCCGGGTCGTCGGCGCGAGGGCCGCGAGGACTACGTGCGCCCGCTGGCGTCAGCATCCTGCTCGTCGCGAACGCGATCAGGGCGAGGCTGGCGAGCCCGAGCAGGGCATAGCCAATGAGCGCCCCCGGGCCGCGCGGCGGTACCGGCACCGGCGGCACGGCCGCCGGACCGCCGCCGAAGTGACTGGCCGCCGTCAGGCCAGCGGCCGAAGGGCTGGCAGCGGCGAGCCTCCCGGCCGCAGCCAGCGCCGCTGAGGCGTTGACGACGCCAAACCCGATCTGCTGGTCCCAGCCGCCCCGCGGCCTGCTGCCGGACGCCGTGCTGCTGGTGATGGCGGAGATGACCTGCGCGTCGGTCAGCCGTGGGTAGGCGGATTTGATCAGCGCTGCGACGCCCGCGGTCAGTGCGCATGCCGGGCTGGTGCCACTGACGTACCAGTAGCCGCCGTCCCGGCCCTCGGCTGGCACCCACTTGCCCGGGGCGGCGACCTGAACCGAGAGATTCTCGCTGGAGAAGCTGGCCACCTGGCCCGTGCTGGTCACCGCTGCCACCGCGAGCACGCCAGGATAGTTGGCGGGGAACGAGGGAGGTGCGCTTCTGGTTCCGGCCACTTCGGCCGCGTCACCGGAGTTGCCCGCCGATGCGACCACCACGACGTTGTGGTCATAGGCGTCCTGCAGCGCTTGGCGCACCTGCAGGCTCTGCAGGCTGTAGCCGAGAGACAGGCTGATCACACCCGCCCTGTGCGCCACCGCGTAGGTAATGGCCTCCGCGAGCTCGTCCTGCCCGCGACTCGCCGACTCATTCTGGTACCTGGAGAAGTTCGGATCGGTCGAGTCGGTGATGACCCGGATCGATAGCACCCTGGACGCCGGCGCGCTGCCGAGGATGCCGTCACCCGGACCGTGCGCGTGCCCGGCGACCAGAGACGCCATCCAGGTTCCGTGCACGCCCCAGTTCGGGTTCGACGACGGGGTGCTGACGCCGCTGTAGTCGGGGCCGGTGATCACGCTGCCGGCGAGGTCGGGCACGGACGGGTTGACGCCGCTGTCGATGACCGCGACGATCACGCCGGCGCCCCGTGTCTTAGTCCAGGCAGCCGGGAGGTGAAGCGTGCTGCGCACCCACTGCTCGCTGCCGTAGGCCTGAACCCCGATCGGGTCGGCGCGGGCCGGGCTTGCCGACAGCATGACGCTGCCCAGTGCCGCGAGTCCCGCCGCTGCCACCGCGGACGCCCGCAGGCCACGAGGCCTCAGCATCCCGGCGCTCCGGGGCACACAGGCCGAGGCGGTGGCCTGCCGAGGACCTTCTGCACCGCTGTGACCAGGCCGTTGGCGAGGCTGTCCATCTCCTGGCTCACGTAATTTGCTGGCGACAGGCGCTGGGTCCGGTCGTCGCTGAAACCGGCCGTCGACACAATCACGTATGGCCCGGCCGCGATACCGCTGGACAGCTGCCGGTCAGCGTCACCGAAGCCGGCCGCGGGCGTTCCCGGCACCGGAAACGCGCCAGCAGGACCAGGGGTGCCAGCCGCCGTGCCCGGCAGCCCGCCATAGGCAGCGGAAGCGGCGGAGCTGCTGGGCAGCACCGCAACGGCGATCGTGGCCACCATGCTGCCCGAGGCATCGAGGTAGGTAGCCCGCAGCACCGTTGAGCAGCCGTGCTGGACGAGCACACGCCCGGCCGCCGGCGCAAAAGCGCCAGTGCAGCTCGCCGCCGGGCTGATCGCCAGGCGCTGCGCCTGCAGGGTCAGGTCACTGCTGGCATTGAGGTCCCCGGCCGGAACTGTATAGGAAACAGAGGCCGGGAAGATCTTCCCGGCCGGGAGGGCGCGCCAGCGGCGTTCCATCTCCCAGGTGCTGATCTGACGCCGCTGGGCCGCGGTGAACTGGCGCGGCAGCACGCCGTGGGCGATGCCCACGGCCGTCGCCGCCAGGCCTGCCAGCCCCACGACGAGCAGCACGGTGAAGACCGCAAACCGGCGGCGATGGCGGCCTGCACGGCTGCCGACACCCGGCCGGTCCGGCAAAGGAGGATACACCGCTGCACGGTTTGCAGGGCCGTACCCGCTGACAGAGCCAGAGCCGTCCGGCCAGCCTGCCGATGGCTCTGGCTGCGACATCACATCGGGATTTTACGTGCTCGGTGGACGGCCCGGGCGGTGCCGGGCCAGCCCGATCCGGTCACAGCTCCATCACTAGTAGGTCGGCAGGCTCGGGTCGACCTGGTTGACCCAGGCCAGCACGCCCCCGCCGACGTGGACCGCGTCGGAGAATCCGGCGTTCTTGACCACCGCGAGCGCCTCCGCACTGCGGGCGCCGCTCTTGCAGTGCAGCACGATCCGCTTGTCCTGCGGCAGCTTCTCCAGCGCCGCCCCGGTAATGAACTGGTCCTTCGGGATCAGCGTCGCGCCGGGGATCGAGACGATCTCGTACTCGTTCGGCTCGCGCACGTCGATCAGGAAGATGTCGTCCTTGCGGTCCAGCATCTCCTTGAGCTCGGTGGCCGAGATCGTGGAGCCGGAAGCCGCCGCTGCGGCGTCGTCCGACACCACCCCGCAGAATGCGTCGTAGTCGATCAGGCTGGTGATCGTCGGGTGCTTGCCGCAGATCGCGCACTCAGGGTCCTTGCGAACCCGGACGGTCCGGTAGGTCATCTCGAGGGCGTCGTAGATCATGAGGCGCCCGGCGAGGCTGTCGCCCGTCCCGGTCAGCAGCTTGATCGCCTCGGTGACCTGGATCGACCCGATGGAGGCGCACAGCACGCCGAGCACGCCACCCTCGGCGCAGGACGGCACCATGCCAGGCGGCGGCGGGTCCGGGTACAGGCAGCGGTAGCAGGGCCCGTGCTCGGCCCAGAACACGCTGGCCTGGCCGTCGAAGCGGTAGATCGACCCCCAGACGTAAGGCTTGCCGAGCAGGACACAAGCGTCGTTGACCATATACCGCGTGGCGAAATTGTCCGTTCCGTCCACAATCAAGTCATATCTGGAGAAAATTTCCAGGACGTTGTCGTTGCTCAGGGCCTCGGAGTGCACCTGGACATGGACGAACGGGTTGATCTCAGCGATGGAATCCCGCGCGGACTCCGCCTTCAGCCGGCCGATGTCCGACTGGCCGTGGATGATCTGGCGCTGGAGGTTGGACTCGTCCACGATGTCGAAATCGATGACGCCGAGCGTCCCGACCCCGGCGGCGGCCAGGTAGAGCAGAGCCGGCGAACCCAGGCCGCCAGCCCCGACGACGAGCACACGGGCGTTCTTCAGCCGCTTCTGCCCGGTCATGCCGATCTCCGGGATGATCAGATGACGCGAATAGCGCTTCACCTCGTCGAGCGTCAGCTCAGCGGCCGGCTCGACTAGCGGTGGCAGTGACGACACTGTGGCTCTCCTGGAAGTTACTCGGTGGCTGCCAAGGTGCAACCAGCCCAGGCCGCCGAGCATTCCGGCGCCAGAATGTCACCAGCGCCGAGTAGAACTCGAAGGCATGCCGGAGACTTCACTGCAACATACCGCCATCCGCCAGGTGCCGGTACCGCTGGCCGCGCCGCCTTACGACGACGAGCGGGAGGGGAACGACGACTCCTTCACTCGCGGCCGCAACCCGCTGCGCGGCAGCACGGAAACCGCCCGCACGCCCGACGCGGCCGGTGTGCACCGCCCCGGGCCCGCGCGATCGCCCGATTCTGACCCTCGCGGCTGGCCCGGTCAGTTTGCCCAGATACTGGCGGAAACGCTGGCCGGATCGCGGCCCGCCCGGCAGCTCACGCCGTGGACGACGGACCGAGCCCGACGGCAGATTCGCCAGCTCGGGCCGCTGGTCGCGAGCGGCCAGCGCCCACGGGTCCGCCGCGTGATGACATCGTCGCCGGCCAGCGGCGTGCTGGAACTCACGGCCGTCGTCGGGTTCGGCCCGCGGATCCGGGTACTGGCGCTGCGACTGGAACGGGACGAGACCGACCGCGGTCGCTGGTGCTGCACGGCCATCGACTCGGCCTGACCAGCCAGCACGAGGCGCAGGCGCAAGCTGCCGCGCCGGACGACGACCACGTTCCCGGTGTTAATCCGGCGGGCGACTGGAGAGCCTTCGCAGCTGGCTTAGCGGTTTCGCGGGTCGCCGTGGCACATCTTGTACTTCTTGCCTGACCCGCAGGGGCAGGGCGCGTTCCGGCCGACGCCTGCGTACTGGGCATCGCCAGACCGCGCGCTCGAGTGCTGGGCGCGGCCGGAGGCATCGTCGCTCGGCGCGCTGTAGTCCAGGTTCCCCTGACGCTGCGGCCGGGCGAGCCCGCGGGCCAGCCCCGCCGGCACGTTTCCGTCACCATCGGCGGCGGGCTGCTGGGCTGCGTGCCGCGGACTCTCCTGGGCGGCGTGCCGTGGACTCTGCTGGCCGCGCCGCTGCGCCTGGTCGCGATCTTGAGCTGGCCTCGGCTGCGCCGGCTGGACTGGCGGGGCGGGCGCTGGCTGCGCGGGGGCGAGGCCGATCGCTGGGGCCGCGCCGTTCTCGGCCACGATGGGATCGGGCATCGGCTGCAGCTGGAAGTTAAACAGTGCGCCGACTGACTCCTCCTTGATGCCGTCCATCATCGTGGTGAACATGTCGTAGCCCTCGCGCTGATACTCCACCAGCGGGTCGCGCTGACCGTAGCCACGCAGCTGGATGCCCTCGCGCAGGTAGTCCATCTCGTACAGGTGCTCACGCCACTTGCGGTCGAGCACCGACAGGACGACCCGGCGCTCCAGGTCCCGCATCAGCTCCTCGCCGACCTCCTGCTCGCGGCGCGCGTACGCGGCGTGGGCGTCCTCCTTGACCGCCTCGGCAAGGTGCTCACGGGTCAGGTGCGCCCGATCGCCCCCCGCCTCCTCGACCAGGTCGTCAACGGTGACGCTGATCGGGTAGAGCTGCTTCAGCGCCCGCCAGAGCTTGTCGAGGTCCCACTCCTCGGGGAAGCCCTCGCTGGTCGCTCCCGCGACGTACTCGTCGGAGATGTCGTCGATCATGCCGCTGACCTGTGGCTCCAGGTTGGCGCCTTCGAGTACCTGGTGCCGCTCGTCGTAGACGACCTTCCGCTGCCGGTTCATGACGTCGTCGTACTTGAGCAGGTCCTTGCGGATCTCGTAGTTCAGCGCCTCGACGTTCGACTGGGCCGACCGGATCGCCCGGCTCACCGGCTTGGACTCGATCGGCACCTCCGGCGGCGTCTTCATCAGCTGCATCAGGTGCGCGATCTTGTCACCGTTGAACCGGACCATCAGCTCGTCCTCGAGCGACAGGTAGAACCGCGACTCACCGGGGTCACCCTGACGGCCGGACCGGCCGCGCAGCTGGTTGTCGATCCGGCGTGACTCGTGCCGCTCGGTGCCGAGGACGTACAGGCCCCCCGCCGCGACGACGGCCTCGTGCTCCTCCGCCACCGCCTTGCGGCACTTCTCGACCGTGTCGGGCCAGGCGGCCTCGTAGTCCTCCGGCGTGTCGACCGGCGACAGGCCGCGGTCGTGCAGCTCCACGTCGGCGAGGAACTCCGGGTTGCCGCCGAGCATGATGTCGGTACCGCGGCCAGCCATGTTCGTCGCGACGGTGACAGCGCCGCTCCGGCCTGCCTGCGCCACGATGGCGGCCTCACGCTCGTGGTACTTGGCGTTCAGCACCTGGTGCGGCACGCCGATGCGGCCGAGCGCCTTGGAGACGCGCTCGGATTTCTCCACGCTCGTCGTGCCGACCAGCACGGGCTGGCCGGCGGCGTGCCGCTCGGCAATGTCCTCGATGAGCGCGTCGTACTTGGCTTCCTCGGCCTGGTACACGAGGTCCGATTGGTCGGCCCTGATCATCGGCTTGTTGGTCGGGATCGGGACCACGCCGAGGGTGTAAGTCGAGTGGAATTCGTTAGCCTCGGTCATCGCGGTGCCGGTCATGCCGGACAGCTTCTCGTAGAGGCGGAAGTAGTTCTGCAGCGTGATGGTGGCGAGAGTCTGATTCTCGTCCTTGATCGACACGCCCTCCTTGGCCTCGACGGCCTGGTGCATGCCCTCGCTCCAGCGCCGGCCGTGCAGGATGCGGCCGGTGAACTCGTCCACGATCAGGACCTCGCCGTTCATGACGACGTAGTCCTTGTCCTTGGTGTACAGCTCCTTCGCCTTGATCGCATTGTTGAGGAAGCTGATCAGGGGCGTGTTGATGCTCTCGTAGAGGTTGTCGATGCCGAGCTCGTCCTCGACCTTCTTGACGCCGGCCTCGGTGATGCCGACAGTGCGCTTCTTCTCGTCGACCTCGTAGTCGCCCTCGCCATCCTCACCACGGCGCAGCCGCGGCGCGATCCCGGCGAAGGTCTGGTACCAGATGCTGTTCTGGTCGACCGGGCCGCTGATGATCAGCGGGGTCCGCGCCTCATCGATCAGGATCGAGTCCACCTCGTCGACGATGGCGAAGTAGTG